>JAFCDH010000033.1 GCA_017609795.1 Candidatus Pacearchaeota archaeon | reverse complement strand
ACTTAATCCAAATAAAATTCCTATTGAAAGCCAAAGTAAGTGTAATAATATTGATATAAAGAAATTAATTTTCATTTGTTTGGACATTTCTTTACAAAGTTCAAGAGAATTTCTCCAACCAACAATAGCTGATTCAAATTGTTCTTGCAATAGTTTTAGTTCATTTTGTTTTTTCATTTTAATAAATTAACTATTAATCCAACAATAATAGTTCCAATTACAATTTCCAATGCAATTAATGTTTCTAATAATTGTTTATCTTTTAATTTATTAGATTCACTAAATGTTCCTAATGGAATTACTATTTCTCTATTTCTAATTTGTCTTTCTTGATAAGGTTGTAGTTTTTTTAATGTGTTCATTTTATGACCACCCTCTTTTTTTTAATATTAAAAAAATTCTTTCTCTTGCATTAATTGGATATTTTGATTTAATTTTCTTTTCTTTAATAACTTCAAAATATTTTCTTAATATTTTATATTTCTTATCCCAACTTCCATTAAATAAATCAGATGCTTAACTTTCATAAAACAAATATTTCTCTCTATTTAATAATGAAACAATCTTCTTAATATAATCTTCATAACTTAAATTTGATAATCCATCTGCTACTTCATCAGAAGCAAAAGAAAATATAACATCATAAACTCCATCACCCTTAAAATCTTCAAAACTTTTATTATGGAAATTAACATTTTTAATATTCAAATGTTCTTTAACTTTATTTCCAATTTTCACAAGATAAGGATTTATTTCTACACCCTCAACAGAAAATACTAAATTTGATATTTGTAAATCAATAAAACCACAATTACATCCTATATCCAAAATATCAAATGATTCATGAAGATATTTTTTTAATTCATATTGTTTAATCCTTTTTTTAGTATTTCTTTTTCCTTTGATATTTAATTCATCATAAGATTGATATAAATCTCCTTTTCCATAAATAAGATTTTTCCAATTCTTATTTTGTTCTTCTTTAATAAATTCTATTTTTTTTAAAAGTTGTTTGTTGTTCATTTTGAATAAACATTTCCTCATGATTAGGATACCTTAAATAAAATTTTGCTGTTTGACAATCCTTTGATTTTTCTAATGAATAATTTTTGTATTCATTTTTATCTCTAAATGTTTTTCTAACTATGCAATATTCTAAATGAATACATTGTTTTGGTAATTTATTTTCTAAGTTTTTCATTTTTCTTTGGGTATAATTGCTAAATATAAAACTATTAATGCAAAGAATATTCCTATTCCCCAACTTGCTGTTTGTGTTATTTGTTGTGTTATCTCCATTTTGATTATGAGCCAGGTATTTATTTTACCGTCCCTGGCTACGGAATAAAGTCAACTAGCGACTGTAACACCCTCTAAGCGAGGGTTTAATAATAATTTATTCTACTTTGCAAATTCTTAATCCTTCAACTTCTTTTTTGGTTTGGGGATTTTGAACATTAACTTTCTTAAAACATAACTTCTTTCCTACAACTTCTTTAGGATGTTTGATTCCATTATCTTTTAAGAAAACTGCATTAGTCTTATTCAAATCAAATGTATATTTGATTTGATCAGTTTCTAAATGTAATCGAATAGTTTTTTCATCCCTGTTATCTACTTCTTCTGCAGAAACAACTACAAAAATTTGGTCTTCACTAGAAACATCTACTGCTTTTAGGAAATTGCTAATATAGCTATCCCATTCGCCTACACTTTTTTGTTCTTCCATTGTTTTTTAACCTCCTATAATTTAATTAAATATATCTTCTTTTAATTTTTCTTTTGGATTTGATGTGGTATAGCGACAAGAACTGCATATGAAAGTTCCTTTCTTTTCTGCATGCCCAACAAACATTGTTTTATATTTATCTACAGGACAATAAAATTTTTTATGTATTTGTTGTTTCATCATCCTCTCCTAAAATTTCTAATAATTCTTTTCTGGCCACATCTTTTTCTATCGCTGATTTAGATTTATCTTGAAGTATTGCTCTAAGATAAATTATTTTGTTTTGCATTTTCATCCTCTCCTTTTTTTTTGTAATGTATATTCGCTATTTCATAATCAAATAAATTATTTATAATTGTATCAAATGTTTGACTTGGATATGCTTTTCTTTGATTTAATCTTAGCCAGGTGCTTTTCATAATTTGTATTGTTGTAAATTCATCTTTCATATGATATTATGATATCAAAATACTATATAAATCTTTTGTTTTTGATTTGTCATTTAATAATAAACCCAACTAAACTTTACAAGGTTCTATCCAAAACCTAAATAAATAGGAAGTCTAGCCAGGAAAAAAGAGGTGTTCAAGTAAATACCTTACTAGAATTACCCCTCAACCGAATGTTGAGCATAATTTATATGTGATGTGTGAGTTTTGCTTGTGGTGTAGCTTTAAATGAGTTTTAAGCATAGTCTTAAGGTTAGATATAGTTTTTTTCATATGTTTTTGGTTATTTTTTAGATTGTTATTCTCCATTCTTAGATCCTGGACAAAAAATGAGCAGTTATTACAGTATTTTGTGTTTCCAAATGACATTTTTATCCTGTGTTTGCAGCAGATGCAGGTTTTAAGGGGCATTTTTATATGTAAAATGTTAGGAATGTTAGGACATCTACCCTATTCTATTATCGAACCATAGGAGCACTCCTCTTATAGGTATTTAAAAACCATAGAGGTCTTAGAAGTCCTAACATTTGAATTTAACCCCCTTCCAAACATATTCATAATTTTCAAATATTTGTTGCCTATCATCAATAGCTCCAAACATTTCTTGTAAAACTCTTTTAATAACAAAATCAGATTTTCCAGACACTTTATGTTCCTTACAATAACTCATATATTTTTTTCTTAAATCTTTTTTAGTTATGATTGTATCATAATCCTCTTCTAACAAATCAATACAAAAGGCCATAAAACTATTTGATTTTCTAATCCAAGTATTTTTAACTTCTTCAGATCCTTTTGTTGAACTAAACTTTCTATTTTTTAATAACCTATCTAAACCATCTAAACATTTATTTAATAATCCTGATAATTCTTCTGGAGAAATAATTTTATTAATTATATCTTCATCTCTAAGTTTCCAATATTTTAATTGTTCTTCAGTAGCTTTCTCAAATTCTTCTTTATCTGCAAAGTAGTATGGAAATTCTAATAGCACCCACCTATCCCAGAAACCTTTTGAAGTATCATAAACCATCGGCAAATCATTACAAGCAAAAACAAACTTAGCATAATTTTCAAAAGTTAAAGCATTAAGGAATTTTCTTTTTGTTGTGATTAAATCTCTTCCAGTTAATCCTTTGAACATAGAAGTATCTTTTAAATCCTTTGAACCAATATCCCCAGCCATATTAATCATCTTTCCAAATAGTTGATGAACATCTGCATTTTGAGAATCCAAAGCAGATAAAGGAAGGGAATAACAATTCTCAGCACCAATCATTCTTTTTAATAATTCTAATGACTTTCCTTTTCCATTCCGCCCGTTCCCAACGAACATAAATGCTTTTTCAAAGGTGTATTCTTTTAGTAAAGTAAATCCCCCTATCTCATAAAAAACATCTTTATCTTCTTTATTTGATAATATTGTTTCTAGAAATTCATTTATCTTTTCACACTTTGCTTCTGGATTATACTTTACAGGAAGTTTATTAAAAAATATTTTGGTTGGTGTAAATGGGCTAATTTCTCTTGTGAAGATATTTAATATCCCATTTTGAATAGGAACCTCATCTTTATAATTAACACTAAAAAAATCTTGTGAATTGATAAAAGTATCTGGTTCTATTTTTGCAATAACATTATTAAAAACAAAAACAGAATACCATGTGCCTAATAAATTCCTTAAAATCTTTTTTATTTGACTCTTTCCATGATCAGTATATATTCCATCTTCATAAACCCATATCTCAGATTTATTATCATCTTTAGTTGTATAGATGTGATTATGTTTTAAAACATAATCAACTAAAATTTCGCTTGCCTCCCCCCATTTTTTATCTCTGATATATTCTAAGTATTGTTCTCTTACTGATAAACTTCTAATTTGTTCTTCTTCTACAGGTTTTTCAATCTCACTAATTTCTTTTTTAACTAACTCTTTTAATTCTTGGATTGTAAAATCAGAATTCTTAGATGCTTTTTTTATTGAGGCAATAACTTCTAAAGTCATACCCATTGAAGCCCAAGATTTAATATATTCTCCAATAGTTTCTGTATCTAATTTCTTAGGTTTCTCATCCATCTTTTTTTGCTTTCTAACTTTCTTAATTGCTTTCTTTACTTTTGGATTTTTATCTCTAAATTTTTTAGCTTCTTTTGCAATTAATTTTTTAATTGTTTTTTTAGATAGGACTTTTGGTTTATTAATGTATTCTGCATAACCATTTTTAACATAACTTTCAGCATTCTTTTTAGATGCTTGGACTATCTCCCCCCTTTTGCATTTTTCAGTATCTTTTATTATCTTAATCTTTATCATTGAATATCACCTTTATTTCATTAGGAATTGAGTGAGAATTCTTTGCTTTACAATAAGGATAGTTTGGACATTTTAACCATAAACCATATTGTCCATTATCTAAAATTAAGTTAGAATTACATCCACCACATCTTGGAGGATCTGATATAAATTCTTTATAAATTTTATAATTTTCTATCTTATTTTTTAAAAGGTTTTTAGCTTCTTCTTTAATATCTTCTAAATTTAATTTATTTGTGATATTATTAAATAATTCTTCATTGATATAATCTTTTAAACCATCATTAATTAATTTAGTTATTTTATACTCATTTTTTTCAAAGAAATCTTTTTGAACTTTATTTGCAATTTCTTCATTAAAATTTTCACTAATTTCTTTTATTTTATAACCAAAGAAACCATTAATTTTTTTCTTTAATTCTTCTATTATTTCTAATTTATAATCTTCTATTTCTTCTGTTTTTTTTATGAGTTCTTCTTTTTTAATATCTAAATATCTACATTGATTCTCAACTAATATTTTAAGTTCTCTTGCAAATTTTTTCCCAGAGTGTTTTAATTCTGAAGAGAAACTAAATACTTTTAATTTATTTGATTTTAATTCTATTTCATCCTCATTAATTTCAAAATCATTTTCAAAAAGCCAAATTGTTGAATAGCCATTTATTGCTCTATCTATGCTTCTATTATATGTTTGTTCTTTATTTTGTTTTGATAATTGTATTTCTATTACAATACCATAACCTAACAACTCATGCTTTTTTTTAAATGGAAGAAGGATATCTGCTTGTAAGTTTTTCCTGCTCCTAATTGGAACTTCAACTGAATAATTATTCCAATCTATTTTTAATTCTGATAATTTATTAATATTATCAAATTTATATTTTTTAGTTGCTTTGGAATAAATTATTTCTAAATCATCCTTATATAATCTATTAAACATCCAATTTTTTAACATTTTATGTTCCGGGGTTTCTCCAACAGTTTTTGCTTTAGAACCTGGATATACTGCAAAATGGGGTCTGCTAACAATATCTGTTCCTTTCCAATTAGTATATCTTTTTTCTTTAACATAGTGAACAAAACTATCTTCTTCTTGAATTTCATCCCAATTATGAATAGAATCTTTTGGTGAAATCCATTCCCCTTTTATTAAATTTTGATAAGATCCATCTTTAAAAACATCAAAAGCATGAACAAGTTTATCTGTTTTTTTATTTATTGCTCTGTCCATTCTTTTCCCTCCATTTAACTAATTCCTCAATTTGTAATGCTGCTTGTTTATATGTAATTCCTTTTCCAACTCCATGAACTATTAAAAATAAGTTAGCACTAAACTCATCAATCTTATCTGGCTTGCCTCCCCAACCTGTGGGATATATTAATACCATTATTCTTTCCCCTCCTTCTCTGCTTTGATTCTTCCTTCCCCAAATTCACTTAAATCTTCAGCATTATAGAACATAGGACAATCATGTCCAAATACTTTACAAGAAACTTTATCCCTTTTCTTTTTTAATTGGAAAGCTTCAACCATAGCACCATAAGGACAGTATCCTAATTTATGACAGGGTTTAACTTTCTTTAGGTTTCTTTGGATTATTTTTTCATTATTAACCCACATAGCTTTTTGAAAATCATTAACTAATTTATTTTCATCAATCATTTTTATTCACCTCCTTTCCATCTGTATAAAACTTAATCCCTGGAATATCAACTTCTTCAAATAAATATGGAAGTTCTTTTAGAACATCATCAACAAAAACTAAACATCCCTTATCTAAAGAAATATCTAATATAAAACCATTTCTAAATAAACCTTTATCAGCTCCAGCTATAATTTTAATATGTAATTTTTTATTAGTTGATTTCAAGAACTCTAATTTTCTATAGTCCTCGTCATATTTTTCATTTGTCATTTCCATCATCTCACCTCACTCCGAAGAGCTAACAATATAATATTCTTACTTCTTTTTAAAGTTTTCTAATCACTCGTTGTAATTATTTGGTAGTTCAACCACTGTTTCTGATTCTTCAATATCCTCTTTAAAATAAATTATAATACCAATTACAACAATCAAAAATAAAACCCCAACTATAATCCAAACCCAAAAAGGTATTTTCTTTTCAACTTCAGGTTCGGTAATTATTTCTGGTTCATCAACAGGTTTAGGTTCTGTAATTACTTCTGTTTTATTTACATCTTCTTTCTTTGGACTAGCTCCTTTCCATGTATAAGATTGACTGTTGCTGCTTCCACCAGAACCACTATTATCACTTCCATCATAAGTAACAACTTTATTTTTATATCCATAAAAAGTTATTTTAAAATCTCCAACTTCATAATCAACTGGAATAATTATTGTAGCAATCAAATCATTTACAGAAATATTTATATTACTTGTGTTTCCTTCAATAGTATGATTTGTATATGTTTCTAATTCATTTAAATCTACTTCTATAGTATCTCCTGCATAGTAAGCAGTAATTATAGCCATACTTAATAGCACAAATGTTATTGCTCCGAATAATATTATATTTGATTTTTCCATCTTGTTTTTCTCCTCTCTAAATTAAAAAATAAAAAAAATAAATTAAAATCTATTTATTGTTTTGTATATGTTATTAGATCTGTTTCAAATAGATAATTTTCTGCATTAGTCCAAGTTGAAAGGTCATTCATAGCATTTTCACTTGTCCCAGGAATCAGCCACAATTTTGCACCAACACAAACTGTTGCATCTGGATTAAATCCATTTGTGCAATAATTATCTCCATCATCTAAACTAATTGGTAAACTTTCAATATCATTTGAACCTTCAGTTAATGCAATTGCATTAGCAACATTTGTTGCAAAAACATCTCCAGCAGTATTTGGATAATATATTAAAGTATATTCTTCTGGAATTCCAGCAACATTAAATGTTTCTCCACTTACACTATAAATTATACTAACAGTATCTCCTTGATGTTCCCATGTTGTTAAATCTTTTTGAGTGAAACTTGCTATTGCATTATTTCCATTTCCTCTAACAACAATAACTTCTCCACTAACATCTCCAACAATACTATCTGAATTATAACATAATTCAATTGAAATATCGCTGCCACCAATAGCAACATTGTCTAACTTTGGCATATCAGTTGTATATGTGCTTCCAGCCATATTACTTAATTCATTCCAAAATAATTGAATTGGAATTATACCATTAGCTTTATTACCAATATGTATTGTTTTTGATATACACTCTCCAGCATATCCAGAAAAATTTAAGGGACTATCTTCAACTTCTAAAGGTTCTCCAACTCCGAAGGTAACATCAACACTTGTTAAATATATTATTCCAGCACTAACAATCACTAAACATAATAGAGGTAGTCCAAACATTAATAATTTTTTCTTATTCATTTTTTAAACCTCCTTCTAGTAATAATAAAATAAAATCATGCCAAGACAATTTCCCTTTTTTCTTTTTTAAATCTTTAAATTCTTTATCACTAAACTTTTCATAAATAGACTTCATTAAATAATGAGTGAGTGAGTATTTATAAATATTTCTATGTTTTAGTATATAAGAAATAGAACAAGTCTAACCTTTGCTGTGATAAATGTGTGCTTGCTTTAAAACCAAGCGTTTTAGGCTTGGTGAAGCACATAGATTAGAAGATATTTTTGTTTAAAAGATTTGGGTAATAATAATAATTATTTCAAATAGTTCATTGTTAAGTTAAAGGGTGTTATTTAGGAGAAAAAAATTAAGAGATTAAATTTTCCATAAAATTATTTATCTGATTTTCCCTTTTTTCTATATCTTTCTCAAATTCTTCTTTTTTATCTTTTAATTCCTTAAACATTTTCTTTAATTTTTCTATTATCTTTCTTCTTTGGGTTTTGCTTGGGAAAGGTATCTCTACTGTTGGGATTAAATCTTTATTTAATGTATATCCTTTAGAAGCTCTTTGTGCATAAGGCATATAATCCACTAATGGAAGAATATAATAAAGATATTCTCCAAAGGTTTCATCATCTTTATCTTTAGGTATTAAACCACAAATCGCTTCATTTGTAAACAAATCTTTTCCTGCAAAAGCAGTTTTTCCTAATGTTAATTTAAATGACATAAGTAATGTTCCTTTTTTTATTTCTTTACTACTTAATTTTTCTTTTCCTTTTTCACTTAATTTAAATTGAGTATCGGTTATAAATTTCCCTTTCATATCTGCAATATTAACCCATAAATATTTATCTCCATAATAGGTTTTATCTTTTTTAGCGGGAGTTCCCCCTAAAATCGGTTCTTTACAAAGTTCTCCTAATGCCATAGGATTTTTTATTTCTCTTCGTGGTTTATGATAATTCATAAATAACTTATAATCTTCACGAGAACCCTTAATTTTTTCAAAATCTGCAAAAAAGGATTTTTCTGTTTCTTGTTTATCATTCCATAATGCCCTTAAAGTAGGAATATCATCTTCTTTAATGGGGGGTCGTCCTTTCTTACTTGTTGTTTTTTTAAATCCATCTTCTAAAACTTCAAAGAACCATATTTTATCTGTCTGTTTCTTTTTTTCAAATATTAAAATACTTGTTGGTTGTGCAGTGTATGGTCTAAAAACAGCTGTATCCAGTTGAATAACTGCTTTGACATTACAATTTTCAACAAGTAATTTTCTAACTTTAATGTAATCTTTTCCCTTTCCAAAGAGAACACCATCAGGAACAACTATCCCTGCCCTTCCCCCCTCTTTTAATGCATCAATAATATGTTTAAGAAAAACAGGATTTCCTTCTGTTGTATTTAACCCATATAAGTTTGCGAATTGTGTTTTTTGAGAAAAGGGATAATTAGTAAGAATTACATCATATTCTTCATTTATAGGTTCACTTAAACTATCCATTTGTTTTATATTAGTGTGTCCATCTCCAGCAAGTATCATATTCATTTTTGCTATTTTTGCTGTTCCTGTTAATTCTCTACCATAAATAGTTTTATTCTCTAAAAAATTAATATTATCTTTTGTAGGTTTCACTTTTTTTCTTATATGTCTAAAAGCTTCAATTAAAAAGCCACCAGTTCCACAACAAGGGTCATAAATAGTATCACCAAAATTTGGGTCTATTAAATCAACAACCAATTTAACAATATGTCTTGGAGTAAAATATTCCCCTAAATCATTTCCAACAGTAATAGAATTCTTTAAAAAATATTCAAAAGCATCTCCCTTAATATCACTTTCAGTATTAGCTAAAGTTAATTCTGAAAGTTTGCTTATAATTTTTTTGAGAATATTTGCATTTTTTATTACTAATTCACTATTAAAAACATCTCCACTACCATTATATTTATTTACAAGTTTAGGCAACACAGTATCATTAATATAATCCATTAATTCTTTTGCAGGTTTTTTATTAAAACTACTCCAACAATATCTCTTTTCTAATCTCCTTTTTTCTCCTCTCTTTTCCCTATCTTCTTCTATTTCGTCAATTAATTTAAGAAATAATAAATTTGAAAATTCAGTAAATCTTTCAACCCCTTCCCTCATTCCTTCCTGTCTTAATAAATCATTAGCAAAAGAAAAAGTTTCAATTAGTTCATCTTTAGTATGGGTTATATTTTTTGGAGAAAATATTTCTGCTCCTTCTTTAAGAAATTTCAATAATAACTTTTCATTAATTAATTCTGTAATTAAAAGCCCATCAGACTTTAATCTATTGTTTGTGGTTGTTTCTCTTGCCTCAACTATTGAACCATCAACAGCAAAGATTATATTTATATCTAAACAATCTGCATAATCTTTTGCTTGGTCTAATGCTTTTTGTAAATTCTGTCCTTGCCTTTTTGCCTCAATTATCGCTAAAGGTTTAAAATCCTCTGAAGAATATAAAACATAATCGGGAAATTTTCCTTTTGGGAATTTGTTTTTAATCCTTTTTCTTTCTTCATTTGTTCTAACCCTTTCTGTAAAAACATTGCACTTGTTTCCAAACTCATCTGTTTTCCATTGAAGATTTTTTAATATCTCATCTATCCTTTTTCTTGTTGCACTCTCTAAAGGAGAAGTAAATTCTTTTTCCATAGTATATTTAGTATTTTTGCCTTTAAGAATTTTTGGGTTCAAAAATTTCACTTTTGAATGACGAAATTCTTTTTTCATCTTACACTCATCCCAATTAACTCAACCCACTTATTCGGATTAGTTAATTTTAAATCAGTAGCAAGTTCATAAGGACAGCAGTTTATACTTTGATGTTTTCTTATAAAATTGTAGAAAATAGCATAACCTTTCATTATGTTGTCGGCACTCTCAACACTTCCGTGAAAGCCCCTAAAGGTTTTAGTTCGTTCTCTTATGGAGTTATGCATTCTTTCAACAAATAAATTAAAACCCTCTCCTTTTGAAGCTGTAACTTTATTATGAGTTATTTTATATTTCCCTTCTTTGTTGTTATAACCCCAAGTTTGTTTTACAACCTTCTCATAAGCAGTATAACCATCTGTTGTTATAGTCGTTACATATCCTTCGGTTTTGTATTTTACTTTTGCTAAAACTTCTTTTAATTCAGTTTGTCCTCTTGACTTAAAGTATTTTGCACCAACCATATAACGAGTTTTAACATCTATACTATCTATAAACCAATCCTTACAAACACCTTTTTTCTTATGTTCTTCTCGCCTATGATATTCCATTTCATCAACTTGCACTTCCTTACCTGAATTAATTTTTATTTTATCTGTAAATTTAGAAATGATTTTTGAGTATTTTATAACCCAATTATAAATAGAAACATTAGTAGAATTATGAGGATAAAATGCTTTAAAGTGTTCCTGCACTTTTCTTGTTGAAACTCCTTTATAGAATAAATCAATAGCATCATCCTTAACAAATCTATAAGAACATTCTTTACATTTAAATCTTTGAATTAAACCACGATTTTCTGTCTTTCTTTTGCCATCTTTTTTAGTATTATTACTTTTACAATTAGGACAGCAAATTTTATTAACTTTCTTTTCTTGTTTATTATTGTATTTCATTTTGACGAGTGGAATATAAAGAGGGGTGTTCAAGCACCCTTCTTCTCTTTATATTATTAGTTATTCATATATTAGTTAAGTAATACTACTATATAAACCTTTCGGTAGTTAATCATATACAATAAGTTTATATACTTACTATTCATATATTTAGTATGGGAAAAGTAAAAATACAAGTTGAGGGTTACGAATGTGAGAGATGTAAGCACCAATGGATACCAAGAGGAGATAATGAAAGACCTGCTGTTTGTCCAAAGTGTAAATCTCCATATTGGGATAAGCCAAGAAAAAGAGAAAAGAAATAATTAATATATTTTTCAAATAGGAAGGTTTATATATAGGTTATGTATTTATTATGTATGAAAAAGAGAACAACTTTACAGGTTGAGAAAACAACCTTAGAAAAATTAAAGAAAATTAAAAAATACCCTCGAGAAACAAACAACGATGTTCTAATCAGATTAATTAAAAAGGAATTATTTGAAAATGCTAAACATACTTAACTGGCTCATACCATTATCTTTGTTAGGTATGTTAGGTTGGGTAATTTGGAAAGCAGCAAAGATTAGAGAGGATCTTTAAATTAAATGATAGGAGGATAAATAAAATGTCAAAAACACAACGAGGAATTCGTGATGGAACAGGAAGTTTTGAAGGTTCATTTAGAAAACAAGTAGAAGGAAAATCTGTTGGAAGAAGAATAGAAGCTGGAGAAGAATGTCCAGTAGAACCAAAAGAAAAGGAAATAAAAGAACCAAAAGAAATTAAAGAATCAAAAGATGAAAGAACAGAATTTAATAAATTAATTTATTAATTGATGTAAGGAGGTATAAAAAAATGTTTAAAAAGAAAAAAAAACAAGAAGAGCAACAACAAACTGCAATGGTAGTTCCTGAAATTCAAGAAGCTGATCCTATGAATCCATTACCAGAAACACCAATTGAACAACCTGTTAATCCTTTGGGTATACAAAATATACAATCACAACAGCCAATGTATCAACAACAAGTTCAAGAACCTGTGCAACAAGCTCAGCCTGTTCAACCACAAGTTCAACAACCTGTTCAGCCACCACAACCTTATGCTTATATAAAACAAGCACAGGTTTCAGAGCCAGGGGTGTTTCATTATGTGATTGAAGCAAATTATCCATTAGCAATTGGTGTGTGTCAGATAGTTCAATAAATTTAGGTGAAAACAGATGACAGATAAATGTAAATATTGTAGAAATAAAATATTAGGTAACCCTCAAATTGTTTTTCAAAAATTAACAACACTTGGTTATCAAGATTATGATTTTTGTAATTTAAAATGTTTTATTAAATATTTTGAAAAGAAATATCATAGGAAATTAGGAAGATGAAACAAATAATCTATAAGCAAGTGAATCCCCAGCATGGAAAAATAACTGGGGTTTTAAGAATTAGAGGGAAGTTACTTTATTTTAAATTTAATAATAATCAATATGCTCAGCAAATGATTACTCAACTTCAAAATAAAGGAGCAGTTATTAAAATTGGAAAAAGTTGGATAGAAGTTAGTATGTTTCATAATCAAGAAATAGTTAAGTTAGGAGAAAAAGAATTTGATGTTACAGAAAAATCAGATGAGGAGATGGAAGAAATCCTTTATGATTTTTATACTACACAATTTAAAAAAGCAAAGTTTGAGGTTGAATAATGGTGAAAAAACAAAAAGAAACTAAAGAGAAAAAAATAAAGAAGAGTCCAATGGAATATTTTTTTAGTATGGGTGAGCGTTTTACTAAGGGTGACCCTATCCGTAAACTTGATTGGGATTATTATATGATGTGGATTATATTTGGAGCATTTTCTACAATATTAATTAGTAATATTTGGAACTTTATTGAAAACCAAAACTTTGCAAGCTTAGGTTGGAGTTTTGTTATGTTAGGTATATTATGGTTTCAGTATCATTCTTTAGTTGGGATTTATGGAATGAGAAAGATGATGAAAGCACAAATGGCAAAACCAGAAGTAAAATTAGAGATTGAAGATGAGGATAAAATGATGCAGGAATTTAAAAAATGAATAAAAAAACTTATGCTTATCCATCACAATTACCAACCATAGGTAAATCAATGGATAACATTGGAAAAGATATGGGAAACATAATGCAAAATGTTCCTCATGTTGTAGTTGGAAAACCAAAGAAACCAGGACAACCATTACCACCTGAAGATCCAATAGTTACAAAAGCAAAAAAATGGACTTTGATTGTTTTCACAATCCTTATTTTAGGAACTGCAGCATTTTTAGTTATTAAACAATTAATAGGGAGGTTTTTTTAAATATGTGGCAATGGTTAATTGATTTAAATGTTTGGGCAGAACCAATAATGAATGCAGTAATCTTCATAGCTTGCGTTAAATATATTTTATTTGGAGGTGATTAAAATAGATATACAAAAAATTAATCAATGGTGTTCAGCAATCTTTTATGTTTTTTTAATTATTGTTTTAATTATTTTTACATATAATTATGCTTTTGTTGATTGGGAAGAAGTTAGTAATGAATTTTCAGAAACATTTGAAGGTATAGGTAAGGTAATTAGTTGTGAGATTGATTATAAAGATTTTCATTATAGTGGTTTTTGCGCTAATAATGAGAGAATATTTGATTTTTTGAATAATCAAACTTGGGAGGTTAAATAAAAATGGCATGGAAAAGTTTTATTCTTCCTTATATTTATGCTACTGTAAGTTTTATAGTAATAGTTTTATTATATATTGCTTATTGTAGTTGGAGAATTAAGAGGATGATTAAGAATGAGATTAAAAGTCAAGAATACCAAGATTAAAGAAACAGATTGGGGAGTTGCTTGTAAAATAGGTGGTATAGTTTATTTAAACAAACATCTAAAAAAACATCCTAAATTATATGAGGCCATATTAAAACATGAAAAAGAACATACAGATGGATATTCATTCTCACACATCCAAAATCATTGATAAATTTTTTACCATTTTGGAAATATGATAAAACATTTACAATAGATCCAATCCAAATAATATTTTGGGTTTTAGCAGCCACATTGGTTTTGGTTTGTTTGTTGATAACAATAATACTATGAAAAAAGAAAAGGATTTAACAAAAAAGGAAAAAGTTTGTCTAGTTTTATTCTTTATAGTATCTTTTTTATGTTTGATTTGGTTTAATGTAGGATTAGGAAAATAAAATGGGAAATAAGATAATAGCATTAATTGTTTTTGTAATAGGAACAAACCTTCTTTGGACTGGTTTATATATCGTAGATTTGTTTGAAAGTATTTACATAAGAACCACTTTTTTAGTAATTCCAACTATAGCTGTTATGATGATTCTTGGATCTGGATATTATTTAATAGAAGAAAATATGACAATAATAAAAACAATATGCAAAATTGTAATTTTTCTTTTAATAGTTCTTACTGTAAGTTATATTTTTGGATTAGGTTATATTTCAAACCATGAGAATATTCATGCTAAGATTTTTAAGACTTATGGAATTGAAAGTCAAATAAAAATAGATTATTGGTTAAGTGGTTCTACAATCCCTGAGAGTTATAATGGATGTAATGATTATTGTTTAATGCAGCATAGGAATAATGATATTGTTGGATATAATACTATTATAATTATTTTTACCTTATGGGCAATATTTTTATGTTACTTACTCTTTAAGGTGATGTTTGAAAATGAAAATAAATGATTTAAGAAAACTAACAGCAAAAGAATTATTAGATTTAAAACAAGATTTAAAAATTCAAATGATGAAATCACAGGTTCAAAAAGGACAAGCAAGTAAGAAAGGAAATAAGAAAACTAATTATAAAATATTCAAAGAAATTAAAAAGACTATTGCAAGAATAAATACTATATTGAATGAAAATTAGAAAATGAAATCAGAATTAAATAAATGGAGTGAAAAATATAAAAAAGTTATAAATGACAATCTTGAATGTCATAGTGATAGGTTTTTTATTATGGAAGATATGATTCCAAAGGAGGTAAAAAAGGTTTTAGATGTTGGTTCTGGAAGTGGATATGGAGTCGGAGGGGCATTTTTTACAAAATATTATGATACAATTAATCTAGATGTTAAAAATGCTGATATTAACCAGGATTTAAATTTAAATCAAAAAATTCCTTTAGAAACAAATAGTGTAGATTTAGTTATTTTATCAGGAATATTAGAACATTTAACATTTTGGAAAGAAATTATAGAAGAATCTAAAAGGGTTAGTAAAAAATATATATTAATTAATTTACCAAATGAATTAACTTTAGACCAAAGAATCAAATACTTATTTGGAATTGGATGTGGATATTCATTAAAAGGATATGACCCTTATGGACATAAACATTTCTTTACTATTAAACCTATTGAAAGAATAGTCAAAGAGTTTTTTGGAGATTATGAAGATAAGGTTTATATTTTTAGAAGTAATGGTGGAAGATTTATTCCTAAATCAATTAGAAAGATTTTAGCTAATACTTTTCCTTCATTATTCGCAAAGGAAATTTGTTATTTAATTAAATTAAAATGAAAAATATAACAACACCAGAAATAATAATGGAAGTTCCTAATTGGATTGCTTGGGAATTATTATAGTCATTTGGGTTTTATTTTTTATTTATCTAAGAACAAGACCTCACTCAGACCCTTAAAATGATATTAACACCAAAAAAAGAATTTGCAATTAGATTATTTTGTATAGCTGTTCTTTTAACATTATGTATTTTAGTTTATTCAAATGGAAGGCAATTAGATTGTAATAATTGTGTTATTAATTTTGAGGCCTCTAGAAGAGGATTAGATACTGCAAGCAATGAACCCTTCCAAAGCTTTTCAGTTAAGATCCTTGATTTATATACTAATCTTACAGAAGAAGATGAGTGTTTGGTTGAGTTTGATAAAATGCAAGGATATTATTTAAAAGGAGATTTAGGATTTCAATTAAATTCAGAAATAAATACAGAAGTAAAACCACAATGTTAAAAAAAATAAATAAGAGCCTAAGAATAATAATAATAATTCTTTTAATAACTCTAGCTGTGCTTTCAGTATATTATAAATTTGATAATTGTAATAAATGTAGTTTTGATTATGAAGGAGAAAAATTAAGTCCAAGAGATTTTATGGATGTTTATAATCAAGAATGTTTTGTAGTAAATCCTATTTCTGATTTTAGTGATGTTAGTTGGGAAGATGTGGAGATTTAAGTGATTTCTTGAGGATAGAAAGGTTTATAAAGGTGTATAAACTATATATATTATGACAAGAAAAAACCCAAAAGATTATAGTTCAGTAGCATTAAAAAAAACAACTATACAACAATTAAAAGATTATAAGATACATCCTAATCAATCAATGGAAGAAGTTATAAAACAATTCCTTGATGATAAAAATAAATAAGAGGTAAAATAAAATGAAAAAATATATGACATTTGAGGATTACAATAAACAAATAGGCAAATATAATCAGTCTATGAATCAAGGACTTAAACCAATAATGAAAAAGAACTGGATTAAGATTGGTTGTGGTTTTGTTTGTTTGAGTATTGCTATATTTCCTAACGGCCTGGGAATTTTATTCTTCCCATTAAGCTTTATGCTTTTAGGCCTAAGCTTTAAGGACATAGTAGAATATAAAAGAAAAGCTAAAAACAAAATAAGGGAGTTTAAGGTTATGCTTTAAACCTCTTTCATATTCAATGGAGGATCAATAAAATGGATGAAGAACAAACGCAAATAGAAGAGCCTGCAGAAAAGCTAGAGAAAGAACCTAAAGAAGAAAAACCTGCAAGAGAAGAGAATACTATTTGTGGTAGAATGAATGTTTAGAAATTGAATGTTTATTATAGAAGGTTTTATAAATATTTATAAATATTTAATCCCTTTGTAAATAAATTAAAATGGAACAAAACTTAAAATCTTTAAACCACATTCACGAATTTCTAGCTGAAGGAAATTATTATATTTGTAAGATTTGTAAGAAGAGAATTTTAAAATTTGAAGAAAATAAAGATGGCAAGAAAGTTGGGATGAGAAGTGATGGAAAAAAGCTCACAAAAAAAACAAATAATAATAGGTTTTTCTTTCCAGGAGAGTGGATGAAATTTGAAGATAACTCAAAGAAAAGATTAAAGCATTCTTGTAAGTGTATCTTATTTACTGGGGCAAGATGGATGGAGATTGCTAAAGCTCAAGTAAGAGATTTTATTTATATTCCTGGTGGAAGATCAAGAATAATTTTAAGACACACTAAATCTAAATCAAGAAAAGGGGAACTTAAATTAACTGGTGGAAGAACAAGAGATTTACCAATATCAAAAACCTTTGCAAAATATTTAAATGACTATATTATAGAAAACAATTTAAAAGATGAAGATACTTTTAATATTTTATCTAAGCCTGCTTTAAATATTGCTATGAAGAAAGCAGCAAAAAAAGCAGAGATAAATAACCCTGAAGATTTTTCTCCACATACTTTAAGAAAGACATTAGAGGTTTGGTTAATGGCCTTAGGAGTTGATTCAATGAGATTACTTGCTCATTTTGGACATAACATGAATACTGCTGCAGAACATTATGTTAGCCCAGACATTTTTTCATGGGAAGATAAAAAAAAGATTAGAAATATTATAGGAAATTTATATGAAAGATGAAAATCAAATAAAAATATTTAAGAGTAGTGAAAAGTTAGATGAAGCTTATGAAATATTGTGTGAAAAGTTAAATGCAATTTGCAAGCAATATTCACTTAATTATTATGAGTTTTTTGGATTGATTAGATGTTTTGAATGTGATTTAATTAAACAAGATATAGAAGAAGATGAAAGTTCAAGAAATAATTAAACATAAACCCACTAAAGAAAATAATTTCTCTAAAATAGATAGATCAATTCCTTCTGTTGGAGGAGTGTATTTAATTTTTGATAAGAATTTAGAATTGATTTATATTGGAAAAGCAAAAAATATTAGGAGTAGAATATTACAACATTCAACAGATAATGATAATGGAAGATTACAAATAGAAGATAAAGGAACCCATTATAATACTTGTATCCCAAAAGGAGTTGCAAAATATTATTCTTATATTCTTGAAGAAGATGAAACTAAAAAAGTAATGATTGAAACATTTTTATTATATTTAATAGAAACAAAATTTAATTGTTGTGATAAAATAGAAGCAATAAAAAACTATAATAAAGAAAATAGTTCTTAAACATTCCATAAATTAATGATTAATAAGAGTTATCCTGTGTAAAGAATAATTAATTAGAATACTTTGTTGAAAAGGTTTTATAAATTACTTTCAGGAATATCACTTCTTGATTTCCTTGATTCCCAATAAACATTTCCAGTCTTACTAATTCTTTTTCCAGGAGGCAATGCCTTTCTTCCAGCATCTCTGGCTACATCTTTAATAGAACCAGTCTGCGCTAATATCTTTTGAACTTGCTGGGAAGGAGTAATAGAATCGTCTTTCATTCCAATTAGAATTCTTTTCTTACCATAAGGATTTGTAAAGAGTGGCATGGTATTTTTATTAAGCTATCCTACTATTTATAATTTGCTATTTTTTTTAATGTTAATGCCTAATGCCTAGTCCCCTATATAACGCAGTTTGAGGGGGGTGTGAATGCCTGTTTAGATGCCTTGTGCCTGGAAGAGGATCTAAAGGTATGGGAATTGGATTATTTTGTTCTATTTGCTTTAAGTTGGGAGGTTTCCTTCCACATCATTTATATTACACATAGTATTCATTATGTTTCTTTGATTTACAGCTTCTAAAGCCTTGATAACCCCCATATGGGAGAAAATAACCCCCTTTTCTCTCATTAATTCAGAAGTTTGTCTTGAAGAATAACCTAAATCTTTTAAAATCTTAAACAAAACATCTCTATGCAACTTAAATCTATCCTCTTTTCTATGAAGTTCCCTACTTGAAAGTGCTTCTTGCTTAGCTTTTCTATACTCTTGCTCATCAAAGGGGTAAAAAGGATAGAATCTTCCATGAAAGTCCCATTTGTATGCTTTATAATTAAATTCTTTCTTTCCTCGAAGGTATAATTGTTTTTTATTTGGTCTTGAATAGAAATTAAAGTATCCTCTTTGAAATTTTCCGTTTTTATCTGGTATAACATAAACATCTATTAAGAAATCACTCCTTGTTGTTGCAATTCCCTTTGGTAAGTCAAAGAATTCTGGAATAACTAGAAGAATTAAGAGATTGTATTGTCCACACTCTCTTAAAAAGTCTTTTACTGCTTGAGTATTGCTTCTTATAACTTTAAGACCTTCTAAATCTGCTCCTGCTTCATCAAAACACAAAGCAGATTGCGGAAAAGCCTTTCCTAACTTATTTCCTTGTTCTATTAATCTACTCCCAACAAAAACTATGTTATCTTTTATAGTAAATGGAACTTTTACACCATAAAGTTTCATTAACATATAAGTCCAATAGACCGCTATTTGAAATTCTAAAACACTTTTACCTACACGAACTCTTCCTCCCCCACTAATTATTCCTACAAAATCCCAATCATCTTTTCTCCTTGCATTTTTTAAAAGGGCATCAAGATTTGCTTTTAAAACATCATCCATATAAAATCCTTCACCCTTTTGATCTTTGTAAGTTCCTTTTGGAAACCAATCTTCACACACTCTTGCCATTTATGATTTTAATACTGCAGCTCTTGGGTCAGAAATATTCTTTGCCAAGAAACCATGTTTTTTTGCTAACCTCCTAAGCTTTAAATCTAATTCATCTATTTGTTCTAAAGAAGCTCTCCAATAATCTTGCCCTTCCATATGAGGATTTGGGGGATTCATCTTTAATTTTCTTCTTAATGGTTTTAGTTCTTTTGTGTATATATCCCTTTCAGTCCCTATTAATTCAACATCTATTTCTGTATAAAGACAAACTAAATGTGTAATTACTTCTATTGGAATTGCATAAGGTTCTCCAAGATCATTAAATTGGGTGGTTCTATATTTAGTTTCATTAATTGCATCTATTATTTTATTTATTCTAATTGAAACTGCAGCATTAGAATTATATTCTACTTGGGTAATTGTTTGACTTGTTTCTGGCATTGTATTAAATTAGGGTTTGTTTCTTTTATTTTATTTATGATATTTATTTTAGTTAAGGGTTCATCATAAAAGTCTTACTAAAATTTTTAATACAATAACTTAAAAAAGGATCACCAAACTTTTCTTCCTCTAATCTACAAGTAAGTTTAACAAAATCATTAATATTTTTCATATCTTCTCCTTAAAGTAATAAATTTTATTTATCAAAAAACTTATCTGTTTTCACCTCTAATACTAAAAGAGTAAATTATTTAAAGTTTGCTATCTTAATAAACTTTGTGATTTAGAATGCCTATAATTCCACAACAACTTCAACAAAAACAAATTCAGAAACCACCAACAAGAGCTGAGATGTTGAAAGCAAGACAACAACCAACTCAACAAATTCCTATTTCTCCTCAACAATTAGAAGCACAACAACAAGCTCAACTTGAAACTGAAATAAGAAAAGAAACACAAGGAGTTCAATCTGAAATAGCAAAAGTTGAACAAGATAAAATTAATGAAATGAGAGTTCTTAATGAAAAGTTAGATAATGCAAACAGAAGAGGAGATGATGCAAGTGTTCAAAAATATACTGATAAGATTGATGAAGCTCAAATGTTTTATGTTGGAAAGATAGGAGCATTAAATGAAGGATTAAATTTATTACAACAAGGAAATTTATATAGGGCAAAAGATATTTCTACTTATGCTCAACAAGTTGGAAGGGCAGAAAAAAGAGCAGAGTATTCAAAAACAATTAGACAACAATTAAGAAGAGAATATTTAACAAAAATAGAAGCACAACAAGTTGAAGCGATTAGTCCTGCACAAATAAAAACTGAAATTGCTGCAGACCCTATGCTTAAAGTTCAATATGAAACTTATAAATCAGCAGGTTATTCTAATATTCAAGCAATGCTTTTGGCACAAGAAAGTGTAAAGCAACAACAAAGTTTTAGTCCTGGAAAAGCTAAAGAAATATTAGGTGGATTAGCTACAGCAGATATTGATTTTAATGTTTGGAAACCTGTAGTAGAACCAATGTCTATAGCTCCAACTACAAAAAAAACTTCTTTAGTTTCTACTGCCTTATCAATAATTAGACCCCTTTCTTATATTGGTGTTACTCCTGTTATTGATAAGGCAGTAGTAACTGCTGCACCAAAAGTATTTAGCTTTATGAAAGAAACTCCAACACCTTTAGAATATATTTCTGGAAAAATAGTAAAGTATGATGTTCCTTTTTTTGGGGTTCCTCAACTAATAGGGTTAGGTATCTCTGGAATGACATTAAAAAAACCTTCTGAAGTTTCAGTTCCACTTTGGAAAGCAAGGGAAAAAGGAGAAGAAATAATTAGTAATTTAGAACAAATCCAAGTTCAAATTTCTGAAGGAATTAGACCTATTGAAAAGGAACATAGATTAATTTTAGAAAAAGAAATAAATAAATATACTACTCAAATAGAAAAACATAATAAACAAGTTAAACAACTTGAAACAGAAATTAAAAGTTATGAAAAAAATCCAACAGAATTAAAATACAAAGAACTAACTGGAAAAGGAGAAAGGTTAGAAGAAGAAGCAAGTCTTTTAGAAAAAGATTATGATAGAATAGAAAATTTAAGTGAATTCTTTGAAACACAGAAAAGAAAAGTTCCAAAAGTTGT
>JAFCDH010000032.1 GCA_017609795.1 Candidatus Pacearchaeota archaeon | reverse complement strand
TGCTCCTGGCAGGATTTGAACCTGCGACCCCAAGATTAGGAATCTTGTGCTCTATCCATCTGAGCTACAGGAGCATAAACTTATTAAATTTGTTAAGAAATTTGTATTTTAAAAGCTATTGGATTTGAAAAGATATTATTTATTTGGAATCTTGTTGTATCCTTAAGTTATACAAAACATCTCTTATCTTATCCCCTGTATAACCTTAAGTTTATGTTATATTGGTATTAATCTAAATCTAAAATCTTAATGTATCTTCAAATTATGTTATGAGTAGATTAAATCTCTCATCTACTGTCTTAATCTCATCATCTTCATATTATTATATTTTACAAAATATTAGTATTAGTTTTTTTTTAATTAATTTAAAACCTTCTAAATTAATTGGTTCTTTAAATCCAATTCCTAAAGAAATATTTTCATAATCTGTGTCATCATTTTCATTTTTATTCATGCCTCCTGCTATCCAAATTTGTCTTCTAGAATTAATATTTGGAACAGGAATAAATGTTTTTTCATATAATATTGTTTGATTATTTAAAACAAGATTATAATCTTGAATACTCACAAATTCTTTAACATTATCTTTCCAATAAACTTTAGCTAAGCGCCGATAATCATCAGGAGCATTTCCCACTACAAAAACTTGATTAGGATAATCTTTTGTTATTTTTTCTAAATCTTTGTTAAGTTCTTGTTCAAGAAATTCATTATCTAATTGTAAATTAGAAAAATCCATAAAGATTTCTTGAATTCCTTTTTCTTCTGTTTTACTTAAAGAGTAATTTATTTGAATAATGTACGGGGAAATAAATAAGAAAAGAAGAATTATAGAAAATATTATTTGTTTTTTAAATTGTTTTTTATTAATATTTTCTGCAATAAGAAGAATCATAATAGGTGCAAGAGCAAAAACATATCTTATTTGTGGGATTGTAAAAAGAAGGATTAAACATAATGATAAAAAAATCATAGATTTTTTATTTTCTTTAAAAAATTTTGGTTTATATAACATCCAATAATAAAGAGGTATTGCTAAAATAAAAATAAATTTTTCTTGAATATTAAAAAGGGCAGCATGTTTCCAGGTTTCTTGATATATTCCTCCAAATGTATTTGCAAAACCTCCAAACATGCTTTTCATTATACTAAAAAAAGGAAAATTAAACAAAAATTGGTCAAGGATAAGTCTTGGCATTAATCCAATTAATAAGAAAAAAAGAAAAACTAATAAATGAGAAAATTTTTTATTAAATAAAAAAACAAAAGCTAAAATAAATCCAAAATAAAAAATAGTATCCCAAACTGCCCAGCCCAAACCTATGAAAATTGCTGAACAAATAAGGTTTTTGATATTGTTTGTGTCATTATATTTTTTAATAAAATAATAAGCCCATAAAAATAAAAGAGAAGCTAATTGTATTGGATTAATCCAAGGAGCCATATACCAGAGGATAGGGCAGAGAAGTATTAACCATAAAACTTTTTCATCTTTTCCACTAATTTTGTATACTGAAAGAATTATTAGCATTAAAAAAATTAAACTTGTTATTTTAAATATAAGAAAATTCTTAAACAAGCTTACAAAAGGGAAGTGTAAAAATCCAAACAAATAAGAATGAGAATTTCTAGCTTTTGCATGAGATAATCCTGCAAAAAACTTTGAAGTTGTTGCATAATCTCCAACATCTTCAGAACCATAAAACTTAGTTAAAAGAGTTATTAAAATAAGTAGTAAAAAAATTATTAAAATTAATTTTTTATTTTTAAGGGGTTTTGAATTTTTCATTTTTTTAACTGGTATTTTGTTATAATATTATTTATCTAAAATCTTAAAAGCTCAATCAAGTTTTATCCTTTTGTTTTTTAAGAGGCATTATGAATAGCTTAATCTTTTGTTGGATAACTTAATCTTTTATGGAATAGCTCTTATTTCTCTTACTCCTTTTCTTACATTAAAGTGCTGGTATTTTCTAGTGTCTTGTTATATCCTTAAGCTTGATTCTCTTAGTATCTTAAGCTTCTATTCTATATTTCTTAATCTTATCCTCTTTATCTCACCATATCATTAAAATACTAATTTTTATTTATTTTTTTAGGTCAAATCTTTCTTTTTAATAAATTATCTCTGATTAAAAGATAATTTTTTCTTAAAAAATCTAATTCTTGATAATGTTCTACTCCTATTTTGTATAAAGAGCTTGTGATATTAAATCTTAATTTACATTTTCTACAAGGCCTCATAAGATGATAATGAAACTTATTTTTAATAAAACAATTTTCATATTTTATTATTTGATTGCAAAAAGGACATTTAATATGAATTTTGTATTTGTTTTTGCTTGTTTTTTTAATTTTTAAAGGAACAACATAATAAGCATATTTTCTTCTTGCTTTTACTATGTCTTTTTTTAACTGCATTATTTCTTTATCTGTCATTTCATCAGTCATATTTAACCAATTAGTGTGGGCAATTTTATGTTTAATAAAATATAATTTATCTTTTATTATTCCTTTTTTTATACAGTGTTTATAAATAGCACTTCCAGGATATGGTTGAATAAATCCTATTCTAATTTGACCTTTTGTTATTTTCTTCCAATAATTCAGGGTTTTATAGGCTGTTTCTCTTGTTTCAGCAACATCTCCAAAAATAAAATTTCCTTGTATTCCTATTCCAATTTCTCTTGAAAGTTTTATTGCTTTATCAATTTGTTCTGGAGTTATTGGTTTTCTCATGCTTTTAAGCACTTTTTCACTATAACTTTCAAAACCAAAACTAATAACATTACATCCTGAATCTTTTAAAGTGTTTAATAGTTTTTTATCTAAACCTATTACTGATAATTGGCAAGTCCATTTAACTTCCCATGAAAATTTTTTAATAAGTTTTTTAAGTTTTTTGCAAAATTCATATAATCTTTTTTTATTAGTTGAAAATAAATCATCATAAATATCAATCGCGTTTATCTTGTATTTTTTAATTGCTATTTCAAGTTCTTTTATTACAGAATCAATAGAACGTTCTCTATATCTGCTTCCTAAGGTATGATAACAAAAAGTACATTGAAAAGGGCATCCCCTACTTGCAAGTATTGGATAAGACCTTGGATAATCAAATTCTCCATAAATAGCCTCATTACCTAAATGTTTTAATTGTTCTTTAAATCCAAATCCATCAAAATCTGGATAAGGGATAGAATCTATATCCTTTATAACTTCTCTTGGTTTTGTGAAAAAAGGCTTTCCTTGTTTAAAATAACCTATTCCATTTACCTTTTTTAAATCTCTTTTTTTACTTAAACATTTTAATAACTCTATTATTGTTATTTCTCCTTCTCCAATTACTTCAACATCTGGTTTTAATGCTCTAAGCATTAATTCTGGCTCACTTGTTATTAAAGAGCCTCCTAAAATAATTTTAGGTTTAGAAGGATGTCTACGAGCTGATTTTACTATTTTTTCTATTGCTGTATAACCTATTCCTGTATTTCCTGAACAAACAACATCATATTTCTGTTTGTTTAGCTGTTTTGTAACTAATTCTTCGGTTGTTCCATTTAAATGATTTAGATTTAAACAATCTACATTATAATTTGCTTTTTTTAACACAGAAGAGATATATGCTAATCCAAGTGGGAACCCATACTGATAATCTACTTTATTTGTAAAATTATATCTTGGAATGATAAGGAGTATTTTCATATTTTTTTCTATTTTTAGAAGTTTATAAGAATTATTGAGCTGAAATACATCTTGTTTAGATTGAACAGATTAAGTTTATTTTATATGTATTTTCTTAAATTTATGTGGAGGGTAGGATTCGAACCTACGAAGGCACTAAGCCACAGGCTCTTGAGGCCTGCCCCTTTGACCGCTCGGGAACCTCCACATGATTTTTTTAATAAAGATGGATATAAAAAGCTTTATAAATACATACTTTTAGATATATTTGAGAACGACCATAATAATCTGGAAACACCTGATCTCATTTCGCACTCAGAAGTTAAGCAGATTATGTTATGGGTATTAGTTTCAGAGATGAAGTGAAGCCTATAAGTTGTTCTCTTTTTAAAATCAAAAAAATAACCTTATAGAATATAATAAGGAATATCAATATCATGTAAAACTTAGGAGATATAGATGAAAAGAAGAAGTTACTCAGATAACATCTCTTAATTAAGCTTATAAGATACTAATAAATAATATAAACTAAATAATTAGATAATTAAGGAGACTAAAATTATAATACCTCTTCGTTGTATCAGCTGTGGAAAGCCAATTGGACATTTATGGCAAGAATTTAAAGAAAGAGTTGAAAAAGGAGAAGATTCTAAAAAAGTGTTAGATGAATTAGGATTAGAAAGATATTGTTGCAGAGCTATGTTTTTAGGACAAGTTGATACTTTAGAATTAATTAATAAGTTTAAAAAATTTTAACAAATTTTTTAACTCATTTAAAACTGACATTTTTGAAGATTTTAACTTATAAAAGAAATTAAAACTTTTCTCTTTTAACTCTAGGAATTCTTCAAAAAGTTCTTTCTTCATTCTTTCAAATATCTCATTTTAATATAATCAATAAAATGTTTTTCTTTTTTCTCTATTTGATATTTATCTAAAACATCATAGTAATTTTCTATATCTTCTATTGGAATATCTACTAATGGATAACCTTTTTTCCATAATATCCAGTTCATTAATAATCTAGATAATCTTGAATTTCCATCTGGAAATGGCTGTATTGAAATTAATTTTAAATGGATTAATGAAGCCAGCTCTAAGGGATGCAATTTTCTATTTTCTGCCTTATACCATTTAAAGAAGTTTGTGAGTTCTTTATCTACTTCATTCCATTTTGGAGGAATATAAGAGGTTCCAGCTATCTTTACATCTTTTTTTAATTCATTTCTTAGTTTTCCAGCTATTGAATCATCAACTCCTGAGAATAGGATTTTATGTATTTTTTTAATAAATCTTACATCTAATTTACCTTTATATTTAGTTATAGCAAGAATTCCTTTCTCATGATTTTCAAGTTCTTTTGCTGTTCTTAAATTTTTAAATCCTTTTGGAATTACTCCTTCTTTTAAAATAAGGGAGGTTTGTCTTAAAGTTACATCAACTCCAGAAAGCTTACTACTATCATAAGTAAATCTTATTATAAACTCTCTTAATTTTTCTTGTTTTTCTAAAGAACTCAATTTCTTTAATTCTTTTTTATATTCTATCTTTTTGTCTTCGATCTTTTCAATATCTTCTTTTGAAAAAAACTTATATTTTTCCCCAGATAGTTCTTTTAAAAATTCCTTTTTCAAATATTCTAATCTTGCTTTGGGAGGAAGATTTTTTCCAATATATTTTTTCTTTTGGATTACCTTCTCTCCTTTTCTAACTGAATGAATCAAAATCCAGTATTCGTTTCCTTTAATTTTTATTTTTTTCTCAGTTACCATAAAATAGTTATGTACTACTCTTATTTAAACCTTTTGGTTATGTACTACATAAGAAAAATACCCTAGAAATGCCATAATGTATATATGCTCCTGCTGAGTATTTCAAAAAAAAGGTGCTCCATCCATATACTCTGGAATAGGAATTGAAAAATATTTTAAGATTGTTGGTGCAAAATCTATAATATTTGGGTTTTCTTTTAAATTTAATTTATCTTTTGTAATAAGAATTGCATCTTGATTATGTTGTCCAATAATTTTTTCTTGTAAATCTACATAAATATCTGAAGAAAACATAAAACAATTTGATTCATATCCTTTTGGAAGATAGATAATAATATCTGGAGCATTTTCAATAGCTCTTCCAAAATAAATCTCTTCTTTTTTCCAGATTTTTACATTTATATTTTCTCTTTTAAAAAAATCTTTTAATTTTGAAATTATTTCTTGTCTTATGTCTTCATAATTTTCTTGTGTGATGATCCCTTTTTCACTTCTATTTTTAGTATTTAGATAAACATTCATAGTTTTAACAGATCTTTTTATTATAGCTTTTGTTTTTTCCCAGTCAATTAAATTTTTAACTATGGCTTCTTCAAAACCAATTTCTTCTTTAAGAATTTTTTTACACTTTCTTGGAACAACCCTCCTTATCCAATCTATTTTTAATCTTTCTAGAATTTTTTGGAGTTTTTTCTTATCTAAAACTCCTTTTTTTTCTTTTTTTAAATATAGATATCCTTCTTTTGTAAGCCAGGAATTTAAATTTATTGCCTTATCTACTCTTTCAAATCCATGATCAGAGATAATTATAAGGTCAAAGTCTTTTTCCATTAATCCTCCAAGAAAATCATCTATTTTTTTATATAATTTTTTAATTGGTTCTTTATTCCAAAAATAATGTTGTAAAATATCACTCTCTCTTATAAAAAAAAGAAAGAATTGCCAATCTTTTTTTAATAACATTTTAACTGCTTTTATTCTTTTATCAAAGGAATTTATAACAATTTTTTCAGACTCTTCAAGAGTTTTTTGATAAGTAAGAGGTTCTATAACATATCCAATATCTTGAAATTGCTCTTTTAATTCAGGAGGATAAATATAATTATGTTTCTCAGAAGGGGTTTCCATTCCTGAAATAAGGATGCCATTAATAGCATAAATAGGGTAAGTAAGAGGAACATTAACTATAATAGATTTTATATTGTTTTCAGAAAGAAAAAGCCAAAAAGGCTTTTCTAATAGTTCTGTTGAATCTACAAAATAAGAATCCCATTTGTTTAATAGTGTAAAATCAAATATTCCATGTTTGCCTGGATTACAGCCTGTTTGTAAACTTGCCCATGCAGGAGCAGTTAAAGGAGGAATACTGCTCTTCATAATCTTTCTGCTTCCGTTTTCTATTAACTTTTTAAAATTAGGTAATTCTCCTTGTTCAATTAATGGATCAATAAGATCAAAACAAGCTCCATCTATACCTAATACAAACATTTTCTTTTTATTTTCAGGATACATGGTTGTCAATAAAAAACACATTATATAAATTTTATTAAACAAAAATTTACATATATCCTAAGGCCCTTAACCTATTAGTTAAGATTTCTTTGTCTTCTTTTGAGAGAATTTTCTTGTCATGTTTTTTAGAATGTATTATTACTACTTCTCTCATAATATACTCTACATAACTTCCAACTGAGACAAATCCTGTTCCTTTTATGATTTCTTTTATTTTTTCAACTAAAGTTATTGGTAAAGATACTGATGTAAATTTATTTGTCATTTTCACTCTTTTTATTTAATTTATTCTGGAATCTCTATAAAACTTAAAGCTTTGTTCTTCTGTTTTTTTGGTTTTTAGTAGCTTAAACTTCTCATCTTCATATCATCCTATGCTTCTCAAATATTGATATTCATTTAATTATACCTATGCAAACAATCTTTTTATTCTTATCGTCTAATAATAAAAACCTTCCAAGAGGCTCGAATTTTGAAAAAGATTCAATTATTGCTGGATTGTTAAAAGAAATTTGGACTTGAGCTGCTTCTGTTGGTTGAAGTTCTTCTAAGTTTTGGTCTTCTAAGTTGTTAGTATCTTCTCCTATAACCTCTATTTTTCTACTTAATTTAAGTTTGACTTTTTTTTCTATACTTCCTCCTTTAAAAATAAAAAAGTTATTTAATGAAAAAGGCTCTAAAACAAAAATATCTGCTTTAATTTCAGAAAGTTTTTCTGGTTTGTTTTCAATAGAACTAATTATATCCCCTCTTGAAACTTTTTCAGAATCTTGTATTTTGATTCCAACCACATCTCCTGCTTTTGCTTGTTGTTTTTCTTCAAATCCGGAAAGTATTGTTTTTACTTCTTGTTTGATTTCAGAATCATTAAAGAAAACTTCTTGTTGTTTTTTTAAAATTCCTGATTGCATTTTAATAAATAAAATATCATCTTGTTTTCCTTGCACAACTGCTCTTAAAAAAGTTGGTTGTGGGGTTTTTTTTATGTTTTCATCAATTATTTTTATTAAAGGTTCTCTGTTATACCATTGCATATTTTTACTTTTTTTTAAAATATTATCTCCTTTTTTTGCAGATATTGGAACAATTGGAACTTTAGAATATCCTATTTTTTCTAAAAGAGGAATTAGTTCTTGTTTAATTTGTTCAAATCTTTTTTCATCATAATTTACTAAATCCATTTTATTTATTCCTACAAATAATTGATTTATGCCTAACATTTTTAATAAAAAAAGATGTCTTTTTGTTTGGTCTTGTATTCCTTCTCCTTGCTTAGCAGATAAAATAAGAAGAGCTGCTTCTGCTCTTGATGCTCCTGTAAGCATATTTTTTATAAATTCCTTATGTCCTGGACAATCTGTTAAATTATATAGGTGTTGACTTTTGAATTTTGTTTTAAATATATCAATTGTTATTTCTTGTTCTCTTTCTTCTTCTAAATTATCTGTAAAATAAGCAAAATCCATTTCTTTACCTAAACTTGCTGAAATTCTTTTAACTTCTTCAATTTTATCTGGTTTTAAAGAATTTGAATCATAAAGTAATCTACCAATAAAAGTAGATTTCCCATGATCAATATGCCCTACAAATACTAAATTGAATTCTTGCATTTTAAAA
>JAFCDH010000031.1 GCA_017609795.1 Candidatus Pacearchaeota archaeon | reverse complement strand
CAATAATCTTTATAAATAAATAACCATCTCACTTCTTATGATTATTTTAGGTATAAATCAATCACATAATGCAGGTGTAGCAATTATTAAAGATGATAAGATTATTTCTATAATTAATGAAGAAAGATTAAATGGGATTAAAAATTATTGGGGATTTCCATATCTTGCTTTAAATGAGGTCATAAAACAAGCAAAAATATCTCCTTCTGAAATAGATGCTGTTGCTATATCTAATCTAAGTGTTCTTGGAGAATCTGATGAAAGCACACCTGAAAAATTTATAAAAAATTTCTATAGCAAAGATAATATGCAGTTTGCAAGAAAAATGATGTATCATTTTTCTGATTTTAATTTTGTTGAAAATCTAAGGTTTGCAAAACTAGCTTTATTATATGCAAGATTAGCTTCTGTCCCTAAAATTAAAAAAATTAAAAAATATTTAAAGAAAAAAGGAATAACTGCTCCTGTAAAATTAATTGAACATCATCATGCACATGCTTGTTCTGCTTTTTTAACATCTCCTTTTAAAAAATGCTTAGTTTATACTTGTGATTTAACAGGAGATTTTGTTTGCTGTTCAGTTTATAAATGCAGTGAAAAAGGCTTGAAAAGAATAAAACAAATGCCTTTTTATTCTTCTCCAGGAATAGTTTATACTTGGATAACTGTTTTTTTAGGTTTTAAACCTTTAAGACATGAAGGAAAAATTACAGGTTTAGCAGCATATGGTGATGTTAAAAAAACATATAATATTTTTGCAAATTATTTAAGATTATCAAAAGATAAAAGTGTTTATCAAAGGAAAATCAAAAGATTTTGGTATGTTGATGCACTTAAAAGATTTAGAAAAGATTTAAAAAATATCTCAAAAGAAGATATTGCTGCAGGATTACAAAAAAGATTTGAAGAAGTAGTTTCAGAAAATGTAAATTATTATATTAAAAAAACAAATTCTAAAGATATTGCTTTAGCAGGAGGGATTTTTGCAAATGTTCGGCTTAATCAAAAAATATTAGAACTACCTGATGTTAAAAATATATTTATTCATCCTGCAATGGGAGACGGAGGTTTAGCACTTGGAGCTGCACTATCAGTTTGGACAGATAATAAATTAAGTAAAGGAGAAGAATTAAAATCTTTAGATATTCATAATGTTTATTTTGGCCCAGAATATTCTAATAAAGAGATAAAACAAGAATTAGAAAAAACAGATTTAGAATATAAATTTATTAAAAATATAGAAAAGAAAATAGCAGAACTTGTTCATAAAAACAAGGTAATAGCAAGATTTAATGGAAAAATGGAATATGGACCAAGAGCTCTTGGTAATAGAAGTATACTTTATAATGCAAAAGATAAAAAAACTAATGATTGGTTAAACAAAAGACTTGGAAGAACAGAATTTATGCCTTTTGCTCCTGTAACTTTAGAAAAAGATGCTAAAAAATGCTATAAAAACATAACAGGAGCAGAAAGAGCAGCTAAATTTATGACAATAACTTTTAATGTAACTAATGAATTTGCAAAACAATGCCCTGCAGTTACTCATATTGACAATACTGCAAGACCACAATTAATAAATAAAAAAGATAATCCAAGTTATTACAAAATAGTTGAAGAATATAAAAAAATTAGTAAAATTCCTACAATGGTTAATACAAGTTTTAATATGCATGAATGGCCAATTGTTTGCACACCTAAAGATGCAATTAAGAGTTTTTCTGAAGGCAAATTAGATTATCTTGCTATTGGAAATTATTTAGTTTCTTTTAAAAAACAAGAAACTAAATAAGAATCAGAAATAAAATCAATATATTATAAAATATAAAGAGAAAAATGTGAATCTTAAACTAATTTTAACATGGCTTAAAAATATAATTAGATTTTAGTTAAAAAAAGAAGAGCATAAAAACAAAAAGAATAAATAAGATAATTTAATTAATACTAGTATCTTATAAAATATTATAATACACTATGCTGATATTAAGTTTAAGAAGAAAACTCAGATAATTTCTCTTGATTGAGATTATCAAATTCCAGTTAATAAAATAAAAGTATCTTATAAAATATAAGGCTATAAAGGGGATAAGCTTAATCTACTCATAACATAACTAATAGATTCATAAAGATTCCAGATAAAAAACAAAAAATGCAAGAAATAAATCAAGAAATTGAAAAAAGAGAAAAAAAAGTCATAAAATGGTTGAAGAATCCTTATAATGCTATGCTTACAATAATTTTAGTTTTTGCATTTATTCTTCGTTTATATTATTTTTTTATAACCAAAGATCAGGCAGTTTGGTGGGATGCTGCAGAATATTTAAACATGGCAAAAGCTTGGGCTTTTGGACTTGAATATGAATTTCTTCCAGTAAGACCAATTCTCTTTCCTTTAATTATGGCAATATTTTTTAAAATAGCAAACAATGAAATCTTGCCAAGATTATTTTTAGTAATACTTTCTATGGGTTCAGTGCTTGGAACTTATCTTCTTGGAAAAGAAATGTTTAATAAACGAACAGGATTAATTGCTTGTTTATTAATGTCTGTATTTTATCTTAATATTTTTTTCACAAACAGACTTTTAGTTGATTTACCGTCCTTAACTTTTTTTACATTATCTGCTTTTTTATTTTATAGATATTTCAGAAGAAATTCTAAAAAATCATTATACTGGGCATCAGCAATACTTGCAATAGGGATGATGTTTAAATTGCCAACAATATCTTTAGCATTAGTTATATTTATTTATATTTTAATAACACAAAGATTAAGATTTCTTAAGAAAAAAGAAATATGGATCGCAGCATTAATTTTTGTATTAGTTTTAAGTCCTTATTTAATTTGGGGTTATGTTAATTTTAATGGATTTGTAATTACTCAGGCAGCAGCTTATAATGAGGCTCCGGAAAATTATTTTTTAAATTGGGTTGGTAATATGAATTCTTATCTTTCACAATTTCATATTTTTCTTTCATGGCCTCTTTTAATCACCTTTATTTTAGGATTAATCCTAATGTATAAATTATTTTTAGGATTTGATTTAGTTATTAAAGGAAACAAAAAATTACAAAGAGATTTTTATTTGTTTTTACTACTTTTTATTCCAATTGCTTTAGTTAGTTTTACTTTAAGTTGGTTTGAAAATAGATATATTTTAAACATGTTTCCAGCTATATTTATTATTTCAGGAGTTTTTATCTTAAAGATATATCATTTTATTAAACAACATAAAAAGTTTTTAGCAATTTTATTTTTAATATTCATTTTAGGTTTTATAATTTATCTTCAAATATCTTATACAGATAATATAATCAAACAAAGAAAAGATTCTTATATGCAAGTAAAACAATCAGGAATCTGGTTAAAAGAAAATACATCTCCAGAGGATATTATAATAAGTAAGAGCTGGCCTCAAACAAAATACTATTCTGAAAGAAGAGTTATTAGATTGCCAGATACAAAAGAAGAATTTGAAAACTTAAGCTCTTCTAATTCAGATATAAAATATTTTATAGTCTCTATATTTGAAACTCATCCTGAATGGTCTTATTCTTATCCTTCAGAAAATAATTTAACACCTATCAAAGGATATTTTGCAGATTCTCAACAACAACAAGCAAGTTTAGTGATTTATAGGTTATGATTATCTCTTCTTAAAGGCCCAAAACAAAGAACCTAAAAAAGCAATAGGAATAGCTATAACAATTCCTGATAAAAATGCTATGTTTGCATTTAATACACTTTCTCCTAAAAAGTTCAAAACCAATTTTCCAACAATTACATTTGCTAAAAGAGCAATAGAATAAACAATTACCCATTTAAAGATTTGTTTTTTAATTGAATACTCTCGTGCACGAAAAGTAAAGTTTCTATTAATATTAAAATTAAATATTGTTGATATAAGGGCAGAAGAAGTTCTTGAGATAATAAAATCAATCCCCACCCTGTAAAATGCATTAAAAAAAATCCAATCTATTAAAAAAGCTCCAACACCCACTAAACAAAACCCTATAAATTTCCAAAGATTTTCCACTAAGAAAAATCCTAATTTTTCAAATATGTTTAGGTTTTTGTGTTTCATTTTTTATATTGTTTATTTGGAATCTTAATGTATGTTTATGTTTTGAAGATGACTTGTTTAGTTTAATCTCCATCCCTAGCTCATTATCTTACATTAAGATACTAATATCCATAATATTTTTTTAATCTACAATCCATAAAATAGCACATCCTTAAAGATAATTAATGCAGATAAACAGATTATAATCTGAAATATAAAGATTAAATGAGTAACATCTCTTTCATAAACCTTTTTCTTAAATTTTTTTAAGATAAGTAAAGATAAGTGAGTTAATCCATAAATTTTATTGTAAGGCATTTCTAAACTTCCATCTTTTTGAGGAACTCCAAAAGAATATTTTTTAAGCCTTCCCCTTAGTTTTAAAATTGTTTCAATTATATAGGGAATAAATACAAAAACAGCAATTCTTTCAAAATTCCCTAAAATAGCCATACATGCTATTAAAGCTCCAATAGAATAAGTCAAGATATCTCCTGGAAAAACTTTTGCAGGATATTTATTATAAAAATAAAAAACAATTAAACTTGCAACCATACATAATCCAACTAAAGCCAACCAAGGAGCTTTATTTATATATGCAACAAAAGATAAAAAAGTTAAAATTATAATCCCTTGCCCTGCCTCTAAACCATTAAAACCAGCTAAAAAATTATAAGTATAAGTTGCACCAGCAATTCCAACTGGAACAATAAATAAAGGATATAAAACACCAAAACTTATTACTCCAAAAAAAGGAATATCCATATTACTAACTCCTGCATTTATTACAACTAAAGGTATTGCAGCCATAAATGCAAGAAATAATCTGAATTTTGCAGATAATCCCCCATGTTGCCAACCTAATAAATCATCAGTTATCCCAATAAGTGCTAAAATTAAAATCACCCCTAATAAAGCAAAAATATGAAGATTTGTTCCATTTCCATTTAAAATAAAAGTTCTTATTGCAATATAAGATAAGACTCCTAGGATAAAAGACATTACAACAACAATCCCTCCAGATGCAGCAACCTTTTTAACCCTATTAAATTTATTCATATCTTCCCACAAAAGCCCAACCCTTCTACACTTTTTAATCCATTTTGGAAGAATCAAAGCAGTTAAAATAAAACTAATTATTATTGAACTAAATAATATTATCTCCATTTCTTAATTATAAATCTGTAGTTTTTAAGTTTTATATAGGTGGATTAGTGGGTTTTAAATCTATATCTAAACAATCTTAAAATTGATCTAATTTTATCTTGAAAGTTTAATCTAGAATCTTCTGTATCTGTCCAAATAATAGGATATTCTAAAATTTTTAAATTCTTTTTTTTGCAAAGCCATAATAAATCTACATCAAAAACCCATCCAGTTTCTGTGGAATTTTTAACTAAAAACTGTGTTGTTTTTTTAGTAAATAATTTTGCACCACATTGAGTATCTTTGTATTTAAAACTAAAAAGAATATTTGTTATTTTATTAAATAAAATACTTGATAATTCTTTGTTTAATTCTCTTTTTGGTTTAATAATTGCTCCTTTTATTCTTCTAGAGGCAATTAACCCATCAAAATCTCTTTTATTTTCATATAATTTAAAAAAATTCTCAGGACTTGTGCTATGATCTGCATCAACAAAACCAATATAATCTCCTTTTGCTATTTCAAAACCCTTTATAACTGCACCACCTTTTCCAACATAATAAGGAATATTTAATATTTTTATAACCTTATTTTTTAAGGCAAATTCTTGAACTATTTCAAGGGTTTTATCTCTGCAATTATTAGGAACAACAATAATCTCAAAACTTTTTTTAAGTTTTTCTTTTAAAAATTCAAGATAATTCTTTAAAGTTTCTGGGATTCTATTTTCCTCATTATATGCAGGAATTATAAGGGACAATTTCATTTCTTAAAAAAAGATTGTTTTCTTTTATAAATATGATGATGTAAAAATAGTTATTTTTGATGTTAATAATCACAACTGCCAATCTAAATACTCAGAAGCAATTGTAGCAATATATTCTTCTTTCATCTGCTCTTGTCCTGTATATTTAATTTCCCAAATCTTAATTGGACCTTGAATTCCTTGATAATGTATAAATTCAGGCAACTCCATTCCTTGATTATTTAAATCATTTATAATAAAATTAGGCTCAGAATGAACTAATTTAAAATTAGGAAAATTATTAAAAGGGTCATCTAAAAGATAAAGTTGAGAAAACAATCCTCTTAAAAGTCTTGGAGAAAGATACATCACAGAACCAACTGGATTTGAAGAAATCCCCTGTCCTGATTGCATTATCCTTGGCATAAGATAAGCACAAGCTTCAATACCAGAATTAAAATCCATAAATTGGCCATTAGCATATAAATATCTTAAATTTACCTTATGCTGTAATCCTTGATAAAATACAATAATATATGGTTGATTAGCTTTTGAAATCTCATTTTGATTTTCACTTTCTATAGGAAGAACTATCCCTGCTATTGCAGTTTGCCCTGCTGGAAGAAAAATCTCTTTTTCATTTTTATTAATTATTAAATCCTCATCAAGTGTAAATCCTCCAGAATAAACAAGTACAATCTGATTTTGAGTCTCATAAGTTTGTTTTTCATCTAAAGGAAAGGTACCTATGCTGGAAAATCTATCATAATTTGCATCACTTCCAATACTTGAATAAGCCCCATATTTTCCAATATCTGTAGGATCAATTAATAAATGAGTAGCATTATGATTATATAACAATTCTAAGGCATCTTTTTGATTATTCCCTGTTAAAACTAATCTTCCCATATGATAATTCCAAAAATTAATTGCATTTCCTCCATCTAAAACAGTGGCTCTTTCTCCTAAACTCTGAACCCAATATCCATAATCCCACCAATGTGCAAAAACAGCATCTTTTGAAGTTTCTTCCCTTACCCATTTCATTGCCTTTTGCCATTGTTGATTATAAGAAGAAGGGACAAAACTAAATGCTTGAGTTTTAACATTTTTATAAAAACTCCAAAAACTAAAAATACTTAAAATAATAATTAGAATCATAAAAACAGCTAAAATTGCTTTCCAGGTTTTTTCTGTAGTTTCTTTAAATCTCCAAATAGACTCTACAACTAAAAAACCAACAAAAATTGGAGCAATAGTAGCTAAAACCATAATTAATCTTATAGCTCCACGAGCACTAAGTAAACACAAACCAAATAGAGCAAACAATAACAAAAATTCATAATCTATCCTTTCAAAGCCTTTCTCTTCTTTTTTTTCATATTTTATATAATAATAAATCAAAAAACCCCCTAAAATAAGTCCAGAACCAATATAAAACAATTTGCTAATAAAATTTTCTCCATTTAAAATACTTGAAGGAGAATATCTTGAAAAAACTATTCCAAAAAAGAATAAAATATAAAGCCCTGTTAAAAACCAAGAATGCTTCTCATCAATCTTATTCAACATTTTTTTAAATAAAACAACAGAACCTGCAAAAATTAACCAAAACAAAACAGGAATATTTTTTAAAAAAGGCCCAAAACTTCTTCCCCATTCTGTATAATAAGGCTGTCTATTTTCAGCAACAGTTGTCCTCCATCTTCCAGTTGTTGGATTAAAAAACACTTTATTTACTGCACTTGCTTTTTGAGCTATAAATCCCGGATTAAGTAAAGCAAAAATAACAATCAAAAAAAGAATAATTATAAAAAACACAATCAATGAGATAAGATTTTTAGGAATCTTATATTTATTTAATATTTTTGTCTTTGATAATTTAGTTTTCCATAAAGCAAAATGGACTAAAAATATACCAAAAACTAAAAAAGCCACACCAGAGCTTAGAGAAGTAATTAGACCGCTTAATGTTTCTTTGTTTGAAAATATTAATATCATTGCAAATGAAACAAACATCCACAAACTATAAGCAATAAATTCTTTTTTATGAATTTTATTTAAAATAAAAGCAATAAAACCTGCAATAGCAATTGTTACAAAAATAAAAAGAACTCCCCCCCAAATTAAACCCATTAAACCAGTAAAAATTCCAGCTAAAATACTAAAAATCATCGCATTTTTTAATTTATTAGATTTCCAAGATTTTAAGAAAAAGTAAAATGCTAAAAACATAAAAAAGAAAGCAGCAGATTCTTTTTCAGGAATTCCTGCAATTGTTCGTGATAAAAACGCAGGAATAACTATCATAAAAAATGTTGAAATTAAGGCAATAATATTAGCTTTTGTTATGCTTCTTTTAGATTTTCTAATAAAAATCTCTCTAACAAAAAGAAAAAATGCAATTA
>JAFCDH010000030.1 GCA_017609795.1 Candidatus Pacearchaeota archaeon | reverse complement strand
TTAGGAAAGTGAACTATACTTCTAGATTCGTGCAGATAACTGCACGAATAATTCTTCATAATTTTAGAAGGTTATCTTACTTTACTAGATGTAACTAAATCTCACGCAAACTCACTTTAAACAAAAACTTTATAAACCCTTATTTTTATCATAATATTACTTAAAATTGATTATAATCATAAAAAAATAACAAAATGGCAGCAGAAAAACCAACAATGAATATTGTTTTTGTAGGTCATGTAGACCATGGTAAATCTACTTGTGTAGGTCAGCTTATGTTTTTAGCAGGAGCTATTCCTGAACAGAAAATGAAAAAGCTTAAAGAAGAAGCTGAAAAACAAGGTAAATCTGGTTTTGAATTTGCTTTTGTAATGGATAAAATTAAAGAAGAAAGAGAAAGAGGGATTACTATTGATTTAGCTTATCAAAAAATTATTACACCTAAAAGACAAATAACAATTATTGATGCACCTGGACACAAAGATTTTGTTAAAAACATGATTACTGGTGCTTCTCAAGCAGATGCTGCATTTTTAACAATTGCAGCTAAAGAAGGTGTTCAACCACAAACAAGAGAACACTTATGGTTATTAAGAACAATGGGAGTTCAGCAAATAGCTGTTTTAATTAATAAAATGGATACTGTTGATTATAAAGAAGATGTTTTTAATAAAGTAAAAGAAGAAGTTTCAACATTATTGAAAGGTGTTGGAATTGATGCTGAGAAAACTACTTTTTTAGCTGTTTCAGGATTAAAAGGAGATAATATTAAAGAAAAATCAACAAATATGTCTTGGTATAAAGGTCCAACATTATGGGAGCAATTTGATGCTTTTGATGAACCTAAAAAACCAACTGATTTACCTGTTAGAATGCCAATTCAAGATGTTTATGATATTACTGGTATTGGAACTGTTCCTGTTGGAAAAGTTGAAACAGGAATTTTAAAAGTTGGGCAAAAAATTATTGTTTTACCTGGAAGAAGTGGAACAGGAATTGCTGGTGAAGTTAAAACTATTGAAATGCACCATGAACAATTACAAGAAGCACCTGCAGGAGATAATGTAGGAATTAATATTAAAGGTGTTGGTAAAAAAGATATTGCAAGAGGAGATGTTATTTGTGATGCTGCTAAACCAGCTACAATGGCTTCTGAATTTACAGCTAAAATAACAGTTATTAATCATCCAACTGTTATGGCAAAGGGATATACTCCTGTATTTCATGTTCATACAGCACAAGTGCCTTGTCAATTAATTGAAATTTTAAATAAAATTGACCCAACAAGTGGAGAACTAATGGAAGGAAAAGTTGATTTCTTGAAAAATGGAGAAAGTGCAAATTGCAAGTTTAAACCAATGGGTAATTTAGTTATTGAAAAATCAGATGTAAATCCACATATGGCAAGATTTGCAATCAGAGATGCTGGTGCAACTGTTGCTGCTGGTATTTGTACTGATTTAGTTGAAAAGAAGATTGGGTAAAAGACTACTTAATAGATTTTAAATTTCTTTTAATCTTGCATTTAATTGTGATAAAACATCTTCATCAAGGATTTCTGGTAATTTTTCAATAATTCCATCATAAGCGCCAAGAATATTTTGATAAATCCTATTTTTGGAATTTAGTCTTCTTATAGTGTCTTCATGAGAATCTCTTGGATGAGAATTAAAACTTTTTCTTAAAATATCTGAAGCAGATTTAAGAATTTCATTTACAATTCCAATTTCTTGCTCATCTTCTGCTTGTTTAATTAAATCATCAATTCTTTGTTCAGCAAAAGCATTATAAGATTGCATAAATAAAAAAGATGTCTGATTGTTTTTAAAGATTTGTGTGAAAAAAGATATGTTTTGAGATTATTTTAATATAATAAACTATTTAAATTAAGTTTTTATTTTAATAATCTGAAAGATACTTATAACTCTGCAAAGAGAGAGCAAAGGATTCTAAACCTTATTTAACAAGAGATGAACTTCCTAAGGGTGCTATAATTGTTCATCACCATTGTGCTTCTGATAAAGTAATAAGAGCTTGTTTAAAAGGTGTTATTAGGTATAATCAAATGAGAGCTGAATTTTGATAATACTACTTTAATTACTTATTCTAACTTAGGAATTTTCAATAACCTAAGTTTTAACTTTTATCTATGTTATAAAATATGACCCTATGAAGATGATGGAATTAAGCTACTCATCAATACAGCCTAATATAATTATCAGATATCAATAATAAAGAGATTCAAGTTAGGCTTGCCTTCTTGAAATATGAAATAGAAATTATTAATTTATCTTCACAAACTAACTAAATTCACACTAGTATCTGTATTAACAAAAGTTTTTGCAATTAAATTATTACATCCTAATCTCTCGCAGTTTTCAACTACTCTTGGTGTTGCTGTTCCATCAATTGCAATAACATAAGGTTCATCATTAAGTTCTAATACTGATAACCTTCCAACAGGAACTTTTTTTATTTTTTCTAAATTTTTATTGAAAATTATTGCTCCTTTTGTTCCAACTAATTCATTAACTTCATCTTTAATTTTTTCTTTTTCTTTGTCTGTTAATTTTTGAATAGGTTTTGATTCTTTTTTTTGTTCTCTTCTTGATTCTGTTTTAGATTCTGAATCATATCTTTTAACTCCTCTGCTTCTTCCATTGCCAGAATATTCTGAAGCTTTAACTTTTTTTCTTAAAGCTTGTAAAATCTCTTTTCCTGTTAATTCTTCAACTTCTTTTCCTTCAGGAGCCATAGTAATAAAATCTATTTTAGCATTTTCCATTACATTTTTAATAATTAAATTCCCCCCCCTATCTCCATCAACAAATAAAATTACTTCTGATTTTTCTTTTGATAATCCTATTACAGTTGGAGGGAGTTTTGTCCCATTCATTGCAATTACATTTTTTATATTATTTTTTAATAAATTTATAACATCTGCTCTTCCTTCAACAATTATTAATTCATCTCCTGAAACATCTCCACAAGGAAGGTTCTCAGTTCCATAAGTTTGAAGTTTTGAAATTCTTGCAGAAGTTTTTATCTCACTAGTCATCTCACTAATGTTGCTTCCTGTTCCTTCTAATTTTTCCATTAATTTTTTAGCTCTATCAAGAATATAATCTCTTTTACTTCCTCTAACATCTTCTATATCTTCAATTGTTATTTTGGTGTCGCTTGGCCCTACTCTTTCAATAGTTTCAAGAGCAGCTGCTAAAATTGTTGTTTCTGTTTTGTCCATTGCAGAGGGAACCTCTATTTCTCCAACAGTTTTTCCATCTTCATATTCTGTTGTAACTTCAATTCTACCGATTTTACCTGTTTTTTGAAGTTCTCTCATTTCTAATTCATCTCCTAAGAGTCCTTCTGTTTGTCCAAAAACAGCACCAATCATATCTGGTTTTTCAATTGCTCCATCAGCTTTAAATTTAGCATGAATTATATACTTAATAGATACTGGACTTATTTTTGCCATTTTTTATATTATATTTTATTTAAATCTTATAAAATTTTGAGATTTATTATCTGAGTAGCTTGAGCTTCTCAATTGTGTCTCATTATCTTACATTAAGATACTAATATTATTCTTAATTTACTTTTATTTAAGAAAAAGTGTACTTTAGTTTATTATCTAAAATGTCAATTATGATACTTTTGTTGCTTTTTAGTATTCACTTAAAACTATTCTTCAAAATTAAATATGAAGTTTGAATAGTGATGTAATCTTAATTGTGATAGATAATTCTATTATCTTTTTCTTAATCCATAGTAGTAAAGAATTAAGATGGTTTATAAAAGTTTTGGTTTTTTAGTGGATTTAAATTTTTGACAATAACACCTTAAAACAAAAAAGTTTAAATACTCTTTATATGATATAAAAGTAAATAAAAAACAAGAGGGAAAATGTCTCAAGACGAATTTGAAGAAGATATAGAACAACTTGATTTTGGAGAGGATGAAGAAGAGTAAGTCCTTTTAACTTTTTCTTTTATTTTTATTTTTTGATCTTATTTTGATATGTCTAATTTTTTATTTTTTTAGTCTTGTTGTGGTTTAATTTTTGAAATCTTTATATTATGAATCTGGAATTTCTATGAAACTTTAATCTATCCTTTGAATCATAACCTTTTCTAAAGGTTTGAGAGTAGCTTAAGCTTATCATCTTCATCTCGTTATATTCATTAAGATATTAAGGAATTAGTCAGGTATTGGTAAATTGTATAATCGAATTAATTTAATCAAAACCAAAAAGCTCATATTTATAAATCTTAATTGATTTATTAATAATGAAAATGGGTGTTAAAAAAATTCTTGAATCCCAAGGCTATGGGAAATTAAAAACAAGAGTTGGAATTGCTTTAATAATTCTTATTATTGCACTAGTAATTTTTTCAATATATTTCTTGTTTTTTTATGCAAAACCTTGTGATGATAATGAGTGTTTTGTTGATGCTATGAGTAGTTGTAAAAGAGTTTCTTTAGTTAGAGAAGATTCTCAATCTTCTTGGCTTTATACAATAAGGGGCTCTAAAAATAATTTGTGTAAAGTTGAAGTTAAATTATTAAAAATAAAACAAGGAACAATAGATAGTGAAGATTTGCAAGGTAAGGAAATGATTTGTTTAGTTCCAAAAGCAAACACTCAATTTCCTGAAAAAGATATTTCAAAATGTACTGGTGTTTTAAAAGAAGAATTACAAAATATTATTATTAAAAGAATGCATGATTATCTTCTTGAAAATGTTGGGGAAATTAAGCAAGAGTTTGAAGAGCTTTGAGATTTTAATTTTTTCTAAACCTAAAGATTTTTTAATAAGATATTAGTGATATAAGGACTAAAATGACAATCAAATTTGGACCTGCAGGATTAGGAGGAGTTAAACAGGCAATTGATAATTTAGAAATGTATCACAAGCTTGGGTTAAAGGCTTGTGAAATTGCATTTACTTATGGGGTTTATATTAAAGATAAAAAAGATGCAATTAAAATTGGTGAAGCAGCTAAAAGATTAGGAATTAAATTAAGTATTCATGCTCCTTATTGGATTAATCTTAATTCAAAAGATAAAGAAAAGATTGAGAAAAGTAAACAAAGAATTTTAAGATGTTGTGAGGTTGGCGGTTGGTTGGATGCTTGTATTGTGGTTTTTCATCCTGGTTATTATGCAGGTATGGATAAAGCAGAGAGTTATGAAAATATAAAAAAAGCTATAATTGAGATTCAAAAAGAAATTAAGAAAAATAAATGGAATGTTAAATTAGCTCCTGAAACAACTGGCAAAGTTAATGTTTTTGGTAGTATTGATGAGATTAACAGATTAGTTGAGGAAACAGGTTGTGGATTTTGTATTGATTTTGCACATATTTTAGCAAGATATAAACAAGTTGATTATGAGTTTATTAAAAAGAAATTTAAAAAATATGAAAACTGGCATGTTCATTTTTCTGGTATTGAATATGGAGAAAAAGGAGAAAAAAGACATATTAAAACTAAAGAAGAGAATTGGAAAAAGTTGTTTAAGGGACTACCTAAAGATAAAGATATTGTTATAATTAATGAAAGCCCTTTTCCTGTGCAAGATAGTGTTTTAGGGTTGGGGTTGGTTGGACAATCCTAAACTTGAGAAGATTTCTCTAACTCAAGTTTTTACCTTATTAATATCTTATAAAGGTTAGCTATGAATTAAGTAGCTTGATATAATTATCAGATAATAAAGAAAATTAAATTTCTTCTTGGATTAAATGTAACTTATTCTTTTCTCAAATACCTGCTTTTTCTCTTAATATTATTGTCAATTTTTTGTAAAATTCTGTTTGCTGAAACAGGATCTTTTCTAATTCTATTTAAAACATAAAGAACTTTTCTTATTACCTGATTATAAGTTTCTCTTTCATGCTCTTTTAAGCGATTTAATCTATCTTTAGTTTCTTTATCAAGCTTTATAGTAGTTATTTTTGGCATGATGTTTTATATTATTTTAATTAGTATCTAATAAGCTCAATCAATATACATTATCTGAGTTCTCAAGATGTATTATCTTAGTTTCAAGGCTTAATCTTCTGTTAGGTATTTCATTATGTTTTATAAGATATTTTGACCTGTTAATAGTATACCACAGTATCCTTATTTAAAGATTTATATAGTGTAATTATTATATAGTTACTACAGGATAGAAATCTTTATAAATGAATTTTAGGTTTTAAAATCAATTAAATTTTAAGAACTTTAACAAAAGAAAAGTTTAAAAAAATGAAACAAAAAACAATTTTGGTTTCTTTTATAGCATTATTTGCTATAGTTTTAGCTTTAAGTACAGTAAGTGCTTTTGCAGGTATTGATGATGTTATAGTTAATGATATTTCAGTTCATCCACCAGTCGGTGGAAAAACTGCTGCAGGAGAAGTTTCAAATACAATTCCTGTAGAAGTTAAGTTTACTGCAAACGCAGATGTTTCTGATGTTAGGGTTAGAGTTTATATTGAAGGATATAGGGATGAAATCTCTGATTCAAGTGCAAGATTTAGAATAGTTGATGGAAGCACATATATCAAGAGATTTTCATTAGAATTACCTTCAACTATGGATTTAGATGAGGATCCTGAAGACTTGGTTCTATATGTTAGAATAAGTGCTAAAGGAGAAGATTCTATTGAAGAACTTTATCCTATAACAATGCAAAGAGATCTTTATAATTTAGGTCTTTTATCTATTGAAGCACCTGACATGGTTACTGCTGGAAGTGTTATTGCTATTGATGTTGTTTTACACAATACTGGTAGTGAAAGACTTGATGATACATATGTTAAGGTTTCAATTCCTGAGGTAACTGAAAGAAATGTATACTTTGGAGATATTGCATCTGATATTGATGAAGACTATGATTATATCAGAGACAGTGTTAACAAAAGAATATACTTGACTATACCAAGTGATGCCATATCTGGTATCTACAATTTAGAAGTTGAAGCTTATAACTATGACGCAGATGTAATAGCTAAAAAGCAAATTGTTATTAGTGGAGTTGAAGCAGATAGTGGTGATAATGGAGATGTTGAAGTTATTGATGGTAATGGAGACAAAACTGAAACAAGTAATACAGTTTTAATCCTAACAGTAATTTTAGCTATAATCTTTGTTGTGCTTTTAATAATCCTAATAGTGCTTTTAACTAAGAAACCTTCTGAAATAGAAGAATTTGGAGAAGGCGAAACAAGTTATTATTAATTATTTAATTTTTTATTTTTATTTTTAACTTGTTTTCTTTTTTTATTTAATAAAAAAGATGTTATGATAAAGTATTGGTATCTTATAAAATATCACGCTTTGGAGATGAAGGGTATAGCTTAAAGATTATAAAGATATAAGTAATAATATAAAATAATAAAATGGCAGATTTAATAAGTATAACAAATAGAACCAGAAATGAATATGGTCCTGGATTACATACCTCTCTTGTTTTTCGGGGGGGAATTGAAATAACCAAAGGAAAGAAAATTGTTTGTATGGAGATAGATACATGTATTGTTCCTGGAAATGAGGAATCTCCTTATGAATCAATAGTTTTAGATGATGAAGCTTCTAATTTAAACTCATTTAACCTAAGATGTTCAAATAGTGAATATATAGGGCAACATTTTAATATAGTTAATAACTTAAAAAGAACGTATTTAGAAGAAAAAGTATTAGAAGAAACAGTAAAAAAATAATTAATAAAAAAGGGTAGAAAAATATGAAGAGTTTATTGAAAAATCAAGATTATTAATGAAGGATTCAAGTAACCTAAGAGAAAGGTAAGTTTTACTAATAATTCTAATGCACTTACTGCGAATTATGTTGCTTTAAAAGCAATTTATACACAAAACCAGGCGATTCTTAAAGGACAAGAAGCAATTATAGGTTTATTAAAAGATTTAAGTGAGTGAATCTTTAATTTTCATAAAAATCTACTAAATTCTTCTTCAGTTATTTTTGAATCTTTAATAATTCTTGAAAGAGTTCCTTTTTTTAATTTAGAGTGTATAGGAACTGTAAGTTTTATTATTTGTTCATTGAATCTTTTTTCTAACCTAACATGACTGCCTTTTTGTCTTATAAATCTAAAACCAGTTTTACACAGAATTTTGATTAATTCTTTTTCAGAAATTTGAGGCAACCTCATTTTATATCTCAATATTTACAATTTTTCCTTTATTAAAACCTTCTGGTTCTTCTTCCATATATAATTCAATAGCTTCTTTAATATTTTTTATAGCTTCTTTACATCCAGATAATGCTGGAACAAAAACAGTATATCCTCCTTCTTCTTGTTCTTCTAAGTATATTTTTAATTGCATAATAATTAAAACCTAATCGAGTTTTTAAGATTTTCTATGATTCTTCTATTATACTATCTTTATTTTTCCTTATAGCATTTTTATATTCCTTATAAGTCATCCAAAATCCTTCACTACACATTAAACAATGAAAAGTTACTTCATCACTATTTTTATCTAGTAACCATTCAACTTCTTTAGAACCACATTTTGGACATTTTAATTTTGTGTTTAATTCAATCCATTCAACAGGTTGTCCAGCCTTTGTAGGGTCTATTTCTCCACTTTTAAATCCTATAATAATTTTTTCAAATTCTTCAGCAACATCATCTGGAATATCTTCTAATTTTTCTAAAACATTTGGATGAAATTTTACTTCCCATTTCTTTTTTTTATTAGTCTTTTTTTTCATTATTAGTAGAAATAAAAAATATTTAAGTTTAACACTTAAACACTAATTTTCAAAGGAAAATGAATATTAAATCTTTTAAGAATCTCATTTAATATGTGACATCTTTTTTTAAAGCTTACAATTCCTATGGCTCTTAATTCATTTGTTTCTGAATTTCTTGTTATAAAAATTCCAGGATCAATCTGTTCTGTATGTTCATTTTCAGGAGTCTCTCCAAATAATATTTCTAAGAAATCTCCTTCTTTATCATAATATATATCATAAGTGTTGTGTTTTTCCATTTTTATTTGATGTTTTTCTCAAAATATGATGAAACAATGAATCCAGTTCCATTTAAGTATTTTACTATAACTAAAATATATTTATGGGAAGATTTTATATGTTTGTAGTATCTATAATAGAAATGAATATTGTCATTAAAATCTGAATCTGTTATTGCATCTGGTTTTATTAAAGTTTCTTTAATTTCTTCAAAATAATTAGCAACTGAGGGATGCTTTTTAGTGATATGAGAATATTGTTTTTTAGTTAACCTTATCTTTCTTCCACCCTTATCTGTTATTTCAAATATGTAATCCTTTTTTAATTTTAACCTAAAATTTATTATTTTTAACTGGAGTCTTAATGAATAATAATGCTGTGTTGATAGGTAGCTTAAGATTTGTTATAGACAATCTAATCTCATCTTAAACTCGTTATAACCTCAAGACTCAAAATTTTAGAAACACCTTCTTGCATAGATACACCATATAAAACATTTGTTGATTCTGATATTAAAGCATCATTATGTGTGATGATAATGTATTGCCCTTCTTTCATATATTTTTTTAAAAGATATGCAAGCTTTTCTGAGTTTCTTTTGTCTAATGCTGCATCAATTTCATCAAAAATATAAAAACAATAAGGTTTATACTCTTGTATTGCAAAGATAAGAGAAAGAGCTACTAAACATTGTTCTCCTCCACTTAAAGAGGTTACATCAAAATATTTTCCAGCTCCAACTTTTACTAAAATATCAAGTCCTGCATCAAAGATTTCTTTTTTATTTTGTGGTTCAAGAATTACAATTCCCTTTGTACTTAATTGAGTAAAGTTTCTTGAAAATAACTCATTTATGTCTCTTAAAGTGTGTAAAAAAGTTTTTTTCTTTTTTCTATCAATCTGTTCTATAATTTTTATAATTTCTTGTTTTTCTTTTTCTAATTGTTCAACTTTTTCCCTTATCTTATCATAATCTTTTTTTACGCTTTCATAAACTTCTAAAGCTCTTAGATTAACATTTCCAATTCTTGATAATATTTCTGCAGACTTGTTTAGTCTTTGTTTTAGTTTTTCTAATGGAAGATTGATAAACTGGATATTTGGAAATTCTTTTAATTCTTCTAAAAGATTTTCTTTTTTAGCACCAACTTGTGCTTTAGTTATATTTATGTCATTAACATCTTGCTCAAAAATTCTTTTTTCATTTTGTTGCTTCATTAAACTAGATTCAAACATTCTTACCTTATCTTGCAAAGCGTTTTTTTGCTGAAACATTTTCTGATATTTCTTTTTTAAAATATCTGCTTGTTCTTCTTTTTCATCAGCCAAATCTTGTTTTTCTTCTAAATCAATTTCAAGAGCTTCTAAATCATCTTTTATTGATTCTTTATCTCTTATGTTTTGTTTAATAGCAAGTTTTGTTCTTTCTAGTTCTCTTTGTTTTGAAGAAATTTCAAATCCAAGATTTCTTTCTTCACTTCTTTGTAATTCATCAACTTCTAATTTCAGACCTTCATACTGCTCTTCACTTAATTTAATCTTAGAAAACTTACTTTCAATACTCTTTCTTTTAATCTCAAGATTTTCAAGTTCTTTTTTAAAAATTTCAACCTGATTCTTATCTCTTTTAAACTTTTGTTTTCTTTCACTAATTGTTTGTATTTTTATTATATCTATTTCTCTTGTGTTTATCTCACTTGCTTGTTCTGATATCTTCTTTTTAATTTTTTCTAATTCTTGTTCAAAACTTTCAATATCAGAATTAGAAATGATTTTTTGAGCATTAGATATATCAGAATCAGATTTATTCATTACCTCATTAATATGTTCTGGAGTAATTTTTGTTTTACAAAGAGGGCAAATATCTAATTTTGAAACTTCTGATTTTATTTTTTCAGCTTGTTTTATTATTTGTTTTTGAATTGCTTGTATTTTCTCTTTTTCAAGTAAATCTTTTTGTAATTTCATTGCTTTTTCTTTATTTGATTTTATTGATTGTTTTAATTGAAGCAAGGATTTTCTGTGTTTTTCTAAATCTTCATTTATTTTTATTTCAGATTCTAGTTGCTCAATTTGAGTTAATATAAAATTAGATTCGTTTTTAGTTCTTTGAATTTGTTTTTTCTTATCATCTAATTGGCTATTAATTACACTAATATTTGATTTAAGAAGATATGATTTTCTTTTTAATTCATCTAAATCTTCAAGTTTTTCTTTTTTTTCTTGTAAGGTTTTTTTTCTATCTTTTCCTTGTTCTTTTGTCATTTCTTTGATTTCTTTTTCTGCTGTTTTAATAGATTCTTGAAGAGTTTGTCTTCTTCTGTCTAATTCAACTAATTGGTTTTCAAAGTTTTCTTTTCTTGCACCCATTCCTGCTAAATCTTGTTTTAAATCTGAGATTTCTTCTAATAAAGAGTCTTGTTCAAGCCCTGAAGATTTTTGAATTGTTTTAGAAATATTATCTGCTTTTTCATTAAGAGAATCTATTTCATTCTGGGTCTTATTAATTATGTCTTGTTTTTTTTCTATTTCTTTTCTTTTTGAATCAATCTTTTTATTAAGTTCATTTAATTCTTTTTGTCTTTCTTGAATATTTTTATTTATAATAGATGCCTTGCATTTTTTTACTGTTTCCTCTAATCTTTTAAATCTTAGTGCTTGTTCTCTTTCATTTTCAAGATTCCTCATATAATTGGTTCTTTCTCTTAAAACTGCGTTTATTTGTTTTAATCTTTCTTCTGTTTTTTCTAATTCTTTTAAAGATTTGTGTTTCCTCATCTCATAAACAGAAATTCCTGCAACTTCTTCAATAACTTTTCTCCTTTCTTCTGCAGGCATTTTAACAAATTTCTCAATTTCTCCTTGTAAAACTATATTAAAACCATGAGGGTCTATTCCTGCTTGTCCTAAAAGCTCAAGAACTTCTTGCCTTGTTTTAACCTCATTATTTATTTTATATACACTTTGCCCGCTTTTCTTTACTATTCTTCTTATTTTTATTTCTTTTTCCTCTAAAGCAAAAATTTTATCAGAATTATTAAAGATTATTTCCACATAAGCTTCATTTGCTTTTTTAAAATGTTTATTTCCTGCAAAAATTAAATGAGATGCTTTTGTTGCTCTCATTGATTTAATGCTTAATCTTCCTAAAACAAAGCATAGTGCGTCTGTTACATTACTCTTACCACTTCCATTTGGACCAACAATTACATTCATATTTTTATCTAAATTCATTGTTGTTTCTCTTGCAAAACTTTTAAATCCCTTCATTACTAATTTTGTTATGTGTGGCATTTTTCAATTTAGTTATTTATTTTTATTAAAATACTAATTCTTTATCAAATTACCTGTTTTATATTATTTATAAAGAAAAAGCTTGTTTTTAAATATTGTTTGGGTTTATGGATTTATAGTGTGCAATCTACTGACATATGTCCCC
>JAFCDH010000029.1 GCA_017609795.1 Candidatus Pacearchaeota archaeon | reverse complement strand
CTTTTTTCATATATTACAAATTTAAAAAGAGTTAATAAAGATTATTGTGATTTAATTTTCAAAGAAAAAATCCTTATTTCCGAGTCAAAACCCAAGCAACAATTCCTGCAATAATTACTAAAAAAACACTTCCTAAAACCCCTCCATCCATATATCCTCTAAGTTGTTCTAAAATACTTGTTCCTTGTCCAGAAGTCAATCCTAAATCAGGATGGAAAACAGGATTAAAAACTCTAATAGCAGAAATTAAAAAGATTATAATTAAAATAATTATAATAATCCAAGCAAACCAGGATTTAGGAGCCCAATCCTTACTAGTAAAAAAACCAATTAATAAAACTAAAAAAACAACAACAAGCAAAACAACAAACCAAGGAATTATCGTTTCTACAAATAAATTTAAAGAAGAAAAACTCATAAAAATAATAGCCATAATAAAACTAATTAAAACATTACCAAACTTACTTTCTCCAACAATTTTAAATCTAGCAAGTAAAACATAAACAATTACAAAGACTAATAAAAAGCTAAATATAGGCATAAAAAAGCTTAATCCAGATATATCAATTGCCATTTTCTATAAAAATCAAGATATTAATTAATTTATAAATGTTTGTGTTAATCTTTTTCTAACTTATTATATCTTTATCAACATCTCATAAACATTTTTAGCTTTGTAGATGAGCATCTTAATCTTATCTTCTATATCTCATAATATCTTATAATATTCCAATTATTAAATTAAGTAAAATATCAAAATTATTTCAATTAAAAAAAATTAACCTCCACTACTACTTCTCTTTTTACCACCTAAAACAACAGCAACAACTGCTGTTGCCACAACTAAAATTAAAATAATCCAAGGAGCCCAATCAACACCATAATATCCTCCTAACCATTGAAAATCATAAAGAGAATAAAGCAATACAACAAGAAAGATAACAGCACCTATTCCAAAAAATATCCATTTAGCAGCATCTTCACTCTCAGTCAAAACACCCATTAAAATTAAAGCAACTAATAAAACAGAAATCCCAATACCTGCATAAGGAAATATTGTTGCGAAAAAGTTTGAAACATAATCAAATTGCAAAGCTAATAATCCAACAACAAGGGCAAGAGTTGCATGAACTCCTCTGTTTTCTCCTAAAAGTTTACTCTTACTTAATAATCCATAAACTAATGCAAAAATCATTAAAAAAGGTAAAACATAAGCAAACACTCCATAATCTGCCCAAGTATTTAAAACATCAGTTATTGTATTTGTATATGCCATTTTATTATAATGTTTTCTTCACTTAAAAAGGTTATCCTCCTTAAGTTCTTTCCTGATTTACATAGTAAAAATCAATCCTCCAACTATAATAATTTCTAATATTGACAAAATAAAAGCAAGAGTCTTATTTCTCTTAACAATCATATAAGCTATCCCTAAAATATTCAGGCTAGCCAATACTAATAATATTATCACAATCATATTTGTTATCATTTTATAAATTGTTGAATTGTTGAAGCAACTATACCAATAACTGCAGTCAAAATACCTCCAAACCAAGCTACTAAATTTTTACTTAAAATAATACCTATACCCAAAGCTCCAATACCTAATGCCCCAAACATAATCACAAAAATCCCTAAAATCAATCTTAAATCAGTTTGTAATTTTTTATTCTCCATTTTACAATCTTCCTTATAGATATTATTATGAAGACATATTTATATACATTTCTATAACCTCTCATCACCAAATAAAGCTTAATCTCATCATCTCCTTTCTCCTTAAACCAATTCTTATTTTAAGATTTACTAAATTGATTTAACTCGCTCATTATTCTTATCAAAATTCCAGTTAAAAAATATTAGAATTAACATAAGACCAAAAGAAAAAATCATTCAGATTTTTTCTCTCCTTTAATAACTGCAATAATAGCAACTGCAAGAATTATAATTAATAAACCATTAATCCAAACTTGACTGCCACCACTTCTTCCAAAGACAAAATCATAAACAGGAGTCCACCATCCTGTAATAAACAAAAGAGCAGTAATTAAACCTAAACTAAAAATAATTGCTAAAGTTATTTTCATTCCTTTATCTAAAACATCTTCTGATTTACCCCAAATAAATCCATACATTAACATAAAAACTAATAATATAACTGCTGAAACAGCTAAAAAAGGCATAAGCTGAACAACAACATTTCTTGCAAAAGGAAATGCAAGTAAAATAATTCCAACAATTAATCCAATAATTGCATTAATTTGTTTTTTATCTTCTCCTAATAATTTAGTTTTTGATAATATTGCAAAAATTAATGTAAAAACTAATACAAAAGGAAGTACATAATCTAAAAAAAAGCCAGATATAAAGATTGGTTCTACCATTTTAAATCACTTACATAACAGGTTGTGATTCAATAGTTGCTTCAGAGCCCATATCCTCAGACAAATCAACTGTCTGTTCAATACTTTCTTCTCCTTCCTGTAATGGAAGGCTTGCTCTACTTACAACCACAATATCCCCAACAGCCTTAACAAACTGATGTGGAATTATCACCCCTCTTGCACCTCCAAGAAAATTAGTCATTGAACCAGCAATTTTTATTCTCCAACTGTCTACCTTATTTTCAATTAAATTACATTCCTCAATTTCTCCAAAAAGATCTCCAGTATCTGTATACGCCTTTTTCCCAATAACATCTGTTAATTTTTTTATCTTTAACATGTCATGAAAAATCTAATTTCATTTAAATACTTTTCTGTATTTTAAAACTCGTTTTAGACAAGAGAGTTTTAAGGCTAGAAAATGATAAAAACCATTTTCTATGACAGAAAAATATAGATAAAAAAACAAGAAATTCACACCACCAACTCTAATTTAATTTAATTAGTATCTTAATGTATTATAATCCTGTATTCTTCTGTTCTTTAAGTCTTATTCTATCATCTTCACCTCATAATATTACAACAAGATTCCAGTATTTTATCAAATTCATCAATAGATTTATATAAAGCTTCCTCTTTTTTAAATAATGCTAACCAAAAGAGAAATAATTTGGACAATAATTGCAATACTAATAATGGGTTTTATAATTAGTCTTCCAAAACTTTCAATTTCTTCTTCTTATACATTTTTAATAGCAACAATAATAATATTAACAAGTGTTTTAGTAAAAAAAATTGCAGCCAATTATTATAGTATAAAAATAGAACATAAAATCTGGGAATTTAAAAGATGGGGCTGGCATGAACGTTCTAAATTCAAAAGACCAATCCCTATTGGATTAATCCTTCCTTTTTTTATTTCTTTATTATCTTTAGGGATAATTAAAATCTTAACTCTTTTACAATTTGATGCTAAAAATCTTCCTAAAAAAAGAGCTCTTAAAAAAAGAGGAGCTTACAGATATTCAAAAATAAATGAATCAGATTTAGCTTTCACAGCAGCTTGGGGATTCTGGGCATTAATTGTCTTAGCAATCATAGGATATTTTCTTAAACAACCAGAATTAACAAAATATTCTATTTATTATGGAATTTGGAATTTAATTCCAATTAGTAATTTAGACGGCACAAAACTTTTTTTTGGAAGTTTAATTAATTGGATTTTACTTGCAATTATTTATTTGGTTTGCATGGTGGTGATTTTGGTTTAGATAATTCTCAATTAATCTAATGTCCTTTCTATCATGAATTCTCTTTTTCCATTCTAAAATAACTTCTAATCCAACATAGGTATTCCATCAATAATCTCTGCATTATCAATAAGTTCATCTACACTTTTCATGTCTTCATATAGAATATATTCAGTATAAAATTCTAGATTACTTAATTTTAATTTTCCGATAGATTCAAAAGACGTTTCTTGTTTCCTTATTAATTCGTTTCACAATCCTGTTTTAACAAGAATATCTAAATCTCTGTTTTCCCTAATTCCTTTAACAGCTAAAACCCTGCTTCCAAAAATAGCATATTTATCTAAGGGCAAATCTAATCTTTTTAACTCATCTAAATATTTCATAAAACAACTTCAATATATATCTTTAAATAATTAATTATGATAATAATAAAATGCCAGACAAAGTTCTTACAACAATAACTCCAAGAAAATATCAGCAAGAGATATATGAAACTTGCAAAGATAAAAACTGTTTAGTAGTTCTTCCAACAGGAATAGGAAAAACATTAGTTGCATTAATGTTATCTATAAATAGGCAAAAAGCAGTTCCAGGAACAAAAACTCTTTTTCTAGCTCCAACTCGTCCATTAGCAGAACAACATGAGGCTTATTTTAAAAAACATCTTCCAGAACTATTTGCACAATTAATCCTTTTTACAGGAAAAATCCATGCAAAAAAAAGAAAAGAACTATGGGAAAAGTCAGATATTATTTTCTCAACACCTCAATGTATTTCAAATGATTTAAAAAATAATCTTTATGATTTATCAGAGGTTTCTCTTCTTATTGAAGATGAATGTCATCGTTGCCTAAAAAACTATGCTTACACTTATGTAGCAGAAAAATACAAAGAACAAGCACAAAATCCAAGAATTTTAGGATTAACAGCTTCTCCTGGAACAACCAAAGAAACAATTAAACAAATAGCTGAAAATTTAGGTATTGAAACAATTGAGTTAAGAACAAGAGATTCAGAAGATGTAAAAGAATATCTTCAAGAACTTGAATTTAATATAATCAAACTAGAATTTCCAAAAGAATTTCAAGAAATAACAGAAATTATAAAAACCTTATACCAAAGAAAAGTTCAGGAATTAAAAAACAGAAAGCTCCTTTTTCGACCAGTAAATAAAATAGTTTTATTAGAAACTCAGGGAAGAATAATGAAATCAATATCTTCTGGACATAAAAACTTTAATTATTTTGCAGGAGCTACTGCCTGTGCTCAAGCAATTAAGCTATCTCACTTAATAGAACTTTTAGAAACTCAGACCCTTTACACCTCTCAAAACTATATCAAAGGGATTTTTGAACAAGCAAATCAAAACAAATCAAAAGCAGCAAAACAAATAACAAAAAACAAAGAATTCAATAAAGCAAATATAAAAATAAATGAACTTATTACAAAAAACATTGAACACCCAAAACTCCTTGAATTAAAATCACTAACACAAGAATTTATTAAAAAAAACCCTAAAAACAAAATTATTGTTTTTTCACAATATAGAGATACTGTAATAAAGATTTGCAAAGAAATAAATCAAATAGAAAATATTAATGCAAAAGTTTTTGTTGGGCAAACAAAAAAAATAAGTGAAAAAGGGGAGATAAGTGGATTAAATCAAAAAGAACAGCAAGAAATAATGAATGAATTTAAACAAGGAAAAATAAATGTAATCGCAGCCACTTCAATAGGAGAAGAGGGTTTAGATATCCCAGAAGTTAACTCTGTAATTTTTTATGAACCTATTCCATCAGCAATAAGAAAAATCCAAAGAGCAGGAAGAACAGCAAGATTAATGAAGGGAAGATTAATAATCCTTTTAACAAAAAACACTCTTGATGAAATATTTTATTATGCATCAAGAGCAAAAGAAAAAAGGATGTACAGAGCAATAGATAGTATAAAATCAGATTTAGATTCAGGCAAATCAATAACCCCAAAAATTAAAAAAAAGCAAGAGACTTTGTTTTAAGAACAATCCCAAAAACTACTTTCCTAATATCCTAATGAATGATAAAGCTATACAAGACAAAACCAAAGCCTTAAGATTATAAAGACACTAATATTATTATAAACACAATAACACCCAAAATGCCTCTCCATAACATATTTCAAAAATTAAAATCAAGAAAAACCAAATCAAAACAAACTCCAATCATAATCGCAGATATACATGAAAAAAATTCTTTAATTATTTCAGGATTAAAAGCATCAAAACAAATTCGTCTTGAAATTAAATCATTAAAAATAGGAGATTATCTTATTGGTAAAACAATAATTGAAAGAAAAACAGTTCAAGATTTTATTTCGTCGATGATAAACAAGCGCTTGATTCAGCAATTAAAACAAATGCAAAAATATAAACAACAACTTTTAATTATCGAAGGAATTGATAAACAAGAATTATACAGAACAGATACAAATCTAAATCCAAATGCAATTAGAGGATTTATTCTCTCTCTTTTAACTAATTACAACATTCCAATTATATTTACTCAAGATTGTGAAGATACTATAAAATATTTAATAATTTTTGCAAAACAACAATTAAAACCAAAATTAGAACCAACACTTCATCATAGAATCCCTAAAAAAATCCAAGAACAAAAACAATACATCCTTGAAGCTTTTCCAAACATAGGCCCAATAACAGCAAAAAAACTTCTCAAAAAATTCAAAAATTTAACAAAGACATTCAATGCACAAGAACAAGAATTAAAAGAAATTTTAAAATCAAGAACAAAACAATTTAAAAATCTTTTAGATAAATAAAACTTATTCAGAAATAGTTGCGTTTAATATATCATTTATTTCTATATCTCCAATCCCAAAAATTCTTGAGAGTCCTCCTCTATTTCTTTTACTAATATATTCTACTACTTTAAAAAGATAATCTCCAAATTCTCCATTATATTTTCCAGCCCAAGATTCAAAATCACTCATAGTTCTATAGTTTGGAGCAACTACATCTTCAAGAAATCTTTTAGCCTCTTCTCTTGCTACCTCTTGTTTTAATGATTTTCCCATTAAAATAAAGAAAACAAAATTTCATTTAAAAACAAATCCATATTCAAAAGAATATATCATAGCAAAGTATATAAAATAAGTTTAACTTCTTATAAGGGTATTTCTTTTTTAAATTCAACTATCCAAAAGATAGTTATTTAATAGTTAGATAATTAATAGAATCATGGAATCAGAAAAAATAAGGTGTTTTATTGCCTTAGACTTGCCTCGTGAAATTATAAATCATATTAAAGAGATTCAAAAATTAATTAAAAAAAAGAATTTATTTATAGGGAAATTCACAGAATCTGAAAATCTACATTTAACCCTTAAATTTTTAGGAGAAATCAATAAAACTAAAATTAAACAAATCAAAGAAAGATTAAATAAAATAAGGTTCCCAATATTTGAATCAGAATTAAAAGAAATTGGAGTTTTTTCTAGTAAATATAATAATTACATAAAAGTTATTTGGATAAAGTTATCTGGAAAAGAATTATTTAATTTACAAAAACAAATAGATAAAGTTTTACAGGATTTATTTAAACCAGAACTCAGATTTATGGGTCACATCACAATCGCAAGAGTTAGAAAAGTCTTTGACAAAAAAATATTAATAGATTATTTAAAAAAATTAAAAACAGCAAAAATAAAATTTGACATCAATAAATTTTTTTTAAAAAAATCTGAATTATTTCCAGAAGGCCCAATATATAAAGACATTAAAAAATATAATTTATTAAAATAATTTTCTCTTACCTAAATTAAAAAACAAAACCTATTTAAAGGGGTTTTTCCTCTATAAAATAAGAAAAGGAGGTTAAAATGGCAAAACTTACTGCTATAATCGTAACAATTATTGGTTTATTATTGGCACTTAAAGAGCTTGGAGTTCTAGCTGTAATAACTGACTATAATGGTTGGTTAATTGCAATTGGTGTGCTAATAATCGGTGTTCCAATGCTTATAAAGGAACTCAAATAAATTTTTATTTTTATAAAAAAATAAAAAGGAGGTGAAAATGAAAAATTTAGATGTACTCGGAAAGTGGGCTTTTTTAATAGGTTTAATAATTGCTGTAATTGCAGCATTCATAGGAAGCGCTATATCTGCATCAACAATTTTGTTGATATTATTTATATTAGGACTAATAGTTGGATACTTAAATATAGCTGAAAAGAAACTTACAAAATTCCTACTCGCTACAATTGCATTGCTTTTGTTAGGTGTTGGAAGTATAAGTGCTCTTTCTGTAATCGGAACTGTAAGTGGATATCTTAATTCAATACTAGCAAATATTATCGCATTTGTTAGTGCTGCAGCATTAATTGTTGCATTAAAAGCTATCTATGAAACAGGTAAAGCATAAACTTATTTTTTATTTTTCTTTTTTAAATTTTATTTTTCTAATAATCCTTAATATAACTCCTACTTCTAAAAGGATAAGTTTTCTTAGTATGTTTAAGCATAATCAAACTATAACTAAAAAGTCAGGTTAAATCAACTAGGTAATAAATATAAAACAAATAATTTAAATAAGATTAAATTAAAAAACCCTAAAATTATAGAAATATTAAAATCAATATAAAATAAGTTTACAATAATTATAATCTACAAAACAAATACTTAAATAAAGTTATATTTTATGTTTTTTATGAAAAATTTATTAAAGACACTAGGAATTGGAATAACTCTTTTTGGAATTTCTATTGGAAGTCTTGGATGTGAAATCTATTCTCCTAAAAGAAATTTGTGTCAAAATGAGAAAACTAAAACAATAATAGATTATGAGATGAGGATTCAAAAAATAATAACCCCTCATAATGATAGTCCCCCTTCCTATTAGAAACTAACTGGTTTAGTTAATCTT
>JAFCDH010000076.1 GCA_017609795.1 Candidatus Pacearchaeota archaeon | reverse complement strand
TGTAATTGGAGCAATCTATATTGACCAAGGATATGGAAAATCAAAAGAATTTATTGATAATAATATATTGAGTGAGCTAGAAAGAGTTTTAGATAAAAAACTATACATAGATCCTAAAAGCCATTTTCAAGAACAAGCTCAATCTAAAACAGGAATTACTCCTAATTATGAATTAATTAAAGAACAAGGACCTGATCATAATAAAGAATTTGAAATAGGAGTTTATTTAGAAGATGAATTAGTTGCTAAGGGGAAGGGGCCCTCTAAACAAATAGCTCAAGAACAAGCTGCTAAAAAGGGTTTGAATAAAAAAGGTTGGGATTAAAGCAATGGTTGAGCAACCTCGTTATACGAGGTTGTTTTTTTGATTGGGATGGGGTATGATAAGGGTGTATGAAGATAAATTAATCTTAAAAATGGAAAAAAATATTAACGGAAAAACGGACACAAACGATAATATTATATATGTATTTATAGATGCATCTAATTTATGGCAAGCTCAGAAAGCTAAGGGTAAATTTTTAGATCTTAGAGAAACAACAAAGTTTATAAAAGAAAAATTTGAAGCCCTTTCCATTAAGATTTTTTATTATGCGGCTTATCCAGGCGAAGGAACTAGAGATTATAGTTTAGATGGTAAGCATAGGTTTTTTACTTTTTTAAAAAAGGGCCTTGGTTTTGAAGTCAGGAAGAAAGAATTAAAAAGGATAAGCATTATTGATCAACATGGAGAATCAATAAAAGAAAAAGGAGATATGGACGTAGAAATAACAATTGATGCCATTCATCATTTGGGAAAATATAATATAGCTGTATTTTTTACTGGTGATTCTGATTTTTTAGCACTTGTCTCTTATTTAAAGAATAATAATAAAAAAGTTTATATATTTTCTTCACAAAATAATATTTCCGAAGAATTAAGAACTGGTGGTGATGGGTATTCTGATATATTAAAAATAGACAATATTTGGGGTAAAGAATTAAAATACAGAGAAGAAAAGGAAGATAAATAAAACCACCCTCCGCATGGAGAGTGGCTCTTGGATGTAAAACCCTAATAGTTCAACAACAGAACCAAAAGACAATTTAAGTATATATTATTTAAAATAGCCATGTCAATAGCTATATCAATAAATAATAAAGCATAAAAATACTATGAAGATAAAAGATTTAGCTAAAATTGAAAGACCAAGAGAAAAATTAATTGCTAAAGGTTCTAAAAATTTAAAAGATGAGGAACTTTTAGCTATTTTATTAGGAACTGGAATTAAGGGGAAAAATGTTATAGAAGTTGCTAAACAAATTTTAAAAAAATATTCTAAAAAAAGATTATTGCGATTAGATTATAAGGATTTATCTAAAATTAAAGGAATCGGTTCTGCTAAGGCTTGTACGATTTTAGCTGCTTCTGAATTAGTTAAAAGAGCTTTAAAGATTCAAGAAGATGAAACTTTGCCAATTATTCTTTCAACTAAAGATGTTATGGCTCAAGCTGTTTATTTGAGGGGTCTAACTCGTGAACATTTAATGACTATTTATCTTAATGCTAGAAATGAGATGGTTTGGAAAAAACAATCAACATTTATTGGCACGCTTAATGCAAACTTGGTTCATCCAAGAGAGATTTTTCAACCTGCTTTAGAGCACAAAGCTACTTCTGTAATTTTGGTTCATAATCATCCTTCTGGTGATCCTGAGCCATCTGAAGATGATTTAGAGATTACTAAAAGAATTGTTGAAGTTGGCAAAATAATGGGAATTGATGTTTTAGATCATGTAATAATTGGTAAAACCAAGATTTTTGGTTTTAAGGATAATAAATTAATATAGGGCTTGACAAGCGAATTAATGTACAATATTATGTACATATAAATATTAATATAAAAATATGCGCACAAAAACAACTATATCGATTTCTGAAGCAAGAAAAAAAATATTTGATATAGCTGAAAAAGTACAAAAACCAGATAATTATTATACTTTTACTGAAAACGGCCGGCCAAAAGCGGTTCTCATGTCTGCTGAGAAGTTTGATTCTTGGCGAGAAACCATAGAGGTAATGAATGATTCTTGGCGAGAAACCATAGAGGTAATGAATGATTTTCCTAATTTAAAGAAAGATATAGACGAAGCAAGAAAAGATTACAAAAAAGGAAACTATATTACCCTAGACGAGCTTTTAGCCAAACAAGGCTATGTTCTAGCTGATAAGGCCAAGACAAAATATGGTGTACAAAATCGTAATTCCAAAAAAAGCCCAAAAAGATCTAAACGCAATTGATAGCCGGTATAAGCAACGGATTCAATTAGCTTTACTTGCTTTGTCGAGCGATCCTTTCTTGGGCAAAAAATTAGATGGAAAGTATAAAGGCCAACACTCATACGAGGTTTGGCCTTATCGTATTATTTATGAGATAATTAAGCGTAGACTGGTTGTGCTTATAATCCGCGTTGGGCATAGACAGGGGGTTTATAAGTAAAGATAATTAGTAAAAACAAGGTGTTTGATTTTAAGGATAAAAAATTAATATGACAAGCAATTTTCAAGAAAAAGTTAATTTTATTTGGAGCATCGCTGAGCTTTTGCGTGGTGATTATAGAAAGCACGAATATCAGGATGTTATTTTGCCACTTACTGTATTACGTCGGCTCGATGCTGTATTAGAGCCAACCAAAGAAATGGTTCTTAAAAGAGCAAAGGAACTTAAAGAAAGGGGACTAGAGGATGATATAATTATTTTATCACGCGTAGCAAAGTATCCATTTTATAATATATCTCCATTTACGTTTAAGAAACTTGTTCAAGATCCAAATAATATAGCTAA
>JAFCDH010000028.1 GCA_017609795.1 Candidatus Pacearchaeota archaeon | reverse complement strand
TAAAAGCATTATATGCAAATACTTCTCAGAAATATCTAGGTATTGATTTTATAGATTTAGAGCTTGGAGATTATAATATTAAGGCATATTCTCAAGATACTGCTGGAAATGTTAATGAAACAGAAGAAAGAACTATTAGTTATGGTATTCCTATTTCTGATTGTGAAGAATTGCAAGATATGGAAGATGATTTAACAGCTACTTATTATTTGACTGAGGATATTGATTGTTCTGCTACTAATCCTGCAGTTGGAGGTTCAATTTGGGGGAGTACAGGTTTTAATCCTATTGGGGATAGCACTACAGCTTTTACAGGAATATTTGATGGAAAAGGACATGTTATTTCTGGATTATTTATTAATAGACCCTCTACTAATTATGTTGGTTTGTTTGGATATGTTAGGGATGGTGGAGAAGTGAAAGATGTTGGTTTAAAAAATGTTGATATAATAGGGGATATGTATGTTGGAGGATTGGCTGGTTATTTGTATGGGGGAGAAATAAGTAGTTCTTATGTAATTGGAAGTGTAGAAACAACAAGTCATTTTGCAGGGATATTAATTGGAGGGATGGATGTAGGAATAATTTCTAATTGTTATACTGGTGGAGATGTGAAGGGGATAGGAGGCAGTCATAAGGTTGGAGGATTAGTAGGTTATAAGATAGGGGGGTCTGTTATTAATTCTTATTCAAGAGCAAGGGTAAGTGATGGACAATATATTGGAGGATTAGCTGGAAGAAGCTATGGAACTATTGAAAATTCTTTTGCAACAGGAGAAGTTAGTGGAAGTAGTCCTATTGGTGGTTTGATTGGAGATGGAAGCGGAATTACAAATTCTTATTTTACAGATGATAATGATAATGGGTATGGAATTTATGAGTCTAACGGTCCAAGTGCTTTTTTTGATAGAACTCATAAGGTTTATGATTTCAATGAAGATGGAGAATGGGATGAAGAAGATAATGATTGGGATTTTACTAATGTTTGGCAAGAGGTTCCTAATAATTATCCTAGATTGGAGTGGGAGGAGGTTGGAATTGCTCCAGAAATATTAGATATAGAAGAAACATCTACTAATGCTCCTAGTGAATATAGTGGAGCTGGTTATACTCCTCTTTCTGTTTCTGATGCTGTGGTTTTTGTTGTTTATAGTGAAAGAGGAATTGATTATTTACCAACAAGTGATTTAGGAGTATATGGTTATGTTAAACATGATGAAAATACTCCTTATGATTATACATCTAGTGAGAGGACTATAAGAACTTTTGTAGGAACTGATTGTGTTTATGATAGTGATGTGGATACAACTCAAGCACCTTATAATAAACCAATTAATGCAGGTAGAAAATACAAATGTAGTGTTCCAATGTATTATTATGATGATCCAGAACCTCTTAAATGGGATGTTTATGTTACAAGTTTTGAAGATGTTGCTGGCGGAAATGCTGTTCCTTATTCTGAAGCAGGGGTTTTTGGTTTAGGAAGCAGGCAAGGTTTGAGTTTTGAAACTGCAAGTATTAGTTTTGGGGCAGAAGTAAATTATGGAAATCTTCCATTTACTTCTGGAGCTTTGGTTTTAGAAAATACTGGAAATACATATGCAGATGGGTTAACTGATGAAACTACTTTTGATTTTAAAGGAAGAGATTTAACTGGAGAAACTACAACAAGTGAGTTAATTTCTGCTGAAAATTTTAATGCTTATTTAGATGAACAAGCTCCACTTAATAATCAGGATTGTGTTACTGATGCAGATTATTCAATAACTTTAGCAGATAAAATTGATAATCCTGATCCTGACGAAGATACTTTTGAGGGGGTGGCTTTTTCTGATTTAACTTTACCAAATGGAGATTTAGGATATTCAACTAATGGTCTTGATTATGATGCTCATAATGAAGTTTATTTTTGTTTGACAAATCTTGATTCTGGTTTAAGTGAACAAGATTATTCAACAATACAAACAGAAATTGAGTGTTTTGCTCAACATGGGGAAGGTTGTGGAAGTTGGGAAATTGTTTATATTATTTTGTCTTTGATAAAATCAATTAAAATTAGTTTGAGTATTTCTTTGTTTGTTGTTGGAGTGAGGATTAAAAAGAAAAAGAAGACAAAAAAAGGTTTGGATGTTGAGCAATTATTAGAATTAGATAAGGTTTTAAAAGATAAGTATAATATAGGTATTAGAGAATTAATTCCTAAGATTAAGACTAAAGAAGTTCAGAAAAAAGAAATTAAGATTCCAATAAATATTTTTAGACAAAAAATTAGTCCTGCAGAAGCTTTGTGTAAGTATCTTAAAGAAAATTTGAATTTAAGATTTAGTGATATTGGTAAATTAATTAATAGAAATGAAAGAACAGTTTGGATTAATTATAGAAATGCTTTTGAAAAAATGAAATCAAAGATTAAGATAGAGAAAAAAGATGAGATGATTTTTATTCCTATTAATTTGTTTAAAGATAGAAGATTAAGTATTTTAGAAAGTGTTGTTGATTATCTTAAGAACAAGAGATTTAAGAGTTCTGAAATTGCAAATTTGTTAGGTAAGGATTCTAGAAATATTTATACATTGAGCTCTAGGATTAAGAAAAAGATTTGGTGAATTTTTTAAAACAGTTTTAGTATTTTAATAAATATGGTGAGATAAAGATGAGCTTTGAGGATTTGAAGATAATAAGGTTAAAAAGCTTAAATAATTTCTTTAGAGTTTTGGAGAGGATTATTAAGCTACCCATAATAAAACTTTAAGTTTTATAGAAATTTTAGATAAAGAAAATAGCACTAAAATTGAATTTAGATTTTAAGGGGATTCTGCGAAATATTTATAAAGGGGATTTTGTTATTAAAAATATGATTAATAAAAAAGTGGTTGCAGGATTAATGATTTTTGGAGTTGTATTAATTTCAGTTGGCATTGTTAGTGCTGGATTTTTAGATTTTATTTTTGGTGATGATGATGAAGGTTTAGAAGGGGAGTTGGCAGAGAGTGCTGATGTTAGTGTTACTATTACTGGAACATATCCTGCTCCTGAAATTGTTTGGATTAGTGATTTAAATAATAAGGAAGGCACAACTATTATTCCTGCAGATAGGAATTTAAATACTGGAGCTACTATAACAAAACAATTTACATTTTATGTTTATTCTGCAGCAGGAACTGGAGCTTTACCTGCAACTCCTGCAGCAGCTGATGTCTTTGTTATAGTAGAGAATACAGGGGCTCATGATAATGGAGCTCAAAGACAAAGTACTGGGGCGTGTACTAGTGCTGTAATAAATTCTTATGATGTTTCTACAGATGATTGCGATGCAGCAGGAACTTTTTGTAGTGGCCCTGATTTAGTTGATGGAAATACAATTATAGATGTTAGAAGTTATGAATGTACTGTAACTTTTCAACATTATGAAGATCCTACTGTAGATGTTTGGTCAATTAGAGCTTATGTGCAAGATTTACAAAGCCCGACCCCTAATGAAGAAGGTTATGATGGGACAACAGATCATGTTAATTCAATTGCTACTCCTGTAAGAACAACTGAATTTAATGAACAAACAGAATTACAAATAACTGATGATGTTCTTAGTTTTGGAACTGTTGATTTTGGTAGTAATTTAAATCAAGAAGCAGAAGGAGGTTCACATCCTAGTATAGAAAATATTGCTAACGCACAGATAAACCAAGTTCAGATTACAGCCTATGATATTCCTGATGATCCAGATGTAGGAGATTATTGGGTTAGGTCTGAATGGTTTTATACAGATCCTGATTCAGGAGCTGAATCTTGTGATTCTGTTAATGCTGCTCCTGGTAGTTTAATTGATTCTACTCAAATAGATACTGGAATTAGTGCTATTAATTATGGTGTTGATGGTGATGCACGACCTGATGAAATTTTGTATCTTTGTTTAGATGAAGTTATTGCAGGTCCTAATACTGTATCTGGAACTTATGCAACTACTGGGGCTGGGGGAACGATTTGGGATCTTCAAGCAAGTTAAATAAAATAAAAATAATTTACAATGATAAATAAAAAAGGGTTGATAATGGAAAAGGCTTTAATGATAAGTATATTTATTTTAATGGCCTGTTCTTTAGTTAGTGCTGTTGGAGTTTCTATGTATTATTATGAAGGAAAGCCTTTAATAATTGGGCCTGGAGAAACAAAAACAATTGAAGTTGCTTCGTTAATTGCTTCACATGAAACTCAAGATAAAGATGTGAAAATAGAAATTTTAGAAGGAAGTGATATAGCAAGTGTTGCAGGAAGCGATATAAGTGTAGTTGCAGGAAGTGTAGATAATGTAATTAAACTTAAAATATCTATTCCAGATGTTGCTGAAGGGATGGAATATGTTGTTAAGATAAAAACAAGTGAGCTTACCCCTCCAGAAGGAGGAGGAATGGTTGGATTTACTACTTCAAAAGTAACTTCTATGCCTATTTTAGTTCAAAAATCTGAAGAAACCCCAACAGGAATAAGTTATACCTGGATAATATTAGGGATTGTGGTTGTTATCTTAGTGGTGATTATTGTTAAGTTTGTTCTTAAGAGCAAAGAAGCACCTGCTAAGTGAATAGTTTTATTTTTTTAGTTGATTTTTTTTGATTTTATTATTTTGAGATAGATTTTAAAATAAGTATTATTTTATTGATTGTTAAATTAAATCTGATATGGGAAGATTTGTTTTGTGACAAGGTCCTCTAAATTTAATATACTTGGTTACATAAATTTTAATTTAATTGTAGTTTATATTTTATATGTTACATGGTAACGAAAGATTTATATACTTAGTAACATAATAATATTTGTGTGAGGTTTAAATAAATACAATGAAAATTGAAGATCATCATAATTCATATAAAGAACATCGTGATGCTATTAATTGGGCGATTGATAGGGGCCTTGAAAGATCACAAAGGATTATAGGAATGCATGCTTCTCAAGCAATTATAGAACTTTTTTCAGAATTTCTTCATAAAATAAATGTTATTGAAATGGGTTTTCAGATAAATCATAGATGGTTTAAATCAAAAAAAGTTTCTGAGAGATTTTCTGATTTCCCAAAAAAAGATTTAATTATTGAAAAGATCAATAAAATTGAGTTAATCTCGGAAAACTTAATTTATGGTTCTCAGAAAACAGAAGCAGAAATAAAATCTTTTTTAGATATTTTTAATACTGCTGAAAAACTTATATTAAAATTAATAGATAAAAAAAATGAATCAAGATAAAAAAAATAAATTAATTGCATATGCTTTGGATTTTGTGTCTTTTTTATTAGAGCACAGCATAAATCTTAAGAAAGCGATTTTGTTTGGTTCTGTAGTGACTGAGGAGTCTGATAAGGAAAGTGATTTAGATATTTTCCTTGAAACTGATGAGGTGGAGAGGAGGATACAGAGACTATTAACAGAATTTGAAAACACAAAAGGAGAAAATTGGAGATTAAAAGGCATTGAAAATCAGATTTCTTTGAAAATTGGAGATTTAGAAAAATGGCCTAAATTAAAAAGAAGCATTCAGAGTTATGGTTTGTTGCTTTATGGGAAATATAAGGAAGTTCCAGAGGAAATAGAAAATTATGGTCTTTTTCTTTTAAATTTTGATAAGTTAAAAAGAGCTAAAAAAGTTAGTGTTTGGAGGAAGCTATATGGTTATTCACAAAAAGTAGGGGAGAAGAGATATGTTAAAAAAGGATTTGTTGATGAAATGGGCAAAAGATTAGAAAGAGGAGTTCTTGCTGTCCCCTATAAAAATGTTAAATCTGTTAAAGATTTTTTAAATAAAAACAAGGTGAAGTTTAGGATAATAGAGGTTTGGAGTGATTCATTATGAAAAATTTTTTAATAATAGGTTTTTTTATTGTGGCATTGTATTCTTTGATTAATTTAGTTAATGCTATTTCTGTTGGAGGAATTTATTCAACAACTAATCCTTTAGAGATTTCTTCTGGAGAAGAAAAAACAATTATTTTTTCTTTGCAAAATAGAGCAGGAGATGGAGATGTTAAATTTAAAGGAAATGTTACAAAAGGGCAGGAGATAGTTAGTTTAGTTGATAAAAAAGCAGAATATTTTGTTCCAGGAAGTCCTGATAGTGAAGTGCTTGTTGAGGTTCTTGTTAAAATACCTAGAAATGTAGAAATTGGAAAAGAATATGATGTTAAGATTGAGTTTAAATCTATTTCTATTGGAGATTCAGGCGAAGGAATGGTGCAAATGGCTGTTGGATTATCTCGATATTTTAAAGTAAAAGTAATAGGAGAAGAAAAGATAGATGGAAAAAAAGTAAAAGAAAGAAAAAATCTTATTTGGATAATATTGGGTATTGTAATTGTTATAGTTATGATAGTGATTGTAAAGTTTGTTTTTGAGAATAAGAAAACTTCTTCTGAATATAATTCTAATATTTAATTAATCTAGAATCTGATAAATATAAAATTAAATGGAGAGTAAACTAATATCTATATAAGAATAATGAGATAAAGAGGATAAGGGTAGATTCTTAAAATAGGTTTTTTAAGTTACAGATAATTAAGCTAATAAAACTTATGACATTGAGATAAATAAAAAATTTGAGTGATTGAAGATTCTTAAATTTATGTTAATGAGTTTTTTAACCAGGCACTAACGCAACAAAACTATATGCTTTTAGTTTAGAAAGAGATTGAACATCTTTTAATTTAACTTTATTAATATTATCTTCATAATTATAATAGTTTTTAGCATCTCCTCCGATTTCTTCTAAAAGTAATTCTGTCATTGTAGTATCGCATTTTTCTTTGCTTATTTGTCTAAGTCCTAATAATCTTTCTTTAGCTTCACTAAGATCTCTTTGTTTTAAAACTCTTAATTTTTTAATTTCTTTTAAAGCAAGATCTTTAATTTCATTAACTTTTTCTTTAACTGTTCCTGCATATATCATAATATAAGAGTAATCTTTAGATTGTTCTAAATTACTTTTGATTGCATAACATAATCCTCTTTTTTCTCTGATTTCTTGAAACAATCTACTGCTCATGCCTCCTCCTAAAATACAATCAAAAATTTCAGCAGAATATCTTTGTTTTTCATTAAGTTTAGGCATATGAAAAGCAAGAATTTCATGGGCTTGATCTATGCCTTTTCTTTTTTCAATTAATTGTCCATTTTTTGGAATTATTGGTATTTGATTTATTTTTTTATTTGTTTTAGGAAATTTTTTAGCTTCATTTAAAACCTTATCCCAATTAGCATTCCCAACAACACTAAAAATCATATTATTAGTCGAATAAATTGCATTAAATAAATTAATAACTCTTTCTCTGGATAATCCTACCACTGTTTTTAAAGTTCCTGCAATAGACATGTTAAAAGGTTTTGCATATAGCATTTCTTTTATTTTTTCTATAACATGTGTGCTTGGATTATCATGATACATTTTGATTTCTTCTAAAATTACTTTTCTTTCTCTTTCTAAGGCATTTTTTTCAAATAAAGGATTTAAAATTAAATCTCTAGAAATCTCTGCACCTAGCTCAAAATATTTGCTTGGAAGTTTGTTCCAGTAAGAAGTTATTTCTTCTCCTGTAAACGCATTAATAATTCCTCCTTTGCCTTCAATTTCTTGAGGAATCTCAATAACATTTCTGGTTTTAGTTCCTTTAAAAACTAAATGTTCTATAAAGTGAGAAATTCCTTTAATACTTTCTTTTTCATATTGTGCTCCAAATTTAATAGAGCTTGCAACAGACACTACGGGAGTTTGCCTTTTTTCAAATATAACTGTGATTCCATTATCTAATTGTTTTTTATGAAATTCTGGTTCTTTCATTTTCTTTTTTGATTATTTTAATAAAAGAAAAATTCATTAATAAACTTAACTAAGATATTTTTTAATGCTAATATCTATAAATGTAAAAGATATCTACATTCCTAAAAGCAATTTAGCAAATAAAATGAGGATTAACTTAAGGAGAAAAGTGTAAGGCTCTATCCTTTGAATCATAACTTTTTTGAAAGGTTTGCATGATTAAAGATATTAAGGAAGCCACAGGTTTTTAACCTGCAGGGGTGTCATTTTACTTCTTTAATATCTAACCAATGCCTATATTTTCCTTCACTTTTTATATTATATTTAATTTTAATTTGTTTTTTAAATCCAGGCATATAAAGAACAGCAGTTTCTGCTTCTCCTCCTTCAAAATCAATCCTAAATTTATATTTTTTTGATAATTTTTTTAAGTCCTTAATTGTTTTATTGTCAATGATTTTTCCTAACCAGTTTTTTTCTAAACCTTCACAAGTTATTTTTGTTAAAATAACTTTAAAATTTTTTTTTAATAATAAATCCCAAATTTGTTTTTCTTTAAAGTTTTTTAAAGGAGGGTATATGTTTAATTTTAATTTATCACAAATCTTTTTTATTCTTTTTTCTTGATAACTTGAAACAATTCCTCCAATAACAATTGTGTTAATATGTTTTTTAATTTTTAAAATTAGTTTTTCTAAATCTTTAAGTTCTTTTTCTTTTTCTCCTTTAGTTTTTTGAGTTATTAATTTGAGATTAAGCATTTGTGCTTGTTTTTTAAGTAGTTTTAAATTAGGTTTGTGAAACATAAAACTATCAAAATTTTTGGGAATTATTGTTAACAAATATTTAATATCATAATTTTTTTGTTTTGCTAAATGCAAAGCTAAACAAGAATCTTTTCCTCCTGAAAACAAAATTGCTACTTTTTTGTTTTTCATATTTTAAAATAGAAATATTAACTTATAAGATTAACTAAACCAGTTAGTTTCTAATAGGAAGGGGGACTATCATTATGAGGGGTTATTATTTTTTGAATCCTCATCTCATAATCTATTATTGTTTTAGTTTTCTCATTTTG
>JAFCDH010000027.1 GCA_017609795.1 Candidatus Pacearchaeota archaeon | reverse complement strand
ACAATTTTTATTAAAACAATCAATCACACAAGTTTTATTTTTTCCAATTAAATCAGGATGTGAAAAATTAATTCCAGTATCAAGAACACAGATTGTTTCATCAATTCCAGTTAGATTAATATCAGAAACCTGTAAATTCCAAACATCACCTGCATTTATTAATAAAACAGAGTCTTGTAAAAATGCTTTAATTGGATGAGAATATGATATTTTATCTACATCTGGATTTTGTTCAAGTTCTTGTAATTCTTGTTCTGAAACTTTAACAGAAATCAAATCCTGATAATCTCTAATTTTTTCATCACTTTTACCATCTCCTAATTTATCTTTATCAAGCTCTAAATCTTCTATAATTTCCTTTTTAATTTCTTCTACATCTGCAATTTTTATTCCAAAAACTTTTTTTTCAGATTTAGTTTTTATAATTACATTAACTTCCCCTTCTTCATTTAATTTATCATAAACTTCTTTACTTATTTTTTCTTCACTTTCCTGAGCAGAACTAACAAAACTAATTAAAAATATTCCAACTATTAAAAGTATAATAAATATCATCTCTTTTTTTCTAATCATCTCCATTACAATTTAAATAAAACACCATATAAAAGATTAATTATATTTTTTAATATCTTAACTGAAAAAGAAATCTACATCCTTTAGGATGTAGTAATGCAATATCAATATCTTAATGAATATAACGAGATGAAGATGATGTACATAGCTTAATTATGATTAGGGATACTAAGGAAGGAAACTCCACACTTTAGTGTGGAGAGGAAGTCATGTATGATTGGATTTAAAATAATCTTGATATGTTATAAGATAATCCTTTGAACTGCTTAAGCTAAGCTTTAAGAACAGAGAACATAACATTATCATACATTAAGATTCCAGAATAATAATATAAAAATACATTAAAACCCCAAAAAACAACTTAACTAAACCAACCAATTATTGTATCTTTAAGAAAGATTGTTAAAATTAAAAGTCCTATTAAAACTAATAAAATAATTAATAACATTATTTCTTTACCATGTTTGTGTTTTCTTGGAGTTAATTTGCTTAATTCTTTTGCTAAGGGTTCAGGTTCTTCCTGATTTGAAACTTCTACTTGTGGAAGCATTGGTTTAGGTTCTATTATTTGTTGCCTTATTTTCATTGCTTCTTGTCTAGGTGTAATTGTTTGAGTATTTTGAGGAGGAAGTTTAGGTGGAGAAACAGGTTGTTGAGGAATTATTTGAGCAGGTTTTTGAGAAACTGCTCTTTTTCCTTTAAATCTTGAAAAAAAACCTTTTTTTTCAGGCATTGTTAATTCTTCTCCTGGTTTAGCTTTCATTTCTATTTGACCACCTCCAATATATCTAGAGGCTTCTTGAATTTCTTGAGCATTATATCCAGAATTAATCATAATTTGCATTGCTGTTTGCAATGATTCCCCTCTTTCAATTGAGTTCTTTAATGCAGTTGTAATTTCCTGATTTGGCATTTTTTTGTAGGTGTTTGTTTTAAAAATGACAAGCTAGAAATTTTTAATTTCTGTGTTTGGCATTTTTTTGTAGGTGTTTTAAAAATGACAAGCTAGAAATTTTTAATTTCTGTGTTTGGCATTTTTTTGCTAATTTTATTTAATTCTAATATCTTTATTAATCTTAAAGTTATGAAGATGATTGGTCTAACTTAATCTTAGTAGGGCACATCTTTATTCTTATTAAGATTCTAATATATTATACTAAATACAATAAGAAATGTTATTTAAATTTATCTTTGTCAAAAAACTAACTTCTGCTTATCATTTATTAAATGAATATTTTTTTTATCTTTATATCCTAATTCTTGTGCAAGTTCTACCATTGGAGCAATTAATCTATGCTCTCCATGTGCAGGAATAATATGCTCAGGATTAACCATATTAATAAAATCTCTTAAGTCTTCTCTTCCTGCATGTCCTGAAACATGCAAATTACTAAATATTCTAACCTTTCTTTTTTTAAGATTATTATCTAATTTTTGTCTGTTTTCTATACTTGCTTTTGTTGGAATAATAGAAGAAGAAAAAATTACATGGTCCTGACTTTCAAGTTTAAGAGGAAATCTATTTTTAGAGATTCTATCTAAAATACTTCCAGGTTCTCCTTGATGTCCAGTACAAACAACCATATATTTACTTTTATCCTTGCTTATTTTTTTTGTTTGTCTTTCTAATTGATGTCTAAATGTTGCAATTTCAACATCTTTTCTAAAAGGACACATATTAACTCTTGTTGCAGCACTAACATACTTGTTTAAACTTCTTCCAAGAAAAACAATTCTTCTATTTAATTTTTTTCCAAACTCAACAATACTTTTTAATCTCGCAATATGTGAAGAAAAAGTTGTTATAAAAAGCCCATTATTTTCATTAGTAGTTGTTAAAAGAACATCTTCAAGAAGAGTACGAGCAACTTTTTCACTTGCTGTTTTTCTATCATCTCCTGAATAAAGAGAATCAACAATCAGAACTTTTACACCTTCTTTTGCAATCTCTTTTAATTTATCATAATTTGGTTTTTTTCCTAAAACAGGAGAATTATCAAGTTTAAAATCATTTGAATAAAGAACAATTCCTTCAGGGGTATGTAAAGCTAACATAGAAGTTTGAATCGTAGAATGAGTTATATTAATAAAATCTACTTTATATTTTCTATTTTTTCCTTGAACATAAAAAAAAGAATTTGGCTGAACAACTCTTAATCTATTTCTTAATTGAATCTTTTCATCTCTAAGTAATGTTTTAAGAACTTCAATTGTAAAAGGAGTTCCAACAATTTCTGCATTATATCTTTGAGCTAAAAAAGGCAATGCTCCGATATGGTCAAGATGAGCATGACTACAAATAATAGCTCTAACTTTTTTTCTTAATCCTAAACCATCTAAAATATCATCAGAAGGAATAGCTCCAATTGCTCTTAATCTTTTTTCTGTATAAACTTTATCTACTTCTTCTAATTCTACTATTGGAGGTAAAAACAATCCACAATCAAATAATATTACATCTTCTCCTAAATCTACAGCAGTCATATTTTTGCCTACTTCATTAAATCCACCAATTCCATATATTTTCATTTTTTGTTAGTTTTATTTTATAAATTTCACGCCAGAGGTGGGAATCGAACCCACAAACCAAAAAAGGGCACTATGTATCAGATAGTTGCAATAACCATTCTGCCACTCTGGAGCAATCATCTAAATCAACCGAAACATTTAAATATTTCTGTTAATTATGTATAATATTGTGTATCAGGTAATTGGATTCAGCCATTCTGTTCAAACCCTTTTCATTTTTAATATTATTTTGATATCTACAAGCTCAATTAAGAGATATTATCTAATTTCTTTAATCCTTTATTCAAAACTTAATTTTATCATCTTTATCTCATTATTCTTATAGAGATACTAAGGAAACATATAATATTCCAATTAAACCTCTTTTAATAATATAAATTGCAAAACTCAATTTAAATACCTATCCATCACTAAATTTTAAATTTAGTGATGCTAGAAAATCGAGAGAGATTTTCTATGTTCTATTAAATCTTATTAAAATTATAACTAGAACAATTATCAAAATAAATAAACCAATGATTAAAAAACCATATGTTTTTGAACTAGGTAAGGAGATTGTTTGAGTTCCTAATTCTCCTTGTTCCCAGGAATCAGATAAATCTTTTGTATTTTCAATAACTTGTTCTTTAATATTTTCAAATAAATCAAACTCCTGCTTTATATTTTCAAGGTTGTATTGCCAATCTACAAAATCATCTTTAAACTCTACAAACTCATTATCATTAAAAGCATAATAAGGTTTTTCCTCATCCCCATTAACTTTAATATATTCAAAATATTCTTGATTTAATTTTTCAAGTTGAGATTTAGAATTTGTTGGATTTATATTAGCTACTCTTTTTTTAAGTTCTGTTCTTCCTTGGTCATAATAAACATAATAATCTTCAATATGGCAAAAAGTAGCTACATGAGATTCAAAGACAATATTGTAACAATTTAATGAACTATCATATGCTAAAAATAAAGATAACAAAGCTGTGCTATAATCCTCACAATCTCCTTGTTTTAAATTTAATGTTTCTACAGGAGTTTGCCAGTAATTTATCTTTTCCTCAAAATTCCAATCCTGAACATATTTTATCTTATTATTAAGATATTTATTTATTTCAGATAAACTATTTAATTTATTTCCATTAGTGCTTATTTTTTCTAATTCAAAACTTACTTTTTCTGGTTGAATAAATCCTTGTAATTCTCTATTTGAAGGATTATTCACATTAATTTCTGTTTTAAAGTCAAATACATTTTCTCCTGGAAAATGATATTTTTTAATTTCAGGAATAATCCAAGATTTATCAAAAAAAAGTTCAGGGGTATTAAAACAACTTCCTAATTCTCCAAAAATAGAAATTTCTTCCTTTCCTTCATAATCTTTAACATTTTCTAAATAATTTTCATAACTTAAATTAAAAAATCCATCAACAGATTTTCCAAGTGCTTTTTTTCCACTAAAAACATAACCATTTAACAAACATCCAGAATCTTCATCATAAAAATAAAACCTAACTTGCTTTTTTGTTTCTTCAATAACTTTTCCTGTAAAATCAGAAATCAAAATTACCATTAAAATTAAAAGAATAATTATACATGTTCCAAGTAAAATATTTACTCCTCTTTTCATAATATAAACAACAATTAGACATATAAAAGGTTAATTGAGATACTAATACAATAAGAAAATATAACTCTATCATCTTATTGAAACATTATGATATAAAGATGAGAAGATTAAGTTAGAAATGAAAAGCCTTATCTACTCATAACACAGCTTTAAGATTATAAAAATTCTAGTTAAATAAAATAGACAATAATATAATAAAAACAAAAAAGAAAAGAAAAAAGCAGAAAAACAATCTTATTCTTCGTCTTCTTCTTTTTCTTCTTTTTCTTCTGTCTCTTCCATTTTAAGCTCCTCCTTGTAAGATAAGCCTATTCAAAACACTTTAAAAGCACTGCGAAATATTTATAAATGCTTAAAAATTCCAAGGCTTTTTAAAGCTTAAGAAAGCTTTTTATATAATAAATACATCTTTACAAAACCATTATTTCTACAATATCTCTTGTATCACAATTATTTTTATAACCCCAAGCGAATTTCATTTTTTAGCATGAAATTCGCTCATTTAGCAGACTGTCATTTAGGAAGCTGGAGACAGCCAGAGCTTCAAGAACTAAATTTAGAATCATTCAAAGTTGCAATAAAAGCTTGTATAAAAGAAAAAGTGGAATTTATTCTTTTCTCAGGAGATTTATTTGATAGCCCTTTTCCAGCAATAGAAATTTTAAAAGAAACCTTTGCAGAATTTAGAAAACTAAAAGATGAAGGAATAAAATCTTATATTATAGCAGGAAGTCATGATTATTCTGTCTCAGGAAAAACTTTCTTAGATGTTTTAGAAAAAGCAGGCTTTTGTGAAATCTGCAAGTATGAAGAAAAACAAAATGAAATAATCTTAAAACCAATCATTTATAAATCTTATTATATCTATGGGTATCCTGGAAAAAAATCAGGGTTAGAAGTTCAAGAATTAAGTAAGATAAAAATAAATGAATCTTATCAAGAAAATTTCAGAATTTTAATGCTACACACAACAATAACAGAAGTTAAAGGAAATCTTCCAATAGAATCAGTTGATTTAGATAAAATGCCAAAAGCAGATTATTATGCTTTAGGGCATATTCATGTAGATTTTGAACAAGAAATAAATAACAAACCAGTGATTTACGGAGGCCCAACTTTTCCTAATAATTTTAAAGAATTAGAAGAAATAAAACAAGGAAGTTTCTACATAATTGATGTAGTTGGTTATACTAAAATAACAAAAAAAGAAATCAATCTAAAAGAGGTTGAATCAATAAAAATAGAATTAGAAGATGCTTTAACTGGAACTCAAAAAATTATTCAAGAATTAGAAAAAAGAAATTTAAAAGACAAAATAGTTTTATTAAGAGTTAGTGGCAATTTGAAAAAAGGAAAAGTTTCTGATATTAAGTTTCAAGAAATTCAAGAGTATTTAGAAAAAGTAGGAGTTTATTCTTTTTTAAAAAACACAGCTAAATTAGAAGCAGAAAAACAAGAAATTAAAATAAAACTACAGGCAAATGAAATGGAAAAAGTAGAAGAAGTTTTAGTTGAAAAATATGAAAAAGAAAATCCTTCTGATTTAAATGAATTAATTTTCCCATTAATGAGTGTTTTAAATAAGGAAAAACAAGAAGGAGAAAAAACAGCTATTTTTGAATCAAGATTATTTTCAGAATTGGAAAAAGTTCTGAAAATGGAGTTGTGATAAAAAACAATTAAACTAATATCTTATAAAATATAATGAGATGCCCAACTGAGATTAAGCTCTATTTCAAGATAAACCCATCAAATAATCCCTCTTGATTAAGCTAAACAAATTACACAAAGATAAGTAACTCATCTCCAAATCTTAAAGTTCCATAAAGATATAGATAAATAAAACAAAAAATAACAACCAAAGGTTGCTAACAAAGGAAAGGTGACTTGTTAGGAAAACCATTGGTTTTCATACGAAATGATCCTAAAAAAACTACAAATAGAAAACTTAAGAAGTTATGAAAAACAAGAAATAGATTTTCCTAAAGGTTCAACTCTTCTTTCAGGAGATATTGGTTCAGGAAAAACAACAATTCTTTTAGCTATTGAATTTGCATTATTTGGATTACAACCAAGTCAAAAAGGAACTTCTTTATTAAGGGCAGGAGCAAACAAAGCAAAAGTTATTCTTGAATTTGAAATAGAAGGAAAAGACATAATCATAGAAAGAGTATTAAAAAGAGGAAAAAAATCAGTTTCTCAAGATTATGCTACAATAACAATAGAAAATGAAAAATTTGAAGGAAGCATTACTGAAATTAAAAATAAAATTCTTAAATTACTAAATTATCCATCTGAATTTACTAAAAAAACAAACCTCCTCTATAAATTTACAGTTTATACTCCTCAGGAAGAAATGAAGCAGATAATTTTAGAGCCAGGAGATATAAGGCTTAATACATTAAGACATGTTTTTGGAATTGATAAATATAAAAGAATACAAGAAAATGCAGTTCTTTTAAATTCAAAACTTAGGGAAAAAATAAGAATTAATCAAGGGATAATTTATGATTTAGAAGAACATAAAAAATTATTAGAACAAAAAGACCAAGATTTAATTGATTTAAAACAAAAACAAGAACAAACTATAGAAAATCATAAACAAGCAATTGAGTTTTGTCTTAAAAAAGAAAAATCATTAGAGGAAATCCAAGAAAAAATAAACGAGAAAAAAGTCCTTGAAAATGAAAAAAAGACTTCAGATATACTTATCTCTGAAAAAACTCAACAAATTACAACTTTAGAAAATAATATTAAGACCTTAACAATTCAGATTAAAGAAGCTAAAAAAATCTCTTTTAATGAACAAGACTTTGATTCTTTAAATCAAAGAATAAAATTTCAACAAGGTAAACAAGAAGATTTGCAAAAAGAATATATTCAGATTATCAGTAAAATAAACTCACAAGAGTCTAAAAAAATAGAGTCAGAAACTCTTAAAAACAAAATTTCTAAATTACAAAAATGTCCAACTTGCCTTCAAAATGTTTCAGAAGAATATAAAGATAATATTTTTACAAAAGTAAATCAAGAAGTCCAGATAATTCAAAACAATCTTACTAATCTGTTCTCAAAAAAGAAGCAATTAACAGAACAAATAAATATAACTAAAAAAGCTCTTGAAGATTTTAAAAAGAAGAAATCAGAATTAGAACTTTTAAAAATTAAATCAGAAAATCTTATAGAAAAAGAACAGAGAATAAATGAAATAGAAAAGCAAAAACAAACGATTTCTAAGGATTTAGAAATGTTAAAAAAACATGTTGAAACAATTGAAAAATCAATATTAGAATATAAAAAGTATGATAAAGTTTTTGAAGAAAGAGATAAGGAATTAAGAGATGCAAAACAAAAAGAAAATCAAGCAGAGATTAAGAAAGCAGAAATAAATAAAGAAATTCAATTCTCAGAACAGCAGATAAAAGAAAAACAAAAAGAAATAAAAGAAAAAGAAAGATTAAAAGAAAAAACAGAAAAAATAAAAGAAGTAGAATACTGGATTTCAGAGAAGTTCCTCCATCTTATTTTATTTACAGAAAGACAAGTTATGTTAACTTTAAAACAAGAATTTTCACAACTTTTTTCAAAATGGTTTGCAATTTTAGTTTCAGATTCTTTATCAGCAAAACTTGACGAAGATTTTTCTCCTATTATTGAACAACAAGATTATGAATTAGATTATTCTTTTCTTTCAGGAGGAGAAAGAACTGCAATAGCTCTTGCATATAGACTTTCATTAAATCAAGTCATTAATTCTTTGCTTAGCAACATAAAAACAAGAAATTTAGTAATTCTTGATGAGCCTACTGATGGATTTTCAGCTCAACAATTAGATAAAATGAGAGATGTTTTATCTCAATTAAATACAGAACAATTAATTTTAGTCTCCCATGAACCTAAAATAGAAGGATTTGTAGATAGTATAATTAGGTTTTCAAAGGAAGGTGGGATAACAAGAGTTGGGGTATAAAAACATTTATAAACCCCCACCACAACATAATATTATAAATTCTAAGAAGAATTACAGAATTAAAACATATTTTTAAAACTTAATATTAAAAATGGATGCAGAATTAAAAAACAGTATTCTTAAAACAGGTACAACTGTAATAGGTATTACTTGTAAAGATGGGATAGTCATGGCTGCAGATAGACAAGTTACTGCAGGAAATATAGTTATGGTTAAAAATTTTAGAAAGGCGAGCCAAATAAATGATTATCTTGTTGTTTCTTGGACTGGCAGTTTAGCAGATGCATTAATGTTAACTAAATTAATAAACGCAGAATTAAGATTAAAAGAATTAAAATCAAAAAAAAGACCAACTGTAAAAGAAGCTGCGAATCTTGTAGCAATGATTACTTTTAGAAATATTAGGCAACCTTCTATGATTCCTTCTATTGTAGGAACTTTGATTGGAGGATTTAATGAAGATGGAACAACAGAGCTTTATTCAATAGAGCCATCTGGAAGTGTTTTAAAAGTTGAAGACTATGATGCTAATTTTGGTTCAGGTATGCCATATGTTTTAGGATTATTAGAAAGACAATATAAAAAAGATTTAACAATAGAAGAAGGAATTGAATTAGCAATAGAGGCCTTAAAATCTTCAACACAAAGAGATGTTGGAAGCGGTTATGGTTTAGATATATTTACAATAACAAAAGATGGAATAAAACAAGTAATAGAACAAGAAATAATTCCACAATATACAGACAGAAAAGCAGCTTAATTATATTCAATAAAAAAAAGGGGTGACGAATGCTTTGAGTTAAGTAATAAAAATAAAATAAAAACTCGAAGTGTGTGAAAAAACTAAATCTAAATTAATAACTAATATCTTAATGAATAATCAAGCTGAGCTGATGAGCAGATTAAGCTTTGAAAACTCAGATAATTTCTCTTGATTGAGCTTGTAAGATATAGGTTAAAAACCAAAAAATGCCAGATATATTAAAAGACATACAAAAAGACTTGCCAAAAGTTATGACTAGTGCAAACTTTGAAGGAGCGAATATAGTTCTTTATACAAATGATATAGAGTTTTTTAAAGATAATCAAGGAAAAATAAAAGAAATAGTTAATAAATTTAAAAAAAGAGTTGAATTAAGAGCAGACCCCAAATTATTAAAAACACAAGAAGAAACTGAAAAGATAATCAAAAAAATAATTCCAGATGATGCAGGATTAAGTGATATTTTATTTGACCCACAAAGAAGCATAGTAGTTATTGAAGCGAAAAGACCAGGACTTGTTATTGGAAAATCTGGTTCAATTTTAAAAGAAATTAAAGAAGAGTGTTTATGGGTGCCTCAAGTTCAAAGAAGTCCAGCAATTAAAAGCAAGATAACAGAAAGTATTCGTGCAGTTCTTTACCAAAACAATAACACAAGAAAAAGATTCTTAAATTCTGTTGGAAATAAAATTTACAAAGAATGGAATCCTGAAAAAGTAGAAGAATGGATTAGAATTACTGTTTTAGGTGGGGGAAGGCAAGTTGGAAGAAGTTGTTTTCTTCTTCAAACTCCTCAAACAAAAGTTCTTTTAGATTGTGGAGTCAATATAGCAGCAAGAGGAAAAGAAAAGTTCCCTTATTTAGATGTTTCTGAATTTAAAATAAATGAATTAGATGCAATCATAGTTTCACATGCTCACTTAGACCA
>JAFCDH010000002.1 GCA_017609795.1 Candidatus Pacearchaeota archaeon | reverse complement strand
TTTTTTACAAAGTTCATAAGCTGATTTTATTGTTATTAAATTTCCAGGAGTGATATACATTGGTTTGCTTTGTGGTTTGCTAATTAAAACTTTTCCAATTTTCTTTCCTTTTCTTATTATATCCTCTTTTTTAATCTCACAATCAAAAACTGAATTAGAAATTCCAATTGTCGGGATTCCTGTTGATAAACCAAAATGGCTTGCTAATCCTAATCTTGGATGAGCAATCCCCATAGCAGAAATTAAAAGAACATCTGGTTTTTCTTTAAGTTTATTAAATGCTAATATCATTGCAGGAAGCTCTCTATAAGCCCTAAAACCTGCTAAATAAGGAAATCTTGCCTTTTCTAAAACATAAGCCCTATCAATTATTTCATAGTTTTTATCACATATGATAATGCAACAAAGTAATTTATTTTGTAAAAAAGTAGTACTTATTGCTCCAAATTTATCTGCTAAGGAAAAATCTATTTTATCCTTTATTTCAAGTTCTTTTGCTAATTTTAACTGTTCTTTTTCAAGTTTAGCAATATCAATATCATACTTTTTAATTAATTCTTCTCTGTCCATTTTCCCCTTCTATCATATATTTAGAATCATATATATTGGAGAGTTTGATTTTAAAAAGCTTTTGGTTTTTTGAATTTTCATTTTATTTAAATCTTTTTTTTCCAATTAATTCATAAGCTCCACTAAATGTTGGAAATCTAATTCTTCTTGGAACTAAGCTGTTAAGTGCTTTTTGTGAGTTGAATTTACTAGTTTTTCTTATTTCTCTGATAAAAGGAATCATTGTTAAACTAACAATTAATCTTGCAAAACCTGAAATTAAGAAAATAAATAATAAAGTATCCATAAAGGTGATTGTTAGAACCTTTACTAAAATTGCTCCAAGTCCTGCCCCTAAAAATATTCCAACACCATTTAATAGATTAGAATAAGAAACTGCAAACCCTCTTTTTTCAGGCTTTACAGAGTCATAAATAAAATTTACAGCAGACAAATTAAATCCAGCTAAAGCTACCCCTTTAACTAATGAAGGAATAAATATCAAAAAAATAGGAGAGCCTGAAATTAACCATAAAATTGGATATATTGGAATCAATATTGCTGTTATTTTTAAAACTTGATAATTTCCATATTTATCTGCAAATTTCCCCCACCACCTCATTATAAATAATCCAAATAAAGTATGAGAAAGGACAACTGCCATAAATGTTACATAACTAAATCCTAAATTTCTTAGCATATAAACTGCGAAAAATGGTGTTGCTATATGTGCTGCAAATTCTAGTGAGGCTCTAAAGATAGTGAATCTTCCAAAATTATTTGAAGGAGCTTTTTTAATAAATTCAAAAAAACTAAAATAAGATTTCTTTTTTATTTTTAGTTTTGGTTCATAGGCTCTTTTAAAATAATAAGTACAGATTAGTCTAGCAATTAATGCTAAAGTAAACAAGATCATAAACCCAAACATTACCCAATTATTTTTCTTAAAAAAATCTAAGAAAAATGCAGCTAATATGGTGAAAATTAAAGTAATTATTCCAATTACATAGTTTCTTTTTGAAAACCATTTTCCTCTGTGTCCTTCATCAACTACATCTCCCATCCAAGAAAACCAAGCAGGAGTAGCAAAACTTGTAATTATAATGTATATTGAAAAAAAGATTAAAAGCAGTAAAGGAAGAGTTGAAATTAAGATTCCTTTGTAAAATAAGAAAGCTAAGAGGATTAAAAAAGCCCAAGCTATTGAACCAAAAATAAATGAATTTATTAATATTTTTTTTCTTGGATATTTTTCAAGTAGTTTTGAACTTTGCCATTGGCTTATTGGACCTAATAAACCAGTAATTGAAGTAAGCATTGCAACAACAGAATTACTTGAATTAAGTGCAATTGCAAAAGGAGCAATATAAGAGTCTCCTAATGAGTTTCTAATGCTTGCAAAAATTCCTTCTTCTACACTTAGGTGACGTGTTTTACGCTGTAATTTCCTAATTTTTCTTTTGTTTTTTGTTTTTTTCATTTTATTATTTTATTAACTTATATTTTTATGAATCTTAAGTTATGTTAATGAGTAGATTAAGCTTCTCATCCTCATATATCTCTATGCTTATTAAATATTAGTTTCCTCCTTTATGTTTTAATTTACCGATAACAATAAGTATTGAAACAATTATTGCTGCTATGATTGAATAATAAGCAAGATAAGATATGTTAAAAAAGTTTGATTGTTCTTGTGAAGCAAATCCTGTTATAGGATTTATTAGGTTTTCTTTTATTTTATCTTGTTTTTCAAATAGATTTACAAAACTGAAAAGTATGAGAATTGAAACTATAAGTAATGAAGCATACATGAATGCCGGATATTTTTTACTATCTAGTATTGTTTTTCTTTTTATTTCCATTTTTTAGTTTTTTGATTTCATCAGTGTCTAAATCAACTGCTAAGAAATCTCCTTCTTTAAGATTAAATCTATCAATAGTATCTTTTGGAATAGTCACAACATAAGAATTACCTACTTTTCTAAGTTTAGCATCAAATTTTCTTTTTGGCATCTTTGTGTTTTACACATAAATGTATATACAAAACATATATAATAGATATACATGGTATTTAAAGGTTTTTGTGGGAAAATTTGAGAAATGCGCCTTGCGAGAATCGAACTCGCGTCTAAACCTTGGGAAGGTTTTATTCTACCACTATACCAAAGGCGCTTAATATTTTGCAGTTTTCCACATAACTTCAAAATATTTTCTATATCCTTCAGAAATTTCTTTGTTTTTTATAACAATAGCTAAAGGATTTTCCTTACTCCATAAAATTATAGCTACTTTATCACCATATATATTAATCGCTAATGGAGAAGTGTATTTTTGAGGCAAATATTTAATTTCAGATAATGGAATTTTTAATTTTTTATTTGCTTTATTAAAAATAATTTTTGTTTTAATTTTATTTTCTTTTCTTCTTTTATCAAACCATTTAAAATAAAACTGAAGAATTTCATAGGCAAGAGGAGAAGCACCTAAGATAAGAATCTCTTTTTTAGTTTCTATTTGGTCTTCAAAAACTGTTTTTAAGCCTTGTTTTCCTTTGTAAAAATTAGTTTCCTGTTTTTCTTTAGTTTGTGCGTAATGAGTCAACATTTCAGGAAGTATTTCATTTATCATATTTTCTTTTTCTTTTATTATTTCAAGAAGTCTTTTTGGAGATACTGCTTCAAATAATCTTCTATTATTTTTTAAAATATAACCTAGGAGTCCTTTTTTAATTAGCATTTCTGTTGTGTCATAAACAGTTCTTCTATGTAAGCCTGTTTTTCGGGAAATCTGCCCAGCTAAACTAGGTCCTAGTTTAAGTAGGGCACTGTATACTAAAGATTCATTAGTAGTTAATCCTACTTGTTTTAATCTTTCTAATTCCATGTTGTATGAAAGATTTTTTTATTTTTAAGGTTTTTGGTGTGGTGATATTTATCACCTCATAAGTTTATCTGTGTTTTTTCTTTACAAATTACATGGCGAAGAAAACGTTTTTTAAGGATGTCACAAAAGCTGAAATTAAGAAAAAGAATCTTGTAGAGATAGCTGAGTTTTCAGATATTGCTAAGCTTGGGTCTGATGAATATGCAATTATAAGTCCTTTAGTCCCAAAGGGATTTGATTCTACAAGAAAATTTATGAAACACGGGCAAGAAGTAAAACCTAAGAGATATTATAGTTTAGACCAAGCTTTAAGAGATGGTAGAACTCCTGTGCAATTAAGAGAACCGGCTTTTAATAGTTTTGAAGGACGTAATTTTTGTGGTTATAGTGTTTTACCTATTGGAAGAGATAGAAGAAAGAGAAAGATTTCTTTAGGTGATTCTTGTTTAGAAGGGGCAAGAATTTATGCTTATTCAAATCAGGTTAGAGGAACTGAAATAAAAATAAAACCTTATGCTGATTCTAGCAGGGTTAGAAGGGATGGGGCTGAAATTATTTGCAATGTTCCTTCAAGAACAAAAGGCGAGCCCAGAGTTAAGTTTAAACTGATTTCTGTTCCTGTTATTGACAGCAGTGAGAAACATATAGTTAGTTTAAATATAGGTTCAGACCACTCTTGTGGAGCAAAAAGATTTAGTATAAGGTATAAATATACTGATGATAAAGAGAGTTCTGGAATTATTAATATTTGTGCTCATGAAATTGCAGCTTATCTGAAAATTATAGATTATTACTGGAATGAAAAGAATATTATTCCATTACAAATGTGTCAGTTTGCAATTCCTAGCCAGGAAACTGTTGATTTTTATTTAAGATTAAGAAATAATATCTTAGTTAAAGATAATTCTTTGCAAAGTAAGGATAAACTCAGAAAACCAGATAGAGGAGACAGAGAAATAGCCTTATGGGGATGGGTTGATAGTATGGGGCATGATAATACTTTTTATTCTAAGAGAAGCAGAGATGGAGATATTGCAGACTATAATTGGGGATTTAGTTAGTTTTTTATATGCTTTTCTTGTGTTATTTCTATGGTAAGTAAGAAAAAATTTTATGTTACGACACCGATATATTATCCGAATGACATCCCCCATGTTGGGCATGCATATACAACTATAGCGGCAGATATATTAGCTAGATGGTTTAAAATTAAAGGATATGATGTTTTCTTTTTAACAGGAACAGATGATCATGGTAAAAAAATAGCTTTGGCTGCTAAAAAGGCAGGAAAAAGCCCTAAAGAATTTACTGATTCTTTAATTCCTAAATTTAAACAAGCCTGGAAAAGATTAAATATAAAATATGATAGATTTATTAGAACAACTGATAAAGATCATGAAAAGTTTGTCCAAAAAGCATTACAAGAGGCTTATGATAAAGGAGATATTTACAAAGGAGAATATGAGGGATATTATTGTACTGGATGTGAAGCATATTATACTGAAAAAGATTTAGAAAATGGCTGTTGCCCAATACATAAGACAAAAATAGAAAAATTAAAAGAAGAAACTTATTTTTTTAAACTCTCTAAATATCAAAAACAACTTTTAGATTATTATAAGAAAAATCCTAATTTTATTTCCCCAAAAAATAGAAGACAAGAAATAATAAACAGAGTTAAAGAGGGATTGAAAGATTTATCAATATCAAGGACAAGTTTTAATTGGGGAATTCCTTTACCTTTTGATAAAAAACATTGTTGCTACGTATGGTTCGATGCACTTTATAATTATTATTCTGCAACAAGAAAGAAAGGGAAAGAAAAATATTGGCCAGCAGATATTCATTTAATTGGAAAAGATATTTTATGGTTTCATAGTGTTTATTGGCCTGCTTTTTTATTATCAGCCGGAATAAAACTTCCAGAGGTCGTTTTTGCTCATGGTTGGTGGACTTTTGATAAAGAAAAAATTTCTAAATCAAGAGGAAAAGTAATTAATGTTGATGAATTAATTGCAATTGCAGGAGTTGACTCTGCGAGGTATTTTTTATTTAGGGAAGGAGTTTTTGGTGAAGATGGTGATTTCTCTGAGAAGGTGTTGGTGGAGAGACACAACAATGAACTTGCAAATAAACTTGGGAATTTGGTTAGTAGGGTTGCTACTTTGATTGAAAGATATGGGGTAGAGAAGACTGAGAATAAGATACATCCTTCTGAGGAATTTAAAAAAGCCATAAGTAAAGGGAAAATAGAGATTAAAGAGATTTTAACTGATAATCCTAAAGATAATTTCTACATTTTTGAAGAACATATTGAAGAGGGAGGTAAGTACGGGAGAGTATTTAGTGAGGCCATTAGATATATTTTAGAAGGAATTTGTTTATTAGTTGAAAAGCAAGTAGAAGAATATGAGCTTGATAAAGCATTGAATACCATCTTTGCTTTTATTGATTACTGTAATCAATATATCCAGAATAGAAAAATTTGGGAAACTGGAAGAAAAAGAGATTTATATGAATTAAAAGAATCTATTTTGAAGATTGCTGAACTCTTAAGCCCCTTTATTCCTGAATCTGCTGAGAAAATTAAAAAACAATTTACAGCTAAAAAGATTAAAAAGGGAGAGATATTGTTTAGAAAGATAAAATAAATATGGAGACTCTTTCAGAGAAAAGAGGGGGAAGAACTAATTTACTTCTTAGCTTTTGTGATATGGCATGTCCTGATTTCAGGAAAATGAGCAAGGCTAATTTAAGTAATCTGGCTACTAATTTGCATACAAAGTTTCAAGTTTTAGATGAATTACACGGTGCAGCAAAGGCTTTTAGAGAGAAACATCCTAAGGGTGTGAAAGTTAAAGGAGAACTGCCAGTGTGGAGTAGAGGAATGAAAAATTTATATGAATATAAGCAAATAGCAGCAGCATTTATAAAAAAGAACACTGGGATAGTGCTTCCTGTTAGTCCGGTTATTCCTGCTTCCTTTTATAATTCAGTTATAAGTTATTGTATTATAACAGATTAACTAACCTTACTACCTAATTCAACAATCCCATCAGGTTGGAGGAGTTTTACTTCACTTTTATCCCCATTTACAGCAGCTAAAATCATACCCTTGCTCTCAATTCCTTTTATTATACGAGGTTCTAAATTACAAAAAACAATTATTCTTTTACCTTCTAATTCTTGTTTATTATAATGAGGTTTTAAACCTGCAACTAAGATTTTTGTTTCTGTTCCTAAATCTATTTTAATTTTGTAAAGCTTGTCAGCTCCTTCTATTGCTTCAACTTCTAATATTTCAGCAACTCTTAAATCAAGTTTTTGCCAATTTTCAAAAGAAACTATTCCTTCCATGTTTCACCCAAACCCTAATCCTCTAAATAAGGTTATGAAAAATCCGTTTTTGAGTTGTTCTATTTCAACATCTTGTCCAAGTATTCTTTTTGATGCAATATTGTAATTTCTAGCTGCTTTGCTTTTTGGATGAGTGATAATTACTGGGTTCTTTAAGATTTGTGATTCTCTTATTGCTTCATCTTCTGGGATAATTCCTATAAGAGGAATCTCTAACATATCTCTTATATTTGGAATAGACATATCTGTCTTTTTCCCTTTATATCTTGTAATTATAAGTCCTTTGACAGGAGTATTCATCTCTTCTGAAAGTTTTATTGTTTTTAATGCGTCAGTAACAGAAGACATCTCTGGATTTGCTATAACAATTATTTCGTCTGCAGCTTTTATTGCAGATTTAGCTTCTTCACCAAGCCCTGCAGCACAATCAATTAAAACATGATTGGTTATTTTTTTTAATTTTTTTGATATTTCTGAAAGTTTTTTAGGATTAATTTTTTTAGTTTCTTTTAAAGAAAGAGAAGCAGGCATTATTTTTGTTCCTGATTCATGTTCATAAATAGCATCTTCTATTTTTGCTTGATTGCTTAAAACATGATTAAGAGTTATTGGGACAATTGGAGCTCCTAAATGAATTCCAATGTTTGGAGTAGTTAAATTTCCATCAACTATGATTGCATCTTCTCCTAATTTATTTAAGGACGTACCTAAATTTATTGCACTAGTTGTTTTTCCAACTCCTCCTTTACCTGAAATTATTGCATATACTTTTGCCATTTTTTTATTTTATATCTATATTTTTATAAATCTTTAAGTTATAAAGATGAGTAGCTTAAGACCTGATTGTGTCTCTCCCTGTGCTTATAAGATATTAATATTTGATTAGATATAGGGGTTTATAATGTTTTATTTATTATAATTTTGGGTTAAGCTTTTTTTAAAGGGGTTTTACTTAGTGGTTAGATAAATTTTAGTGAAATTTATAAATCTTTCAATGATTTCAGAGTATTCTTTTAATTTTTCAAGATCTATTCTTATTTCTTCTCCCCTATATGTAACTGTTAGACAAACTCCTTTTCTAAATTCACCAGCTTTGTTTTTTTTAAGCACATCTATTAGCTTAAACATTTCATATTCTTTAACTGCCTCCATTATTTCAGGATTTTTTTTAAAAACCACTTTTATAAGATCTACTTTTAATTTTGGGGCTGTAGGGATTTTTTTTGCTTTTTTAATCTTTTTTTTCTTTGCTTTTTCTAATAATCCATCAAAAGAATAATCCATCATTATTTTCCATCTTTTTAAGAGATTTATCATAACATCACAAGTTTTAGTATATTTCATACTAACATAAAGTAAGTGATCTGAACTTATTTTTTCTTTCATAATTTTTTCAAGTGCTTCAGACATTTTTTTGTTTTTACATTATATTTATTTTAAATATTTGAGTCATATTATGAATAACTTAAACCATTATAGTTTCTCTTTTTATGTTTATTAGATATTGGTTTATTTTTATATTTCCTCAGTTATTTCTTGATATTTGAGATATTTCCTTCTTTAGTTAAAAGGAGTAAAAAAGAGGTTAAAATTCAAAGTAAATCAAATATATAAATGTTAGTTTTATTCTTTTATTCTTTTATTCTTTCATTTACTTTCATTAAGAGTTCTTTTGCAATCAAAAGATATTGTTTTATTATTTGAATGTTTAGAATTTGTGTTTTTAGACTATCTGAGAGAATGACTACTTTATCTTTTTTAACAAATTCCATAGCACTTTGTTTATGTCTTTTATTTAGCTCTAGAATTTCCTTAATTTTTTTAATTTGTTCGTTATTTAATGTGTAGTTTTTTGCACATTTATTTATAAATGTCTGCATATTATCATTATTATCTGTGTAAAGATTTATTCTTTTGTATAAATACTCATAATTTAATATAGCATTTATGCATCCAATTATTGATTTATAGATTTCATCAAATATTTTTAAAATAAGTCTTTGTTCTTTTACAAGAGGAAAAGTTACATAAGTCATGTGGTCTGCTATTTGTAAAGACCGAATAGCTTGTTTTAAATTTTCTTGGAATTTTTCCATGAAAAAATAAGGTAGAAATTATTAATAAGATTATATGTTTAAGGGTATATATGAGGTTTAACTTAAATTCAGTATAGCTTCTGTTAAATCTCCATTTGCTTTTTCTAAAGCTATTTTTGCTTCTTGTTCTATACAACCTATTTTTTGCATTATTGTTTTAATATCTTCTTCAGTATTGTTTACAAGGGGCTCTGTCCCCTCTGTATTCCCTGTTTCTTCATTAACATCTCCAGAAATCTGAAAATTAGTTTGTCCTTGCATATTAATCTTTGTTACAGAAGGATTTTCTATTATTATATTTCCATCTTGTTTTTCAATAATTACTCTTTTTGCAGGAACTTCTTGTTGAGAGATTCCCATTTGCTTCATAACTGCTTGCATTTTTTTAGGGTTTAATCCTGGGAACATTTTATTTTTTATTGTTTTTAATTTCAATGTCTTTTAAAAATCTCATCTTCTTTTTTTGGTATTTTGGATTCTGAGTTAGTGGTATAGGAATTATTTTGTGGCTTATGAACACTTATTTGAGGTGCGTCAACTGAATGAGGTAAAAAACCAACTATTCCCATACCAGAAGCATAATAAAAAGTCATTGATTGTGATAGTGTCATTTTATTGTTTTTAATTTATTTAAACTGCAATAGGAAAGAAGATTTTTAAAACTGCAAGAAGAGCTATGATTAAAATAATAAAGATGATTACATGAGTTGGTTTTATTTTAAGTGCGCTTTTATATTCTTCATTGTAACGCATTAATCCTCCTGCTCCAGAAGGCATGCTTATTCCTTGATTTGCCATGAATTTTAGAATATGATGTTATTTAAAAAGCTTTTTATAGTTTGAAATTGGCTTATAATCATGGGAAGTTCTTCAAAAATCTTTGCAAGGATTATATTGAGTAAAATATTAGGAATAATGTCGATTTCAGGATTTGTAATTTCTTTTTTATTTTTTACAGGAATGACTGGGAGTGTTATTGGCTTAAGCCAAAATAATATTTATGCACTTATTTCTCTTGCTGTGGGTTTAATTTGTGGAAAAGGTTGGCTTATCTTAAAGAGGAAATAAATCACAAGCTTTAAAATATAATTCTTCTTAAAACAATAAGATGGCAGAAAAATATAATGCACAAAAAATAGAAGAAAAGTGGCGAAAGTTTTGGGAAAAGGAAAAAATTTATAAATTTGATTCTAAAAGAAAAGGAAAGATATTTAGTATAGATACTCCTCCGCCATATGCTTCTGCAGGACATTTGCATGTTGGGCATGCCCTTCATTATACTCAATTTGAGATTATTGCAAGGATTATGAGGATGTTTGGATTTAATGTTTACTTTGCTCCTGGTTTTGATGATAATGGATTGCCAACTGAAAAATATGTTGAAGAAAAACTTGGTATTAATAAAGCTAAGACAAATAGAGCAAAATTTAGAAAGATTTGTTTAGAAGAGTCAAGAAAAGTAGAAAAAGAGTATTCTAATAGGGTGTTTAAGGCCTTAGGACATAGTTATGACTGGGATTTGCTTTATACAACAATAAGTCCAGAAGCACAAAAAGTTGCACAAATGTCTTTTTTAAAATTAGTTAAAAAAGGAAATTGTTATAGGGCTGAAGAACCGGTAATATGGTGTCCTTATCATGAAACTGCTTTAGCTCAGGCAGAAGTTGAAGATTTGAAACGAACTACTAAATTAAATTATATTGATTTTGAGGTTTCTGGTGAAAATAAAAAAGTTACAATTGCTACAACAAGGCCTGAATTTCTTCCAGCTTGTGTTGGTGCTTTTGTTCATCCTAAAGATGAAAAATATAAAGAATTAATTGGAAAAGAATTAATTGTTCCTTTATTTAATCATAAAGTTAAAATTATGAAAGATGAGAAGGTTGATAGGGAATTTGGTACAGGCATTGTCATGGTTTGTACTTTTGGTGATAATACTGATATTGAATGGTGGAAAAAACATAAGTTAGAATTAAGAAATATTTTAAATAAAAATGGCAGTTTGAATGAACTTGCGGGTAAATATAATGGAATGAGTATAAAGCAAGCACAAGAAAAAATAATCGAAGATTTAAATAATGAAGGAAGATTAAAAAAACAAGAGCCATTAGAACAAACTGTTGGAAGTTGTTGGAGGTGTTCAAACCCTGTTGAATATATTGTTACAAAACAATGGTTTATTAGGACTTTGAAATATAAAAAAGAACTGATTAAAAGAGCAAGAGAGATTAATTGGCATCCTGAATTCATGAAAAAGAGATTTGAAAATTGGACTGAAAATTTAGGATGGGATTGGGTGATCTCAAGGCAGAGATATTATGGAATTCCTATTCCTGCATGGTATTGTGAATGTGGAGAAATTATGTTTCCTTCTGAAAATGAATTACCTGTTGATCCAATGGAAAATAATAAAAAATGTAAAAAATGTGGGAAGAGAACAAAACCTGAAGAAGATGTTTTTGATACATGGATGACTTCTAGTAATAGCCCTGAAGTTGCTGCAAGGTGGTTGGAAAAACCAGAACAATATAAAAAAATAGCTCCTTTTTCATTAAGACCTCAATCACATGATATAATCAGAACCTGGGCATTTTACACTATTTTAAAAAGTCATTTACTTTTTAATAGGATTCCTTGGAAAGATGTTATGATTGGAACTTACATCTTAGATTCTAAAGGAAAAGGAATGTCAAAAAGCAAAGGAAATGTTGTTTGGGCTGATGAATTACTTAAAAAGTATAATGTAGATGCCTTTAGATATTGGGTTGGAACAGCAAGTGTTGGTAATGATTTACCTTTTGATGAAAAAGATTTAATTGCTGGAAAAAGATTTTTAATAAAATTATGGAATGCTAGTAGATTTGTTTTTATGAATTTGAAAGATTATAAAAATAATAAGCCAAAATTAGAAGCTATTGATAAATATATGTTAGAAAAAACAAAACAAATGATTGAAGATGCTAAGAAACATTACTTAAAGTATGATATTGCAGGAGCAAAAAGAATAATAGAAGATTTTTTCTGGCATGTTTTTGCAGATAATTATTTAGAGATTGTTAAGAAAAGAATCTATCAAAATAAAAAAGGAAAAGAGAGTGCGCAATATACTTTGTATTCTTCTCTTCTTGCTATTTTAAAATTATTTGCTCCTATAACCCCTTTTATTACAGAAGAAATTTATCAGAATTATTATAAAAAAACAGAGAAAACAAAGAGTATTCATTTAACAGAATTTGAAGAAATTAAAATTAATGAAAAAACAGAGGCAGGAGATTTATTTATTAAAACTCTTAGTAAAATAAGGCAAGAAAAAACAAAAGCTAAAAAATCAATGAGAGCAGAAATTAATTTGAGTATTGATAAAAAAGATTATGATAAATTAGCTGGAATGATTGAAGATTTAAAAGATGTTTCAAGTGCTAAGGAAATCAAAACTGGGAAGTTTAAGGTTGAGTTTGTTTAATTATTTTTTCTTGTGTTTAATACCTGATTTGTATAGACTATTAGTTCCTTTTTTCTTATTCTTAATCCTTCATAAGAGTTTCTTAATCTATAAAAGATTTGAGGTAGTTGGTATTGAGAATGAACCGTTTGAAGTTTTTTATGAAAGTGCATAGCTTTTGCTAACCAAAGTTGTACTTTTATTATTTGTTCTTTGGTTTCTTCAAAACAATCTAATTGTGTTCCTAAATCTGGTTTTATTCCTGTACCCATTGGTTTTAAAATGAAAAAGCCTATAAAAGGCTTTTTATAGTTAAATTTTATGTTTAATGTATTAATAACATAATCTTATAAGAATTAAGTTTTAAGGATGAAAAGATTAAGCTGCTCATAATCAAACTTGATTGTTTATGAACTATTGATAAAAAACAAGGAAAATGTCATCCACGAAAGAAGAATTAGAAGAATTTGTAGAAGAAATGAAACAGCACAAAGCTAGACATACAGAATTGATTACTGTTTATGTTCCTGAAGGATTTGATATTAATTTGATTACTAAACAACTTGAGAGTGAAAAATCTACTTGTACTAATATTAAGAGCACTACTACAAGGAAAAATGTACAAGATGCTCTTGAAAGTTTAATTAGAATAACTAAGGGAATGAGAAAAGCTCCTGAAAATGGGATTGTTTTATTTGCTGGAAATGTTTCTAAGACTGAAGGACAAGATAATTTTATAACAGAGGCTTTTGAACCTCCTGAAGGATTAAATGTCAGACTTTATCGTTGTGATCAGATTTTTGTTTTAGAACCTTTAGAAGAAATGTTAGAGGTTAAGGAACTTTATGGTTTAGCTGTTATTGATAGAAAAGAAGCTGCTTTGGGTTTGCTTATTGGAAAAAAAATAAAAGTTTTACAAAAATTTGATAGTTTTGTTCCTGGGAAAACACATAAAGGAGGGCAAAGTGCTCAGAGATTTGGAAGGATTAGGGAAGGTTTAGCTAAAGAGTTTTTTAGAAAAGTTGCAGAAGCTATGAAAAAACAATTTTTTAATATGAAAAACTTAAAAGGGATTTTAGTTGGAGGTCCTGGACCAACTAAAGAGGATTTTTTAAAAGAAGGAAATTTGGTAACTGCTTTACAAGATAAAGTTTTAGGTGTTAAAGATATTGGGTATGCTGATGAACACGGCTTGGACTTATTAGTTGAATGTTCTGGAGATATTTTAGCTGAACAAGAAATTATTTATGAGAAAAAGATTTTAGAAAAGTTTTTTGATATGCTTGGAAAACAAAAAGATAAAACAGTTTATGGTGCTAAGGATGTTGAAAAAGCTTTAGGTTTTGGTGCTGTTGAAACTATATTATTATCTAAAAAATTAAAAAAACCTGATATTAAAAAGTTTGAGAAAAAAGCATCTGAAACAGGTGTTAAAGTTGAATTAGTTTCTATAGATACAGAAGAAGGACAGCAGTTTTGGAATCTTGGTGGGGTTGGTGGTATGTTGAGGTTTAAAATACAATAATTTTTAAAACATCTTTCTTATTAATATATTAATAAAAAATGGAACAAGAAAAAAAGGTAATTGAACATACAACTTCTGAAACTGTTAAGGAAATGGATGAAGCTTCTGAGACTAAGGCTATGAAAAAGATAGAAGCTGCTTTGTTTTTATCAGCAAGATTTTTAAGTGTTGAAGATTTAATTATGCTTACTGATATTAATCCTTTGATGTTGAAAGAATTGCTTAATAGATTGATTGAAAAATATAATTCTGAAGATAGTGCTATTGAGATTGTTATTAAGGAAAACATGTGGAAAATGGATGTTGGGAAAGAATATGTTTCTATGATAAATAAGTTAGCAACAGGAAATGCTGAATTTAGTAAAACAGAGCAAGAGACTTTAGCAGTAATTGCATATAAACAGCCTGTTAAGCAAAGTGTTATTGTTAAAATCAGGGGAAATAAATCTTATGATCATATTAAAAAATTTATTGATGTTGGATTAGTTAAGGCTAAAAAATCTGGTAGAACTAAAGAATTAAGTTTAAGTGATGATTTTTATGAATATTTTCATCTAAGAGATAAAAAATTGGAAAAGGTTAATTTAGAAAAAAAAGAAGGGGAAGGAAATTAATATATAAATATAATAATACTAATATCTTATAAGCATAAAAAGATATGTAGATGAAAAGCTTAAATTATTTATAACAAAACTTAAGATTTATAGAGATATAGATAAAAGATAATAAAAAAGGAAGGGGTGATAGGAAACATAATGGCAATATTACCTTACATATACTTAGGATACATGTTTATATCTTTATACATGTTAAGCATGTTTTTGATAATTTATTTAAAAAATAGAAAAAGTATTTTTTATTACCCTGAAACAAAGAAAAATTATTCTATTAGTTTTATTGTTCCTGCATTTAATGAGGAAAAGACGATTGAAGATACTATAGAGCATATTTTTAATGTTGGTTATAAAAATATAATGGAAGTCATTGTTATTAATGATTGTTCAACTGATAATACTCTAAAAATTGCTAAAGGTTTATGTAAAAAATATTTAAAACTGAAGATTTTGAATAATAAAAAGAATTTGGGAAAAGCAGGAGCTTTGAATAAAGGTTTGAAAATTTGTAAAGGAGAATTAGTTACTGTTGTTGATGCAGATTCTTACCCTTCTAAACATTCTGTTAGTAAAATGGTTGGTTTTTTTGATGATGAAAAGGTTGGGGCCGTTACTTGTCCTGTGACTTCTAGAAATACAAATAAGTTTATTGAAAGATTACAAGCAATTGAATATAAAATGATTGCATTCACAAGAAAACTTTTAGATTATGTTGAAGCGATTTATGTTACTCCTGGGCCTTTAGCTGTTTATAGGAAAAAAGCTATTGTTGGGGTTGGAGGTTTTGATGAAAAAAATATGACTGAGGATATTGAAGTTGCTTGGGCTTTGACTTTTAATGGTTGGAAAAGAAGAATGTGTTTGTCAACAAGTGTTAGTAGCACTGTTCCTAATAAGTTTGTTTCATGGTTTAAACAAAGAAGGAGGTGGAATGTTGGAGGACTACAATGTATATATAAATATAGAAAATCCCTTTTTGATATTAAAAAAGGTATGTTAGGCTTTTTTATAATTCCTTTTTTTATTTTAAGCACTTTTCTAGGTTTATTAGGATTAAGTATCTTTTTTTATCTTTTAACTAGAAGAATTATTTCTAATTTTTTAAGAACTAGATATTCTATAGTTACTGATACCCCTATTTTAACTGCAGAAGAAATTTTTATAACTCCAAGTGTTTTAAATTATTTAGGAATTGTTTTATTTTTCTTTGGATTAACTTTGCTTTTAATTGTTTTTGTAATATTAAAAGAAAAAATACTAAGAAAAGAAAATATGTTTAATATTCCTTTTTATATGATTATTTATATGGCACTTTATCCCTTTATTATGTTAACAGCAATATGGCATGTGATAAAAGGTAAAAGAGTTTGGAGGTAATAGTTAGGTTTTAGAACCATAATCAATATATATGAGAAAATATCAATATCTTATAAGCAATCTTAAGATTTACAGAGGAGGGCATAAATTACTTATGATTAAGCTTAAGAGATTGTAAGAATTCCATAATAAAAAATAAGGTAAATAAAATATGTTTAAATCACAGAAAAATGTTTTTTGGGAAGCATTATTAGTAACGCTTTTTATATTTGGGATTGGAGTTCTTTCAGGAGTTATTTTAGAAAACTGGAGGTCTTCTGAAATAAGTGATTTATATAAAAAATCTGAAGTTAATTTATTAGATATTAAACTTCAAAATGAAATTTATTCTCATGGAGATTTTGATTGTGAATTTGCTTTTCAAGAAAATTTGAAATTTACAGATAAGATTTATGAAGAGGCAAAAATATTAGAAAAATATGAGAAAGCTAGAAAACTAACAGAAAGTTTGATTATTCAACATAAAAAATATGATTTATTAAGGGCGATGTTATTTTTGAATTCGGTTGAAATAAGAAAAAATTGTAATTTGTCTTATGATGAAATTGTTTATTTTTATGTCCCTAATTATGAAGAACCTAGATTAGATTTAAGAGCTAAACAAAACAGTTTTTCAAAATTGCTTGGAGAACTTAAACAAAAAAGAGGAAGTAAAATTTTATTAGTTCCTATTGCTATGAATCAAGACATATCCTCAATAAATGTTTTATTGAATCAGTATAATATTTCTAGAGAAGATTTACCTCTTATTTTAGTAAATGAAGAGATTAAAATAAATGAACTGCAAACTATTGAGGAATTAGAAGGATATTTGTGATACTAACATATATTTTTAATTATAAATAAGAATAAAAACTAAACTTTGGTGTTTTTTCCATGGAAAATTGTGTGAGATGTAATATTGATGGTGGAGAAGTAAGGCTTTTTGATGCTATTTATGAGGGCAGAATGGCTAAAATTTGTGAAAGATGTTCTATTATAGAAAATGTTCCGATTATAAAAAAACCTAATGTTTCTCAATTAAAAGAATCTGAAGTGGGAAGGGTTGGAGTTTATGATAGAATGAAAAGATTATCTGGAATTAAAGAGATTAAAGAAGAAACCACTTTTTTTAGAGAAGATAAATTAAAAGAATTAGATAAAAAACCTGAACTAGAGCTTCCTGAAGAAGAGAAATTGAATTTAGTGAATCATTTTTACTGGCAGATTATGCAAAATAGAAGAAGAAAAGGACTTTCTCAAAAACAGCTTGCAGAAGCACTTAGTGAATCAGAAGTTGCTATTGAAATGATTGAAAAATCAAAGTTTCCTGAAAATGCTGAAATTTTAATAAAGAAACTAGAGCAATTTTTTCAAATTAGATTAAGAAAACCTACTCATGAAGAATTGATGAGAATTGAAACAGAAAAAGTAGAGCCTATTCTTTTAGATGAATATGGAAGAGAATTAGAAACAATTCCTGAACCTGAGATTGAAGAGCCTGAAATTGAAAAAGAGATTGAAATTATTGAAGAAAAAGAAGAAACCCCTAAGATTGAGTATAAAATAGTTGGTGCAGAACCTATAGAATTAGAAGAACCTGAAGAAGAAATTATAGAATCTCCTAGATTAGATGATAGTGGGGCTTTAGATATTCACAAAACAAATATTGAAAAAGTTACAATTGGAGATTTAAAAGATTTGTCTAGAAAAAGAGTTGAAGTAACTAAACAAGAAAAAATTGAAGAACAGAAAAAAATTGAAGAAAGACAAAGATTAATTGAAGCAAGAAAAGAAGAACTTAGATTAATGAGGGAAAAAGAATCAAAGAAATTAGATGATGTTTTAGGTGGAACAGAAATGTTGAATGAGCAAGAAAAACCTAAATTAATAGACAACTCTGAGATTGTTGAAGAATTTGAAGAAGAATTGATTTAGAAAAGCTTTAAAAACACCCTTTTTCTTTAATTTTTATGGACATAAAAATTCTTAAGGATGAAAAAAATGAATTAGAAGTTCAGTTTGATAATCAAACTGTGGCTGAAATAGTTAGAATTTATTTAAATGAAGATTCTTCAGTTAAACTAGGTGCTTGGAAAAGAGAACATTATAGTAAACCTGTTATCTTAAAAGTTATCACAGAAGGAAAAACAGCTAAAAAAGCATTACATGAAGCAATTGCTAAGGCTCAAAAAGATTTGAAAAAATATAGTGAAGAATTTAAAAAGGCTAAATGAATTAATAAACTAGTAATTTATAAAATATAAAGATATGTAGATGAGGAGATTAAGCTACTCAGATAATTTCTCTCAAATTGGTTTATTAGATTCCAGGTAAAAACAAAAAAATGCCAGCAAAAAAATTAAGTGAAAGAAAAGAAGCATGGTTTAGAATCGTTGTTCTTATAGTAAGTGGGATTATTTTATCTATTTGGAGGATTTTAATAAAAATATTAGTTATAATTAATTGGTTTATAACTGTTTTTTCTGGAAAAAGAAATAAAGAGTTAGCAGATTTTTGTGAGTATTGGAATACAGAAGTGTATAAGTTTATGAGATATATAACTTTTGTTTCAAACAAAAGACCGTTTCCATTTACAAATATGCAGAAAATGAGTAAGTTTGAAAAATAAACTCTACTATAATAATTCTTATAACCTTTTCTTATATCTTATAAGCATAGAGAGATATGAAGATGAGATTGCCAGAAAACTCTTTGTACAACTTAAAGATACATAGAGATATTGGTATGATATAAAAATGCAACACGAAAAAATTATAACTAAAATCATGACTGGGAGTTATGACTTGAATAAATGGCTTAATGGAGGTTATGAAAAAGATATTATCACTTTGTTTTATGGACCTTCTGCAAGTGGAAAAAGTAATTTTGTAATGTTAGCTGCATGCCATCAAGCTAAAAAAGGGAAAAAGATTATTTTTATTGATACAGAAGGGAGTTTTTCTGTTGATAGGATTAATCAAATGTCTGTTGGACTTCCTGAATTTGTTTTAAAAAATATTGTGATTTTAAAACCAGTTAATTTTCAAGAACAAAAATATGCTTTTTTTAAACTTTTAAAAGAATTAAAAGAAAGTAAAAATGTTGGTTTAATTATTGTTGATAGTATAACTATGCTTTATAGATTAGAATTAGCAGAAGCTAGAAAAGTTGGTATAGAGGAGGTTCAGAAAATTAATTCTGATTTAGCAAAACAAATGAGGGCTCTTTTTGAAATTTCTAGGAAAAAGGAAATTCCTGTTTTAATAACAAGCCAAGTCTATAATGAATTTATGACAGAAGAAGATTGGCTTTCTGGAAAACAAGCCAAAGTTAATATTGTTGGTGGAGATTTACTTAAATATTGGAGTAAGTGTATAATTGAATTGCAAAATAAAAGTGGAAAAAAGAAAGCAATTATAATGAAACATCGTTCACTTCCTGAAAAAGAACTAAATTTTGAAATTGTTGATGAAGGAATAAGGAAAAGAGGGTGGCTTTAAGATGATTAATTTAGAAACTCTTTCATTATTAGACAAAAATCAAGTGAGAGATATTGCTAGAGATTTTGGAACTCCTGTTTATGTTTATTCTCAAGAAGTTTTAGAAGCGCAAGCTGATAAGGCTTTAGATTTTCCAAATGCATTTGGTTTAACTGTTAGATATGCAATGAAAGCTAATTCGAATCAAAATATTTTAAGGATTTTTTATAATAAAGGAATTGAAATTGATGCTTCTTCTATTTATGAGGTTGAGAGAGCAGCAAAAGCAGGAATTCCTGCAGAGAATATTTTGCTTACTTCTCAGGAATTGCCTTTGAATATGGTTTTTGGTTTTAATAAAGGCCTTCAGTTTAATGCTTGTTCTTTATATCAATTAGAAACTTATGGGTTAGAGCACCAATGCAAGGAGGTTGGTGTTAGAATAAATCCTGGTTTAGGAAGTGGAGGAACAAATAGAACTAATACTGGGGGTTCTGGCTCAAGTTTTGGTATTTGGCATGAGCAATTTAATGAAATTATAGATACGGCAGAAAGATATGGTTTAAAAATAAATAAAATTCATACCCATATTGGTTCTGGCTCTGACCCTGAGATTTGGAAAAAAGTAGCTGGAATGAGTTTAAATATTGTTAAAAGGTTTCTTAATGCAGGACATGATATTAAAATACTTAATCTTGGAGGAGGGTATAAGGTTGGAAGAATGAGTTATGAAAAATCAACTGATTTGCAAGAATGTGGAAAACCAGTGAGAGATTCTTTTATTGAATTTGCAGAAAAAACTGGAAAAGAATTAAAACTAGAAATAGAGCCTGGAACATTTTTGGTTGCAAATGCTGGAGCAGTTATTGCAGAGGTAATTGATGTTAAATCTACTCCAAAATACAATTTTATAATAACTAATTCTGGTATGACTGAAGTAACAAGACTAAGTTTATATGGTGCTCAACATCCAATTGTTGTTGTTTCTAAAAGTGAAACAGATGAACGAGAAAAATATATGGTATCTGGGCACTGTTGTGAATCTGGAGATATTTTAACTCCTGCTGCAGGAGATTCAGAAGCATTAAGTGAAAGATGGCTTACTAAGGCAAAAATTGGAGATTTTGTTGTTATTGAAGGTTCTGGTGCTTATTGCTCTTCTATGAGTGTTAAAAATTATAATTCATATCCTACTGCTTCAGAAGTTTTAATTAATCATGATGGAAAGGCTAGTTTGATTAGAAGCAGAGGAAGTTTAGAGAATATGGTTGAAAGAGAAAAATGTGTTGTTAAAATAGATTAATCACTTCCCAACATACCTAGGTTCTTTCTTTTTTGTGTTTCCATCAATATCTAATTCTTGTTTTGATGGGCAGTTAGGATTAGGACAAAAAATCCAAGGCCTTTTTCCTTGTTTTAGCCTTAATAATCTTGGCCATTTACAATCTTCACAAAATTTTCCTGTTCTTTTAATTATAGACTGAGATGGAAGAGGGAATGTTTGTCTGCATTCTGGGTAATTTGTGCATGCGATAAAATAAGATTTAAATCTTGGAGTGTATTTTATTGTTAATTCTCCTTTTTTACATCCTGGGCAAGGGATATGAAGATTATTTTCTTCTGCTTGTTGTTTGTATAATGCTTCATTTGCTTGAATAAGTTCTTTTCCAATTGCAACTTCTTGTTTTTTAAAATCATCTGATATTTTACTTAATGCTTTTTCTGCAAGTTTTATAGTTGTTTTTTGCTTTTTTTCTAAATCTTTTTTAGAATTTCTTATTATATCCATATCTTTTTCAATTTCTCTTGTTAATTTTTCATCAATAATAATTGGAGAGTGTTTTTCTAAAGAATCAATTAAACGCATTCCTAATTCTGTTGCTTGAATTGATTTTTCTTTAATATAGTTTCGGTTGTATAATGTTTCAAGTATGTTTGCGCGAGTTGCTTTTGTTCCTAAGTTCTTTTTTTCTAATTCTCTTAAAATTGATGCAGGGGAAAATCTTTTTGGAGGTTTTGTTTGTTTTTCTTCTGTTTTTACATTATCAATATTTGCGTTTCCATTCATATCTTGAATTTCTTTTTCTTCCATTTTAACAGGATAGACATTTATCCAGCCTGGTTTTAGAATTTCCATTCCTTTTACTGCAAATTTAAGTTTGTTTATTTCTGTTTCTATTTTTTTATTTTCTAACTGGGCATCATCACAATAACATGAGATAAATCTTTTCATAATTAGATTATAAATTTTTTCATCATAACCATTTAATTTATTATAATTTCCAGTAGGGATAATTGCTGGGTGAGCAGGGTCTGATTTATGTCCTTCAATTGGTTTTGAGCGAGTTGTATATTGGGTTAATTTTGGAAATCTCTTTTTTAATTTATTTAAAATTTCATTTGGTTTCATATCTTCTGGAATTTTTTGAGAAGAAGTTCTTGGGTATGAGATTAATCCAGCTAAATATAATTTTTGAGCTGTTTTTAATGTATTAGATGGAGTTATTCCATGAAATTTATATGCTTCTGTTTGTAAGGTAGTAAGGTCAAAAGGAGCTGGAGGAATAATTGTTTGTTTGGTTTTTCTTGTTGACACTTCACAAGTTTTATTTTTTAGTTCCTTAAATTTATCAAGCTCTTGCTCTTTTGTAATATCTTTATTATGTTTTAATTCTAACTTATTTTTCCCATTATTAATTGTTATGAATATTTGCCAATAAGGTTCTGGTTTAAATTTCTTTATTTCTTTTTCTCTATCAACTATTAAATGTAATGTAGGGCCTTGGACTCGTCCTATAGACATTATTTTAAATTTTCCTGTTGTTTTCATTGCATGCATTAATGCTCTTGATAGATTTATTCCATATAACCAATCAAGAAAATGTCTAGTTTCACCAGCAATTGCTTGCCCCCATTCAATTGTTGGATGTGCATTGTCATAAGCTTTTTGAATTTCATTTGCTGTTAATGAACTAAATTTCATTCTTTTTGCATCTTTTTGATTTGCAATAAATCTGACAATATTATAACCAATAACTTCTCCTTCAACATCAAAATCTGTTGCAATTATAATCTCAGAAGCATTTTTCACAAGTTTTTCTATTACTGAATAATATTTTTTTGTAAAGTCATTTTTTCTAACTTCGTAATTTGGAAACCAACCAATATCAAAAATAGGATAACCTGTTCCTTTTATTGCTTGAGCAACTGAAAATAAATGGCCTACTGCATTTGAAACAACAATATTTTTATTATCTCTTTTTAATTCATAATAAGAAACTCCTCCAGGAAGGTTTATTTTTCTATCTTTTCCTTCTGAAAGAGCTGCTGCAATTTTTTCTGCTGCCTGAGGTTTTTCAGTTATAACAAGAATATAACCGTCTTTTTTTAAAGGTTTTTCTTTAAAAGTTAGAGGGGTTGTTGATTTTGAAAACCCTTTTCTTTTTTTTGTCTTAGTTTTTTTCCTTGTTTTTTTAGATTTTATTTTACCAACTTTTTCAACAGTTTCTAAATCTTTTGCTTCAGGTTTTGGTTTTACAGCTATTTCTACTGTTTTTTTTATATCTTCGGGATTAAAGATTGGAACTTGCTCTGGGTTTTTGATTTTTCTTTTTTTAGGCATTTTTATTTTTTTTTCTTAATAAAAATCTGCTATTGCTGTAGTAAAAAGTCCTTCTCCTTCTGGAGGACCTTGTGCATAAGATAATCCTGCAATTTTATAAACCATCCCATCATAAGCCATATTGTTTACTAAAGATTTTGCGTTTGAGATTAGTTCAGAAGGTAATTCTTTGTTGGCTCTATTTAGGATTCTTTGTCTTGCTTCAATTGGCCTTAAAGATATTCTTTTAATATTTTTAGCAATGTTTTCATAATCTTCGAAACTTATTCCAACATCCACTGCTAATTTTGGTATTGATGTTAACATATTCTTGGCATTTTTATTTATTGTTTTTTTCTTTGTATTTTTTTAAGTACTTCTGGAATTATTCTTTGAACTTGTTTAGCAAATATTTGTTCGGAATCATGCAGATTAAAGGCTAACCTAGGATTTTGTGAAAGATTTATTGTTTCTTTTAAGAGTTCGGTTATAGAACTATATCTAAAAGCATATTTATCTAAACTTCCATTAGGTAATCTTTTAAAATAAAATAAGTCTTCTGTTTTTCTTGCGTTGCTTTGATTATCTTCCATTTTATTTTGATTATTCTTTTAATTAGAATTAAAGAGTTTTAAAAGGTTTTGGGTTTTTTAAATCTCAATTATTTTTCCTTTTTTCCCAACATTGATTACTTTGGTTTTTCCTATTTTTTCTTGAAGTCCTTCTGCTTCATGAATATGGCCTGAAATAAATAAATCAGGCTTAAATTCTTTAATTGCTTTTCTTAGGGCTTTACTTCCAGGAATTCCTGAAAATTCAGATTTAGTTCCTGCTGCATGAACATGACTCACCATTATTTTCTTTTCTAAATCTTTAATTTTTTCAAAATCTTTTTTTAGTTTATTAAATGTTTTTTTCTCATTTAAATCAAGTGCCCAATTTTCACTCCCAACACCAAAAATTCCTATATCTTCATATTTAAGATAATGTTCTCCAATGTTTTTAACCCCATAAAGTTTTGATAAAAAATCTGCTGTTTCTTTAGTTTCCCAGTTTCCAGGAACAAAAACAACTTTTTTCCCTTTTTTAATAAATGGTTTTAATAGATTTTCTGTTTCAATCATCCCTGTTATATCTCCGGTTAGAATGACTAAATCAACATTTTCTTTTTCAGCTTTTTCAGCTAATTTTTTGCTTGTATCTGAATCTCCATGAAAATCTCCTGCTGCTAGGATTTTGAATTTTTTTTCTTTGGATTTTTTTTGTTTCATGTTTTTGATAATTAAACAAGACTTATAATATTTTCTACTTGAAATTATTTTATTAATTATTCTGGAATTTTATAAGCGTAGAGAGAAGTTATGAGTAGCTTAATCTATTCTTAACCCTTTAAACTTTTAAAAAAAGTTTAATCAAAAAGCTACTAAAAAGGTTTGACCTAAAGGATAACTTAAAAATTTATAGAGATATTAGGAAGTTTTTTTATATTAAAAATTCAACAATTAAAAACATTACTGTTCCGGCTACTAAAGGAATTATTAAATTATCATCTAATTCTACTTTTTGGATTTCTATGATTATTGCTTCAAAAAGCATTGCAATTAATGCTCCTGCAAAAGCTAAAACTGGGTGAACAAAAAACATAGCAAATAATGAGCTTATTATTGCTCCAGCAAGATGCCCTTCTATGTTTTTTCTTTTATCTAAAAAAGATTTTGTTTTTCCAAAAAGTTTTCCAATTAAATGAGAAATAGGGTCTGCAAAGGTGAGAATTGTTATTGATGCTAAAGCGATATTTCTTTCAAATAATTGTAATGCAAGCAAAGAACCTACAACTGCAAATATGATTCCTATCCCAGGAAGTTTTGATTTTTCTTCAGGTCTTTCAAAATTATCTAAGAAAAATGAAAGTATTGGAATTCTAAATTTTAAGCTTAATAAACTACAAAATGTTCCTATTATTAAGATGATGAATATTGTAAGAGGAGTTACAATATTATTAATTAAAAGCAATAAGGCAGCAATTCCTATTAGCATATGCACTATTTTTCTTCCTAATTCTTGGTGATTCATTTTGTTTTATTTTTTCTATATCTTATAAGCTCTATCAGTTTTGTTATGAATAGCTTAATCTACTCAATTAAATAGCTTTATAGTTTGCTTATTATTGATACACTATTTTTTTAAATCACCTTTTTTCCCAGAAGACGTTATGCTATTTTTGGAATATAATTAGATATTTGAAATATTTGAGATTTTGGGATGGTTATTTTTGGCGAAAAATATATTTTTATCATTGGATGAAATATAAATCCAATTATTGGATATTTTCTTTCAAAGTCTTCTACATCTGATTCAGCAAAAGCTTTTTCTAGTTTTCTATCTGCTTCTTCTGTTGTACGTAATCTATTTAATGAAATATACATTTGTCATTTTATTTTTTCTTTATTTCTTTAAAACCAGTATATTTCCAAAGAACCTTTGGAATTTTAATTGAGCCATCTTTTTGTTGATTATTTTCTATTATTGCTACCATGATTCTTGAAGTAGCTAATGCTGTGTTGTTTAATGTGTGTAAGATTCTTCTATGTCCATGTTTGCTTATGGTTTTTATGCTTAATTTTCTTGCTTGATAATCTGTACAATTACTTAGAGATATTATTTCACCATAGTTTTTTGTTGTTGGTCTGTATACTTCTAAATCTGCACTTTTGTATTTCCAGTCAGCTAAATCCCCAGAACAGATTTCAAGGACCCTGTAAGCAAGTTTTAATTTTTTTAAAATTTCTTCTGCATTTTTTTGTAATTCTTTGTAAAGTTTTTCAGAGTTTTCTGGTTTACAAAAAATAAACTGTTCTACTTTATTAAATTGATGTGTTCTCCAAAGACCTTTTTCATTTATTCCATGGGCACCTATTTCTTTTCTAAAACACATAGAATATGAAAAATATTTTTTTGGAAGTTCTGATTCAGGAATTGTTTGGTTTGTATGCATTGCTAAAAGAGATTGTTCAGCAGTTCCTATTAAATTTAAATCTTCTCCTTTAATTGAGTAAACAGAATCTTTAATTGCTTTTTTATCCATAGAGGCATAGATTGCTTTTTCATTTAACATTAAAGGGGTTTCAATATATGTGTATTTCTTTTTTTTCATAAAATCAATTGTAAATTGAATTAGTGCTTGATTTAGTAAAGCTAATTCTTGCTTTAAGTAATAGAAACCATTTCCAGAAACTTTTGCAGAAGCATCAAAATCTACTATACCTAAATTTTCTAATAACTCAACATGGTTTTTTACTTTAAATTTAAATTTAGAAATTTTTCCATGTTTTTTAATAACTTTATTTTGAGATTCATCTTTTCCTTTTGGAACAGATTTATGCATTATATTTGGAATTTGAGAAAGAATGTTTTTGATTTTTTTCTCAAGGTTTTTTGTTTTATTCTCAATATCTTTTATTTTATTAGGAATAATTTTTGCTCTTTTGATTAGTTCATTTGCTTCTTTATCTTTTTTTACTTTTTTTAATCTATTAATTTCTTTAGAAATAATATTTCTTTCTTTTCTTAATCTATCTGCCTTAAATTTTATATTTCTCCATAAATTATCTAGTTTTTTCACTTCTTCAACTAGCTTAATTTTTTCATTTTGAAACTTCTTTTTTATGTTCTCTTTTATTAAATTAGGGTTTTCCCTAATTAATTTGATGTCTATCATGACCCAATTAGTTTAGGATAATATTTAAATATTGTCTTTTATTAATCTTTGATAAATTAGTAAGGCATAAAATAAAAAAATGGTGAATGTAAGAATTCGTATAAGGGATAAATGGGCAAATACTAAAAAGGTTTTTGTTATTCTTGGTATTGTGATTTTAGTTCTTGTAATATTAGGTGGGATGTTTGTGCTTGGATTTTTTTCAGGAGGAAAAACAGAAATTACACTTGTAAATCCTTTAAAAGATATAGTTATTGCAAATACTAATGAATTTGGAGAAATAGATATTGCTACAGTTCTTGCACAAGGAGTTCTTGAATTTGATGAAAATTATATTAATTACCTTTTAGCAGCATTAGGTGTTAGTAATTTACATAAATCTTTATTATATGGAAACCCTATTATTGAGTTTAATTTAGGTGATGAAACCTGGAGTTCTGAATTAATTAAAGGAGCATTAAATACAAAAAAACAATCTGTTGATAATGAGGACTTGATAATTACAATTTCAAAAGAAGAAGCTGTTTGGGCATTATTGTCTCCTAATGTTGAACAGTTTATGAAAGATTCTGTTAATGATGGCGGAACACAAATTGAAATGATTGCTGGCAAAACAGAATTATTTACTAAAGGTTATTTAGATATGTACACTCAGTTAACTGGAGAAGTTGTTTCAGTTGAGTGAAATAAAATATATTATAGATAAACCAATATTTTATAAGGCCGTCTTTTTAAGAAAAAGATGGTGACAAAAAGCAAATAGAGATGGAGATGAGTGGCTTAAGCTAATCAGATTATAAAACTTAAAATCAAAAAAAGATAATAAAAAAATTGGTGTGGGAGCAGTAAAAACAAACCTTTTAAAAAGGTTTGACCCAAACAAATTAAATACAAACATTTTTAAATCATAAACAAATAAAAAAACAATGGAATTTTGTCCGAAATGTGGTTGCGTTTTAATTGAAAAAAAGAAAAACTTTGGTTGTCCTAGATGTGGGCAGGTTGTAAAATCAAAAATAAAAATTGAATCTTCTGAAAAAATTGAAATTAAACCAGAAATAGGGATAGTAGATGATAAAGATATAGATGTTTTTCCAGTGGTAAATGCTATTTGTCCTAAATGTAATCATAAGGAAGCTTATTTTTGGCAATCAAAAATGAGGGCCGGAGATGAAGCAGAAGTTAGTTTTTTTAGATGTACAAAGTGTAAGAATACTTGGCGAGAATACAGATGATTCTTAAAATATTTAATATAACAACAATACTTAAAAATCAAATTTCTATAAAATATCATGGTTAGGTTAATTATAACTCCAGAAATAACTGATAGAAATTCTTGGAAAAAAATAAGCAAATTATTAAATTCTACTCTACCCTTTGAAAGAGCTAAAATTCTTTATACTCCAACTTTAGATGCTAAAATTACTGCAGGAGAATTACAAGAAAAAATAGCTCAATTAGCAGAAAAGAAAGGGTTAACAAAAACTATTATGACATATACTCGACAAGAAGAATTTTTATCAAAAGGGCTTGATGAAATAATAAAATATTTAGAATCAGAAGCTTATGATGAAGCAAAGAGTTATAGAACTCTTAATGTAAAAAAACCGAACATAATACTTATTTTAGATTTAGAAATAAGTAAAACTCTTCCAAATTATATTTGGAAAAAAATGCTTAAAGCAGAACATTTTGGAATTAATCCACTTAAACAAGGTCAGGGAATTTTTTTTAATTTTAAAAGAAATTGTGCTCAAGGTTCTACCAACATTTATTTGCCCTACTCTTGCACACCTTTATTTTAATCAACACCTTTTTAAATTAAATATTTCTTAGTAGGTTATGGCTGCATAGCTCAGTCTGGTTAGAGCACTTGACTCTTAATCAAGGTGTCGGGGGTTCAAATCCCCCTGCGGCCATATTTTTAAAATAGAAATTAAACTAATATCTTATAAGCATAGAGAGTTATACAGATGAGATTCAAGCTATCTATGGACTTAACTAATAAGTTTTAAAGATTATTGATAATTAAATAAGAATATTATTTACATCAATTGTCTTCTTATAGAATCAATATGTTCTGCTATTTCATGTCCTTTTTTAGTTAGTTTGATTAACTTTATTCTTCCTTTTTTCTCAAAACTAACTAAATTAAGGCTTTCAAGTGTTTGTAAAATCTTCACAGCATGTGAATAAGTACAATCTACTTCTTTTGCTAAAATAGAGCCATATCGTGCTTTAGATACTTTTTTTAAAGCAACCAACATTAAAGCAGGTTTTCTTCTAAAAAATATGTCAAAATTATCTTTCATTTTTTGAAGGGATTTTATTTATATCTTGAAAAGGTTATTTTTATATGTACCCTTTCAAAACCATATATTTAAGGTTCTATGTTGCCTTATAAACTTTTCTATGTGGAAAGTTAACCAATCAGTAACAAAAACCATTAGTCTTGCACGGATAGTAACAGACTTGTTTTCTTTACATTATAGAAATACTTGGAATATTAATTTATAAGCATAAGAAAGTATAAGGATGAGGAGCTCAAGCTATTCATTATTAATTTAAAGATTTGTAAAAATATAGATAAATAATAAAAATCATCTAAAAGCATTTATTATATCAGTTGCCCAGATTTTAGGCCATCCAAGAAGAGGGATTTTAATAACTGCTTTTCCAATAAGCTGGTCTTGAGAAATTTTTGTTTCATCTGTATTATATATATTATTAGAAGAGGTTAATTGTTTAGCATTATGATCTCCTTTTGTTTGGATTATTCCTTGGTTACTTATTTTTACAATTCTATGAATAATTGGGCGAGGAGCTTTTGATTCTGGATTTGGCTTAAATATAATAATATCTCCTATTTTTGGTTTAAATCTTCCCCAGACAATAATTATGTCTCCTTTTTGAAAACCATTTTTTAATGGAAAATCAGAAAATTGTTCTTTAGTAATGTCCATTTCTTCATACCAATCTCCGCAAATTTCCCAGTATTTATCAAAATTAATATGTTTTTTATCTTTTATTTTTCCACATAAATTTAATATATCATTATCATCTCTAGCAACTTGATGATCCATTGATGAGGATTCAACCCCTGCTAATGGTAAGGATGTTCCAAGAAGTAATGATAAACCTGGGAAAAAAATAAGTTTCACAACAATATAAATAAGTGCTAAGGC
>JAFCDH010000026.1 GCA_017609795.1 Candidatus Pacearchaeota archaeon | reverse complement strand
TTGATTATGTAGCTCATTATAATGTTTAGGTAGAGTTTTTTGTGAAAGCATACTCTACCTAAGCAGGTTTAGATTAACTAATTTTCGGTTTTAATTAGAACTCCGGACAGCGCTCTTTATGGAAAAAGTACTTTCTAACATGTTTAGGATTTGCTGGTTTAATAATTTTCATGAACTTATCAAGCATTCCATTCCCTCTCACTGATATCTTATAAATCTCTCTCCAACCACGAAGAACATAAGAATATTTAGTTGCTCTTAGTCCTAATTTATTTAAAATAATTAATAATTGTTCTGCTAATTGAGAAGAAATTGTTGCTATCTCTAGTCTAGGATATAATTTACCATATTTCTTTTGAAGATAAACACAGCCATCAGTATCAAAAATTCCTCTAATAACTGCTTTTTTTAATTCATCATTAGCTAAAAAAACTTTAGGAATTAAAATATCAAATTTCTTTCCTAATGGAAATCCTAATTTTTTCTTAAATTCAACTAATTTATTACACCATATTTGAAAACCAAAAACTCTTGTTGAAGGCATAAGTCTTAAACTTATATCAATGCCATAAAGAAACTTAAAAATAGGTTTTATTACTTTTAGATAAGGGTCTCTATCATCTTCAATATGGCCTCTTAATTGATAGATTCCTTTAACATACCCTTTATTATTATAATAATTCATACTTCCATCCCCAATATGCCAACCACTTTCTTCAGCAAGTTTAGGGGTTATAGATTTGGGTATAAGAATATTTTCTGTCATTATTAATATAATATCCAAGAATATTTAAAGTTTAGCAAAACTTTAAAAACCAAAATTCTCTAAAAATAACATGACAAAAGGACTACATTATCATTTAAGACAAGCATGGAAAAAACCAGATAAAAAACTACTTAGAGAAAGAATGGTTGAATGGAGAAAGTCAAAAACCATTGAAAAAGTAGACAAACCTTTAAGATTAGATAGAGCTCATTCTCTTGGATATAAAGCTAAAAAAGGATTTGTTATAGTTAGAATAAGAATTTCAAGAGGAGGAAGAAAAAGAAAAAAACCAAATAAAGGAAGAAAATTAAAAAGACAAACAAATAAAAAAGTAGTAAAAATGTCTTACAAATGGATAGCAGAACAAAGGGTTCAAAGAAAATACAAAAATCTGGAAGTATTAAACTCATATAATATTGGAAAAGATGGAATTTATTATTTTTATGAAGTTATTTTAATAGACCCAAATAGACCAGAAATAAAAAACAATAAAAAAACAAAGTGGATAACAAAAAAGAAAAATAAAAATAGAGTTTTCAGAGGATTAACTAGTGCAGGAAAAAAATCCAGAGGATTAAGAAGCAAATCTCCAATGAATAAAAACAGACCTAGTGTAAAGGCTGGAAAGAGAAGAGGGAAGTAAACCTTAATAAACTTAAAAGATTTCTTAGAAATATTAAAAGAGGAATAAAATGCAATACTCACAACTCTGCGAAGTTTATGAAGATTTAGAAAAAAATCCATCAAGATTAAAAAAAACAGAAATACTTTCAAACTTACTTAAAACACTAAAACATGAAAAAAACAAAGAAATAATTTATTTAATACAAGGAAAAGTATTTCCAGATTATTGTGAAAAAGAATTTGGAATCTCAGAACAACTATGCATTAAAGCATTATTAAAATCATCTGGAATTTCAAAAGATAAAATAGTTTCTGAATGGAGAAAAATCGGGGATTTAGGATTAGTAGCAGAACATATAACAAAAAATAAAAAACAAAACACATTGTTCTCACACAAACTAATAACTGATAAAGTTCTTAAAAACTTAAAAACACTTCCAGAATTACAAGGAAAAGGAACAGTAGATAAAAAATTATCATTAATCTCAGAACTTCTTACATCTGCCTCACCAATAGAAGCAAAATACATTATTAGAACACTTTTAAATGATTTAAGAATTGGAACTGGTCCAGGAACAATAAGAGATTCTATTATTGACACTTGTTTTAAATATAAAAACATAAAACAAAAAAAAGAATTCATAGACCTTATTCAAGCAGCATATGATCGATCAAATGATTTTGCATTAATATTTGAAAAAGCATGCAAGGGAATAAAATCAATAAAATCAATTAATTTAACTCCAGGACACCCATTAAAAGCAATGCTTGCTTTAAAAGCAGAAAGTATTAAAGATGGATTTAAAAAAGTAGGAAAACCAGCAGCATTTGAATACAAATATGATGGGTTTAGAATGATGATTAATAAAGACGAGCAAGGAAATATAAAAATATTCACAAGAAGATTAGATGATGTAACAAACCAATTTCCAGATGTTGTGCAATATGTTAAACAACACATTAAAGCCAAATCATTTATAATTGATTCAGAAGCAGTTGGCTTTAATAAAAAAACAAAAAAATATACCCCATTTCAAGGAGTTTCCCAAAGAATCAAAAGAAAACACAACATACAAGAATTAGTTAAAAAGCTTCCAATAGAAGTTAATGCTTTTGATATTTTATACTTAAATGGAAAAGAACTAACTAATGAGCCTTTTGAAAAAAGAACAAAAATATTAAGAAAAATAATAATAAACAAAAGATACCATCTTAAAACAGCTCACCAAATAATAACAAATAATGAAAAACAAGCACAAGAATTCTATAAACAAGCATTAAAAGATAATCAAGAAGGAGTTATGATTAAAAACTTAAAAGATAAATATCAGCCAGGAGCAAGAGTTGGTCATATGCTAAAACTAAAACCTGCTGAAAATGAATTAGATTTAGTTATTACCGGAGGAGAATATGGAAAAGGAAAAAGAGCAGGAGCTTTAGCTTCATTTGTTTTATCTTGTAAAGATAATAAAACAGACAAATTCCTTGAAATAGGAAAAGCTTCTGGATTAAAAGAAAAAGAAGAACTAGGTTTATCATTCATAGAATTAACAAAAAAAATCAAACCTTTAATAACAAAAGAACATGGAAGAAAAGTAGATATTAAACCCAAAATTGTCGTAACAATTAGATATCAGAATATTCAGCGTTCTCCAACTTATAAATCAGGATTTGCATTAAGATTCCCAAGAATCATTCAGCTCAGACCAGATAGAAAAGCAGATGATGTTGCAACCTTAAAAGAAATCAATGAAGATTATGAAAGACATGAATTAAAGATTAGGTATTAAAATCCATCGACGACACCAACCAAAAGCTTTATAAACCCCATACCTTTTTAAATCTTATTAAAATGCCCTCAGTAAAGTCTAAAACTTCTTTAAAGATTCAAAACATAGTTGCTACAACATCTTTAGGAAAAGAAGTTCTCTTAACAAAATTAGCAAAAACAATTCCTACTACAACCTATAATCCTGAAACTTTTCCAGGACTTATATTAAGAATAAAAAAACCAAAATCAGCAGTTCTTGTATTTGCTTCAGGAAATTTAGTTTGTACAGGAACAAAATCAATTCTACAAGTTAAACAAGTTATTGAACAAGTTATAAAAACTTTAAAAAAAATAAACATTAAAATAACTGAAAAACCTAAAATAACAGTTCAAAATATAGTTGCTTCAGGAAGCATAAATATCCCCTTAAACTTAAATTTCTTAGCATTAGAACTAGAAAACACAGAATATGAACCAGAACAATTCCCAGGGTTAGTATACAAACTTATCGAACCTAATGCAACATTTCTTTTATTCAGCAATGGAAAGCTTGTTTGCACAGGAACAAAAAACAATCAACAATTAGAAGATTCAATGAAACAGTTAATTAAGACTATTAAAGAAGCTAATAAGAATAAAAAATAACCCCCCTTGATTTCTATTATCTAAGATATCTATGTTCTAATAAATAATTATTTATAAATTCAATTCTTATTTTTAATATGTAACTTAGGTGATGCTCAAAGAGATGAAATTTAAATCTATATCTTAATGTAATAAGACATAATCATAAGTTAAGCTACTCAGATAATTAAAAGAACAAAATACAATAAAGATACACAACAGAAGAACATCTCTTAAAGATACAATAAAGATACACAACAGAAGAACATCTCTTAAAAATATAATAAGATTTCAAAAAAATAAAAATATCAATATCTTAATGAAATATAATGAGATGCTCTACTGAGATTAAGAAATAGAAAACAAGCTTAAGCTACTCATAACATAACTCAAAGATTCATAGAGATATAAGTTAAACAATCAAAATGCCGCCTAAAAAAACAAATGAAGAATTTATAATTGAAGCTAAAAGTTTTTTTGAAGAATATAAAAAACAAATAGGGGCAAGTATAAGAAAAGGTAAAAAAGTTATTTATGTTAATTTTGAAGATTTAGCTTCAAGTTCTCCTGTTTTATCAGAAGCTTTAATTGGTAGTCCTGAAGAGATTCTACAAATATTAGAAACAGCTTTAGAAGAAACAGGGCTTATAAAAAACCCAAGAATAAGATTTAATAGTCTTCCTGAAACACAAAAAGTCAAAATAAGGACAATAAGAGCTGAACATCTTAATCAACTAATTTATTTTGAAGGCTTAGTTAGACAAGCCTCAGAAGTCAGACCACAAGTAGTTAATGCAAAATTTGAATGTCCTACATGTGGAACAGTAATATCTGTTTTACAAGTTGAAAAAAAGTTTAGAGAACCTTCAAGATGTTCTTGTGGAAGAAAAGGGCAATTTAGACTTTTAAGTAAAACAATGGTTGATGCTCAAAGATTAGTAATTGAAGAAGCACCAGAATCTCTAGTTGGAGGAGAACAACCAAGAAGATTATCAGTTTTTTTAAAAGAAGATTTAGTAGAGCCTGGAATGGAAGAAAAAACAACTCCTGGAAGCAAAGTAAGAGTTTTAGGAATTTTAAAAGAAGTTCCAGTTCCATTACAATCTGGTTCTATATCCACAAGATTTGATTTAGCTGTCGAGGCAAATAATTTAATCCCCTTAGAATCAACTTATGAAGACTTTGAAATTAATGAAGAAGATGAAAGACAAATCCAAGAATTAGCAGCAGATTCTAATTTACTTGAAAAATTAAGAGGAAGTATTGCTCCAAGTATTTGGGGTTATAAAGAAATTAAAGAATCTTTAATTTTACAAATGTTTGGAGGAGTAAGAAAAATAAGTGCAGATGGAACAACCTCAAGAGGAGATATTCACTTATTTTTAATGGGGGATCCAGGTGTAGCTAAAAGTGTGACCCTAAAATTCATATCAAACATAGCTCCAAAAGGAAGATATGTTGTTGGAATGGGAGCAAGTGGAAGAGGAATCACTGCAACAGTTGTAAGAGATGAATTTTTAAAAGGATGGAGTTTAGAAGCAGGAGCAATGGTTTTAGCAAACAAAGGAGTTGTTTGTATTGATGAAATTGAAAAAATGACCCCAGAAGATAGAAGTGCAATGCATGAAGCATTAGAGCAACAAACAGTCACAATCTCTAAAGCTAATGTACAAGCTACCCTTTCTGCACAAACCTCTGTTTTAGCAGCAGGAAACCCTAAATATGGAAGATTTGAACCATTACAATCAATTACTCAACAAATTGATCTTCCTCCTGCACTGATAAATAGATTTGATTTAATCTTTATTTTAAGAGACCTTCCAAATAAAGAACAAGATGATGCAATTGCAACACATGTTTTAAATCTTCATCAAATGAAAGGAAGGAAATCACAAATAGAAAGAGAATTATTTAGAAAATATGTTGCTTATGCAAAACAAAAGGTAGAACCAAGATTAACAGATAAAGCAGTTGAAGAAATAAAGAATTTTTATGTTAAATTAAGAAATATGCAAAGTGAAGGACAATCTGGAATTCCTATTTCTGCAAGACAATTACAAGGATTAATCAGGCTTGCTGAAGCACATGCAAGAAGTCGCCTTTCTCAAACAGTAGATAAACAAGATGCTCAAGTAGCAATTAGATTAACAAATTATTATCTAATGCAAGTTGGTTATGATCCTGAAACAAAAACTTTTGATATTGACAGATTTTCAACAACAACTTCTTCAAGCCAAAGAAGTAAAATAATTCTTGTAAAAGAAACAATAAAAAAACTTGAAGAAAAACATGGAAAAATGGTTCCTCTTGATATTTTAAAAAAAGAAATAGGAACAGATATCTCAGATACAGAATTTGAAGAATCTCTTGAAAAACTAAAAAAAATCGGAGATGTTTTCCAACCTAAATCTGGTTTTGTGCAGTTGATATAGTAGAAAACCATATAAATCTTTAAAAAACATATCAATATCTTATAAAATATAATGAGATAGAGATGATAAAATCAAGTTAGATGATAAAAAGTCAAAGTGACTCATCAACTCACCGTTATCATACATTAAGATATAGATAAAACAAAATAATATAAAATGCCAGAACAATTTAAAAGAGAAACAGCATATAAACTAAGAATTGAAGATTTGCTTAAATCAAAACAAATACTTGATGAATCAGGAGAAGGTTCAAATCCTAAACTTCAATTTGTAGAACTTGGAGATAAAAAAATCCTAAGAGTTAATATAATTGCAAATGTTATTGATAAGTTTGAATCAGAAAGTGAAAGAAGATTTGCTTCTATAACTCTTGATGATGGAAGCGGGCAAGTAAGAGCAAGATTATTTGGAGAAGATATTCAAAAATTCCAAGATTTAGTACAAGGAGACACTATAGTTGTGATAGGTCTTTTAAGAACCTTTAATGAGGAATTATATATTCTTCCTGATTTAATAAGAAAAATAGACCCAAAATATCTTTTAATAAGAAAACTTGAAATTGAAAAATCATTTCCTAGGCCTTTAACACAAGAACAAAAACAAGAAGTAAGAGCATTAAGAGATGAAATAATTGAAATGATTAAAAACTCAGAATCTAATGAAGGAATTGATAAAGAAGAAATCATAATGAAACTAAAAGATTCTAGACCTGATTTAATAAACCAAGAAATTCAAAAACTCCTTGAAGAAGGCATAATCTATGAACCTAAACCAGGAAGGGTTAGGTATTTGGGATAAAAATGTATATTCCAAAATCAATAACTTGTAATACTGGAGAACAACAAAAAGCTTATGAACAAATAGATGATTTTTTAGTTTCAATAGGGAGAAAATTAGAACCCCCCTATAAATCATCCAACTTATTTAGAAAAAAGAGTATATAATCTTTGCAAGTCTGAATATGTTCCTTCTGATGACAAACTTCATGTCTTGTTTTACAAAGAACAGATTGTTGCAATAGTTACAGAAACAAGAACACGTTTTAATTATATAAGGTTTAATTTTTTCCAAAACCTAGAAAATATTATGAAATAAAAATTTCATCCTGCCTTTTTCTCAACATCTCCAACAGATTTTTCTTCAACAGGTTTATCTGCTTCATATTCAATTTTTGAAAGTTCATCTGAAACATTAAACCACAATCTTTTAAGATTTTCTTCTAATAAATTTACCTCACTCCTTATACTTGTTATACTTCTATTATAATCAGATTGTCCAATTTTTATTTTATTATTAGCAGTGTTTAATCCAGAAATTGCTTCAGATAATTCTTTTCTAACTTCCTCAGATTCATTAAGATATGGCAAATATAATCTCATGATTCTATCTAAGTTTTCTACAGATTTCCTTTCTTTTAAAGATAAATCAATTTCATCAAGCCTTTTTGAAATATTAAACCATAATTCTGTAAACTTCTTTTCTCCAGATTTTATTATTTTATCTAAATCTGACAAACACCCCATAAAACTAGATTTTCCTTGAGACATTTTCGAAAGACTTGTTTCTAAAACAACTCTTTCTTGTTTTAATTTATTCAAACGAGTTTTATATTCTACAATTTCCCCTAACCATCCTCTTGATCTTATGCCAAACTCTCTTTGAAACTCAAATGTCTTCTCTTTTGCTCTCCTTTTCATCTCTCTATTCCACACAGTTCTATCCTTATTCATTTCAGCTAATTTTCTATCAATTTCTTTAGCTTTTTTATTATTTTCCCCAAACTCTCTTCTTGAAATATATTTTGCTCGTTCAAAATACCTAAATGCTTGTGCCCAATCATCAGAATCCCTATCAAAATCCCCTGTTTTAGCATAATACTTATCACCAAGTTCTTCATAAAATTTTATTTCAGGAATCACAGATTTAGTTAATTTTTCAATTCTCTCTTTTAAATAAGTATTAGCAGAAACAATATGCTCTAAAGGTTCTTCAATAGTTATATTTTTTTCATCTTCTGAAATAACTCTTCCATATATCTGTCTTTTTTTCCCATAACCTTCTTTTGTATAAAAATTAACAACATCTACCTTGTTTGGATCTTTTAAAAGTTTAGGCATTATTGCTCTTTTAACAATTTCTTGTTCTTGTTTAGAAACTGTTCTTTGCCTTTCAAGAGAATATTCTCGAGCACATAATTGAGAAATTCCAATAGAACCTAAACCAACACTTACAACTAAAACAAGACTTTTTAAAGTATTTTTAAAACTCATTTTAATCTCCTACATCTCTTCCCTATTCCAAGACATAATTAAGCTATATAAGTATTATTATAATTTAAAATAAACTTAAAACCAAACATTTATAAGAGAAAAATTAATATCTTCTTCATGGAACAATATGAAAAACTATTAGAATCAGCATACAAAGAAATAAAACCAATTACTAGAAAGTCTGAAAGATTTGAAATTCCAAAAATACAAGGGCATCTTGAAGGAACTAAAACAATCTTAACTAATTTGCAACAAATAGCATCACACTTAAGAAGAAAACAAGAACATTTACTTAAATTCTTATTAAAAGAACTTGCTACTTCTGGAGCAATTAAAAAAAGCAGAGTTATCTTACAAAGAAAAATTTCCTCTAAAAAAATCAATGAAAAAATAGAACAATATGTAAAAGAATTTATTATTTGCAAAGAATGTAAAAAACCAGACACAGAATTAATAAAAGACAAAGGATTCACATTTGTTCATTGTTTAGCTTGCGGAGCAAAACATAGTGTAAGAGCAAAGATTTGATTCTAAGAATTAATACTAATATCAATATTAAGCTATACATAAAAGAATATTAAGCTATTTACTCAGAACTTAAGTTATTCATAACATAACTTCTTAAGCTTATCAAATTCCAAAATAAACCAAAAAACACCTAAAACACACAACAAATACCTTTAAAAGTATAAAAAACATAGTATTTTTATCTATTACAATAGATAAATAATTGAAAGGAGGAATAAGAGTATAAAAATGGGAACTCAAGGATATTGTGTTAAATGCAAAAAGAAAGTAATAATGAAAGACCCAAAAGAATCTAAAACAAAAAAAGGCACAAAAATAGCAAAGGGAAAATGCCCTAATTGTGGTATAACTGTTTGTAGAATGGGTGGAATACAAAAAGAAGGAGCAATGAAAAAAGCAGCTTAATTTTTTATTTTTTTATTTTTTTAAATACTTCTTAGTTAATTGATATTTTATAATAAAACAAGCGCAATAGGAACTTCTTTAATCTTAATTATCCCTTGTTTATCAATAATTCCTGCTTCTAAAGCAGTTTCTACTGATTCTTTACCAACAATATTAAAAGTTGCATCTTCTTTTTGCATATCTTTAAGGATTTCTAAAACCTCCTGCTTATTTTTCTTTTCACCTTTAAAAAAACCCTCTTTTATCTCTATCCTCATTATGCCTTCTTCAAATGTTTTTCCAATTAAATCTAAATCACACAATGATACTGTTTTTCTATATCCTTCATGTATCTTAATTAACATATTGTATTTTACATATTTATGTATTTATATTTTTCTAATAAAAACTTCTTAGATATGTAAAATACCCTCACACTCAAATGTGTAACTTCATTAGTATCTCTATAAATAATTAAGCTTTACTTATCATCTTTATATCATTACATTTTATAAGATATTTTAATAAAATAAACTAAAAACAACTAACAAAAGTCTTTTAAACTCAAATCAGCAACAATTAATATGAAAAAACCTAAATTTAAAGACAAAAGAAAAAAAAATAAACCAAGTATACCTTCACAATCAACATTTACAAGAGTTAGAACTCCAAGACAAGATGAAGTTATAGGTATTGTTGAACAAAGAGTTGGTGCAAATAGAATGTTTATAAAATGTTTAGATGGAAAACAAAGAAATTGCAGAATCCCTGGGGCTAAAAGAAGAAGATTATGGATTAGACCAGGAGACACAGTTATTGTAAAACCTTGGGAATTTGAAGGAGATAAACGAGGAGATGTTTTATTAAAATACACTCCTGCACAAATTGAATGGTTAAAAAGAAAAGGATTTTTAAAGGAGGTTGAGGGTGAGTTTTGAATTTTAATTTAAAAACTTCTAAAATGAAATACAACAAACTAATAAGAGACAAAATCCCAGAGATAATAAAACAAGATAAAAAAACTCCAATAACACATATTGCTTCTAATAAAGAATATTGGAATAAACTTAAAGAAAAACTCAAAGAAGAAGTTAATGAATTTCTAAAAGATAGTACTGAAGAAGAATTTGCAGATATTTTAGAAGTTATTCATGCAATATCTGATTTTAAAGATTTTAATAAAAAGAAAGTCAACCAAATAAGAAAAAGCAAGGCAGAAAAAAGAGGAAGATTTAAAGATAAAATAATTCTTGATGAAGTCAGCTAAAAAAATAAAATAAAGAATGCTAAAACAAATAGAATTCTAAGACTTTTAAACATTATTATACCAA
>JAFCDH010000025.1 GCA_017609795.1 Candidatus Pacearchaeota archaeon | reverse complement strand
AAAAACATCATAAACATCTGTTCCTAAAACATCTTCATCATTAAAAGTCCAATAAGCAATCATATCATTAGGACAAGTATATTTTAAAACAGGATCAACAATATAATCAATTTCAACACTTCCATCAACAACTTTTAAATCAAATTTATCTTGTAATCCTTCAAGCTCTGTTAAATAAATCTTATTCTCCCCTTCAACTAAACTCTCAAACTCTGCAACCACATCATCACCTTCAAATTCATAAACTTCAATTTTTGGTTCTCCAGAAACAATTCTTAAATAAATAGTAATATCCTTAGAACCATCAAGCATTTCTTCAAACATAACTCTAACATATTCATTATTATTTATTTCTTCACTCCAATTATTATCTAGCTTATAAACATCATTATAAATATCAGAAATAAATTCTTTATTTTCATCTAAATGCTCTGCCTTACTTATCTCAATTATAATCTCAAAAACAGCTTCACTTAAATAAGGGGTTACCCATTCAATAAAATCATATAAACCATCTTCATTAGTATCATAAACACTAAATTCAACTTTTTCTCTTATTTCCTCGCCATCTTGTGTTTTTATTTCATATACTTTTATTTTATTTATATCTTTTTCTTCAAAATTCTGTGGGAGTTTTGTAAATGATAAAATATTTTCATAATGAACATCATCTGGTCCTTTAATTACAATTCTTTTACCATTTGCTATTTTTTGTTCAAAAATTTCAGCTCCAGGAGTTTTATATTCAATTTCATATTCTATTTCACTACCCCCTATCTTATCTAAAACAGCCTGGCCAGTTATTGTTTTTTTATCTATTCCAACTTCTACTCTTTTTTTGAAAATTCCTTTTTCATCAATTTCCACAATTGAAGTAATATCTTTTTCAACACCATCTTTTTTTTGTTTAATTGTTACATTTTGAGAATCTTTTGGCAGTTCTAATTTAAAATCAGAAACAACATCAACTGTAAATTGCTTTTTCCATTTTACAGGTCTGCCTAAAACAGCTTGATGTTGCAATAAAGATTCCTTGATAATTTCAGCTCCTGGTTCTAAAACAACAGGAAGAGTCTGGTCAAAACCAACTTTTTCACTAAGGTTTTCAAAAAATTCTTTCATTCCTGGTTTAAAAATAAAAAATAAAAAAACAATAAACACTAACAAAACTAAAACAATCAAAATCTTCAATATTAAAGATACTTTCCCTTTCAATCCTTTTTTCAACCCTTCTAATTTTTCTTCTCTAATTAATTTATCACATAATTTTATCTGATAATCATAATAAGCAAGATAATCATCATAATATTTAATCCATTTTTCAGAACTTCTTTTATCTAAAGATTCATTTAATTTTTCTTCATAATCTTGTTTTGAAAGTCTTCCAGAATTATATTGAGAAAGCAAATCCTGAACTATTTTAATCACACCTTGCTTTTTCTCTTTAGTTAATCTAACAGCCTCTAAAAGTTTTTGTTTTCTTTCTTGTAATTTCTTTATTTCCTCTAACATAATCCACCTCCAAAACTACTTTGTCTAACATCCTCATATCTCAATAAATAACAAATCTTCACATTTTTCATCTCTAACTCATTCATGAGATTATCAGATATTGAAATAAATCTAAAAAAAATAAGAGCAGAACTACCTTGCGGTGAAATCAAATTTCTAAAGGTGTGTAAAGCAGGCAGTCTGCTCCCTAAAAATTTAGTTAAAAAAATAAGAATAATCCAATTAACACTTGTCAAACTACTAGCTCTTGCTATAATCTTCACCACTTTACACACCTATTACTTAATATGTATGTAAAATCACTTATAAATCTTACTATTTTAAGTATTTTTAATACTTAATATGTATGTAGCCTCTCTCCTTAGTATCTATACATAATCAAGCTACACCACAGAAGTTTAAAGCCCTAAGATCAATAAAATATTAAAATTATTTCTTCTTTAAAATATAATTCAATCAAACAAATATCAAAAATCATAACAACGATACTTTTTTATATTAAAATAGTTTATAACCAATATCTTACAAACATAAAAGAAAAAATGGCATTTTTAATACCTTTAAATATAGTAATTCCAATAGGATTAGTTGTTGTAATTTTAATTGTAGTTGCATGGGTTATTTTATCAAGAAATAAAAAACTTTACAAAAAAATAAAAACAAACAGAGAAAGATTTTCAGAATATAAAGCTCAGCTTAAAGTATTAAAAAAAGCCTCTCAACCTAAAACAAAAGATTTTGAAAGATTAAACAAAGTTGCTAGAGCTTTTTTTAAAGAATATCTTAATTTAGGTTATAATCTAACTTATTTAGAATTAGAAAAACAATTTAAAAGGCAAAAAAAACCAGATTATGCTAAATTTAGCAAAGCAATGTCAGATGCAAATTATCAAGGGAAAAAAAATTCTCCTGAACAAATTAAACAATTAATTAATATGTTCAATACAATATTAGAAAATTATAAATAAATTTTCTCAATATCTTATTTTATCTTTAAGCTATACACTTCTCCTCTTTATATCGTTATATTCATTAAAATATAGGTGTTTTATACCAACTAAAGTTAATAGGTTACTTTTTAACCTAATAAAGCTTCACACCCATAATCTCCAAAGCATTAAAGATTAGAATTGTGATATACTTTTAACTCCAGAAACCATCTTTTTGATTATTATAAATTGCTTCAGCTTCTGCAACAGCCAAAGGTTCATTAAATATCATAAATTCATCAAATTCTCCTGAAATTTCTCCAATACTCAGATTATTATCATTTGCATTAAAATTATAATTTACTTGAAAAAGCTCTAATTCATTATTAATATAAATTTTTTTAATACCTCCAACATCAGCACTAATAAGAACATGATTCCAATCATTATTAATCTCATTAATAGTTTGTATATCCCCATCACTAAAAGAAAACTGGATTTTGCTATCAACTAAAGAAACCTCATAATTATCAGTCTTTCTCATTATTACTCCAGAATTAGCATTTGTTTTAATCCAAAAGCTAATTGCAATTTTATCATTTATATCTAAACTATTATCTCCTGCTATATCAACATAACCTCCAACTCCTTGTGAAATCAATCTTCCATCCACGCTTATTCCATTACCTACTAATTCTCCATGATTATTATAAACAAAGTCATCTGCATTTCCCTCAAATCTCCACCAAGAAACTAATCCTCCTGGAATCTCTATAATTTTACTTACTTCAGATTCAAATTCCATACCTAAATTATTACCAAAAATAGGAGCAACAAAAACACTTTTAACTTTTCCAATATCTAATATAGGACTAAAACTATAAGTTTTAGTTTCTAATTCTTCAGGTAAATTTTCCTCAATTGTTTCAGAAGCACTTTGTCCTTCACCATTAAAAACAAATCTTAAACCATCAATATCTGCTTTTCCAGAACCTCTTTTAACTCTAACTCTTAAAGCTCCTGTTTCAAATAAAACAACTTCTTCAATATCTAAATTTATTATAAAAGAGCCTGTTTCAACATCTTCTCCTTTTTCTCTAACAAGTGGAACAACTACATTCCAAATAAGAAGAACTAAAACCAAAACAATAAGTATAATCAAAACTAAAACTACTACTCCTGTTTGTGCATGTTTGTTTGATTTCTCAAATCTCATTTTATATTGTGACCTCTCTACAGGCTAAAGCCCGTGGCTTCTTTAATATCTTTATAAATCTTTAAATGGTACACCTCTCTTCTTTAAAGCATTACATTTCATAAAGATATCAGTATTGTTTAACTACCTCCTAAAGGTGAGTAAAAGCAATTTAGTAAATTCATATAATAGGAATTGCTTTTAGGAATGTAAGTTTCTTTTATCTTTAATAAGCTCAATCAAGTTTTATTATCTTAGTTATCTTTTCAAAATTTAATCTCCTCATTTCTCTCTCATAATATTTCGCAAGATACTAATATTTTTTACCCTCATCTAAAACCTACATAAGATTATTTCACCAAATAATCTTATGAATACTAAGTAAAAACTGTTTTACAATAAAAAGAACTATTACAATTATAATTAAATAAAGAGTTAAGTCAATACTCCCTGCTCTTTCTGCAACCTGAATTATTTCATCAAAAGAATCTTTCATATCTTGCTTGCTTTTAACATTAAAATAATCTCCACCAGTATTATATGCTAAACTTTTCAAACTATCTTCATCTAAAGTAGACAACCCATAACTAACTTCTCCTCCAGTTACTGTTCCAATACCAAAAGTATGAACAATCAAGTCATCAAATTTTGCATAATTTATAGCCTTATCAAAATTCCCAATATTTATCTGTCCATCACTTAATAAAACAACTGCTTTTCTTTTTTCTTTATCTAACAATTCAATTGAATTTGAAATTGCTTCAAAAACATCTGTTCCTTTAATCAAACTTATCTCAATATTATTTATAGCATATTTTACATCTGGTTTATTTTTTGTTAATCTTTGTTCAATAAGTGAATTTCCTGAAAAAGAAAGAACAGCAACAGAAGAACCAGAAGGTAAAGAATTAACAAAATCTACAGCAGTTTCTTTTGCAGCAGAAAGTCTATTTGGTTGCATATCTACTGCAGACATACTTTCAGAAGAATCAATTGCAATAACAAATGAAAATTCACTTGCAGAAATATCTTTATGCACATTTAAACCAGAAAGAGCAAATACAAGTAAAACAACAAGCAAAACATTAAAAAGAAGAAGTAAAATATTTTTTGAATATAAATCTATTCCTTTAACTCTTGCAATTGATTCAAAATTTGCAAAACTTAAAGCTCTTCCTTTAATGTTTTTAAGTCCAAAAAAATGAAGTAAAATTAAAACTGGAATTGCAAACAAAAATACTAAATAAAATGGATGAATAAAACTAATGAACATTTTTAATTTTTACAATTCTTCCTCCTTTAATTCTTTCTTTTAAAAATGTGGCAAATTCTACAGAAAAAGATTTGTCAGTTGAAAGTTCTAAAAAATCAATATTAAAGTCCTTAAAAATCTTTTTAGCTGAAGCTAATTGTTTTAAAGCATTTGCTTCATAAACTCCCTTAGCAACTCTTGGATTAATAAGTAATTTCTCTCCAGTTTCAGAGCTTTGAATAATAACTTCTTTATTTATATCAGGTAAACTATTATCTAAAGGGTCTCTTACAATAATTGCAACTGTTTCAAATAACCCAGATAAAATTTCAAGATTTCTTTGCTGAGCTTCTCCAAACTTAACAAAATCAGATATAATAAAAATCATAGAAGTGTCTTTTTCAAGAGTTTTAGCTAAAACATCCAAAACATCATTTAAATTTGATCTTCCACCATAATTTAAAGGATTTGATAAATATTCTACAAAAATTTCAAATTGTTTAGTTCCTAATTGAGGAGGCCTTATCCCTACTATTTTATCACTAAATAAAACAAATCCAATTCTATCCCCGCTTCCTAACATAAGATGAGATAATGCAGCTGATAATTCTGCACAATATTCACATTTTAATTTCTCTGTTGAACCAAAAACCATATTATCACTAACATCAACTATAAACACAAATTTCAAATCTCTTTCTTCAATATATTTTCTAACAAGAAGTTCTTTTGATTTAACACTTGCTTTCCAATCAATATTTGAAGCATCATCATTTTGAGTAAAATCTCTAAAGCCATCAAATTCTAATCCTTTTCCAAGAAGAATCCTATACATAATATTTTTAGGCAAAACTTTCTGAATTAACATCTCTAATTCAGAAACAGCTCCTGCAATATCAAGATTTAATTTTCTTTCCATTTTAACTCTTTTTTTGTTTTGTTGTTTATCAATACCTTATAAGCTCAATCAAGAGAGATTATCTAAGTAGTTTAATCTTGTCCTCTTCATCTCTTAATCTCAGTAGAGCATCTCATTATATACCAAGATATTAGTATATTTATTAGTTATCTTCTCACTCCTCCTTTTCCAAATCATTCTTAATATTTAATATTTTAGTTTTTAAATCTAGAACACCTTCCTTAACAACTTTCCATACTGCATTTAAATCAATTCCAAAATAATGATGAGTTATCTTATCTCTCATTCCAGCAATCTTTATCCAAGGAACTTTAGGATATTTTTCTCTAAACAAACTAGGAAGATTTTTTACTGCTTCTCCGATTATTTCTATAGCCCTAATAACTGCATATTGTTTCTCTTCATTTTCCAAAAAAGATTTTTTAGAGATGTTTTTAGTAAAAGATTCTATCTTCTCTATATTATCTATTATATGTTCAATAAATACTCCTTCTTCTTTTTTCATATTATTTTTACCTCTTCATCTAAAATTCTTTTTTTTAATAAGGGGTGAACACCTCCATATGTAAGCAAATCAACTTTTCTTTGCAATCTTTTTTTTAATTTCATCTCCAAACCAACTAAATCTAATAAACTTCCATTAAATTTAATCAAAATATCAAGATCACTATTCTTTTTCTGCTCTCCTCTAACAAAACTCCCAAAAATTCCTGCCCTTTTAACTTTATGTTTTTTAAGGATAGGTATTATCTTTGCTTTAATCTTTTTCAATTCCTGTTCTATTTTCTTATTCTTTTCCTTATTAAGTTCTTTATCTGCTTCTTTTTCTTTTTTAGCAAGTTCTTTTTTAGATAAACCTATTCCAAGATATTTTCTTTTTTTTGCAAATTTCTTTCCATTTCTTACAGAGAGGACTCTATAATAATATTTTCTTTTATTTTTCTCTTTAATCTCTGTGTATACCATAAATTTCTCCATCAAAATATAATGTTTTAGTATCTCTACCTGCCATAAATCTATATCCCGTCATCTCCAAAGCTCTAAATTTTATAAGATATTAATATTCCCTTAATAATATGATTTAACATAAAAAGAGTTACGTCCACATTCTTTATAAAACTTTCGTGTGGACGTAAAGGATAAAATTATTTTAAAGATAAAGCCCCACCAAAATTTAAAAATTATCTCTAAAATCCTTACCCAACTCTAACAGAATTCAAAAGCTCTTGAATTATAGAATCTGGGCTTATTTTATCAAGAGTTGCTTTGTAAGATAAAATTAATCTATGTCTTAAAATATCAAAAACAACCTTTTTCACATCTTCAGGAAGAACATAATTTCTTCCCTGCATCAAAGCTCTTGCCTTGCTTGCAATAAACAATCCAATACTTGCTCTTGGAGAAGAGCCATAAGTAACATACTCTGCATTTTTAAAATCCTTAGTTCTAGTTTTTCTAACTATAGCAAGAATATATGATTTTATATTATCATCTAAATAAACTTTTTGAGCAACTGCTTGCATTTTTATTATTTCTTTAGGGGTAATTACTGGTTTTAATCCAAATGCTTCAAATTTTTTAAGAGTAATATTTGTTTCCATAACTTCTCTTTCTACTTTTTCTTTAGGATATTCCATAATCAACTTAAATAAAAATCTATCAATTTGAGCCTCTGGCAAAGGATAAACTCCTGCATTTTCTATTGGATTTTCAGTTGCCATAACAAAAAAAGGATTAGGTAAATGAAACTTTTTTCTTCCAATTGTTACTTGCTTTTCCTGCATACCTTCAATTAAAGCAGATTGTGTTTTTGGAGGTGCTCTATTTATTTCATCTGCAATTATAAAATTAGCAAAAATAGGTCCTTTAATAACTTCAAATCCTTTTTCAGGAGTATAACTAGTTAATCCAATAATATCTGTTGGAAGCATATCAACTGTAAATTGAACCCTTTTAACAGTACAACCACTTGCAGAAGCTAATGCCCTAATCGCCAAAGTTTTAGCAATTCCAGGAACCCCTTCAACTAAAACATGAGCATTACAAAGCAAACCCATAATTAAACCATTAACAATATCTTCTTGCCCAAGAATTACTTTTGACATCTCTTTTTTTAATTTTAAAATATTTACTGCACATTCTTTAATTTTAGATTCACTTAACTTTCCAACTTCAGCAGGAGGGGTTAAAACCCTTTTTCCTACAGGACTTATTAATTTTTTAATCCCTGTTTTAATCTTAGGTCTTTTAATTATTGGTTTTTTCTGAATTTCTTCTGGTTCTTCAATTTCAGGTTCTTTAGTTTCAACAGTTGATTCTTCAATCTTTGACCCAGATCCTGATTCCATATTCAACTCTACAGGCTTTTCACTACCTTCTTCTGAAAAAAGATTTTGTTTATATTTATCTTCAAGATTTTTCAATCTTTCCTGCAATGTTTTTTCTTCTTTATTAATCACCATCTTTTTGTTTTATATTATTTACTTTAAAATTTAATAAGCTCAATCAAGAGATATTATCTGAGTATCTTAATTTCCTAATCTCAATCTCTTTATTCTTGTTAAGATTTAAGTATCTAATCTATTTTATTAATTTGTTCAACTATTTATTATATCCAACCAATCATATTTCTTAAACCTTTTTATATGTTCCTAATAGTTTAGCACTAGGAATAACATTCCTAATTTTTTTTAATTTATTTTTCTTATGAAAATTATAAATTATCTTAATAAAAACACCTAAAATTATTAAACAAATTAAAATTAAAGAATTTACTTTTTTTTCTTCAACAAAACTAATTATTGGATTTAAAGAACTTGCTTCTGAAATATTTGTAAAAACAGTTTCTTTTTTAGATAAAGACTCTCCTGAACTAAATGAAGAGGTTTTCTCAGATAAAGATCCAGAAGAACCCTCACCCTCAGAACCAGTAGCAAAAGGTCCATTTGTTTCATTTATCTCAGAAACATTCACTTCAGTAATATTTATTGTTTCATTAGTTATATTTATTTCAGGAATTGTTATATTTGTTTCACTTTCATTGACAGTTTCATTTTCTTCTACAGGAATCTCTGGTTCTTCAATTAAACTTTTCTTATTTATTTCTGTAATTTCAATATTATTATAAATCAAAAATATTGTAAAACTCTTATTTTCAATAATCCCTAAATCAATTAAATCAATTTCTAATTCAATTAATTCCTCTTGCAAATAATCTTTACCAAACCCTTCTTCAGATTCATAATAATCTGTTGTAACTTCTACTTTTTGACCTAATATTTTTAAATTTATTAAATCATCTTTTACTTTTTCCTTTTTAATTTTTCCTTTTTTACCTAATTTTTCTATTTTTACACTATTTTTCTCAATTTTAGCTGTTTGCCCTTTTTTTAAATCATAA
>JAFCDH010000075.1 GCA_017609795.1 Candidatus Pacearchaeota archaeon | reverse complement strand
TTTATTTACTATTATGAAATCCCCATAAGTTAAGGCAATATCTGGATTTTCATCAAGAGCTTTCATTTGCATCTCAAGGGAATTCGGTGTTCGTAAATCATCTACATTCCAAATGGTCACATATTCCCCTTTGGCTTCTTTTATACATGTATTCATTGACTTTCCTATCGGCTCTACTGGTCTAATAACAACATGATTTATAACACCTGGATATTTTGATTGAAAGTTTTTTACTAATCTAATTTCTTCTAATTTCTTTTTCAGTCGGTTCATTATGAACTAAAACAATTTCTATTTTATCTAGTATTGTCTGCTCAGAAACATTTCTCAAAAAACTTTCCAAATATTTTTCTCCTTTAAAACAAGAAGTTATTGTACTGATTTTAACGTTTTGCATAGATCAAAATCTAATTTTATTTTGGACAATAAGCATAAATCTTTGCTTTTGTTTGAATAATTTGATAATCAGAACAAATATCTTTAATAATTTTGGAAATAACCGCCGGATCATCCGGCAAATGATAAATGCAAATTGCTAATTTCGGCTTGAACTTAGCAATGGTCTCTGAAGCACCTTTTAATGCTTCCCTTTCCATTCCCTCAATATCCATTTTAATAAAATCGACTTTATCAATGTCCCTATTTTCGACAAAATCATCTAATCTAATTTGGGAAACTTTAATAGCGTTTGTTTTTCCCTCTGTTTTTGAACCACCTAAGTCGTCATTTTGATAGTTTAAAACTAGATTCTCACTATTTCTACCTAAAGCATAAGATACTACTTCAATATTTTTACCTTGATAAGTGTTGTATTTTAAAGAATTAGAAAGAATTTCATTAACTTCTGGAAATGGCTCAAAAGCAAAAACACGACCCTTTCGCCAACTTTTTTAGATGCCCAAAAAGTAAATATCCCAACATTAGCACCTGCATCAATAACAATATCACCAGGTTCGAGAGATACTAATCTAATTTCGTAAGAACCTTCGGGCATTAAAATAGGTATAGGGAATCTAACTAGATAGGGATATATTAAATCAAAATACATAACGAACAGACCTACCAATTTTGTTTTATTATTGATCAAAGAATTATCTACTATAATATTTATTTCCCCAAGGTCTATTGCAAATTGATTTTCGCTATCTGGTAATTTCTTTATTTTATAATAACGACCAATATATTTAAGAGTTCTTTTATATCTCTTATTGAATGACAATGTCAATATATCCAAAATCAATCGCCAAGGGTGTTTTCGTGGCTCTACAAAGAGTGCTTTGATCATCGCCGGAATACTTCTAACAAAAAGCTTGAATCTCCATAATATTTTCTTTCCCAGACTCATAGTAAATCTATTTATTTATATTTTCTTGATAATATTTAACTCTCTTTTTTAATCCTTCTTCTATGCTGATCATTGGTTCCCAACCAAGTTCTTTTTTTGCCTTAGAACAATCAAGAGAATAACGATATTGTTCCCCTGGTCTATCTGGCAAATAAATTGGTTTTGCTTCCTTCCTTAAAATTTCAGCAATTTTTTTATACAAATCATTTAAAGTTGTTTCAATACCTGTCCCAATATTGAAAACTGGATTTAAAAAATCAGGAGAAACATCTAGGGCTAAAAGATTGGCCCTAACTACGTCTTCAATACAGATATAATCTCTTGTTTTTTCTCCATCACCATACATTTCTGCTTGTTTATCAACAGATAATTTCCGAATATAGTCAGCCATTGCTCCCGCTGATTGTCTTGACCCATAGACAGTTGAATACCTTAAAGCTACATAAGGCAAACTAAAAGCTCTCTTGTAAAATTCTAAATAGTTTTCAACCGTTTGCTTGGAAACTACATAGGGAGAAATTGGTATAATGGGTTCAGTCTCTTTGGCAGGTAAATTTTTAGTATTGCCATAAAGAAATGCAGAGGAAGAAAAAATAATTTTTTTCACATTATATTTTTTAGCATTTTGAAAAATATTAATTGCACCAGCAATACTATCCATATCCATCAATGGATCTTCAACTGATTTTGGCACTAAAACATTTGAAGCAAAGTGGTAAATAAGTTTTGGTTTTTCTTTTTGAAAAACCTTCTCTACTTCAGGATTAGTAATGTTTAAATTATAAAATCTGGCAGCAGGATTAAGATTCTCTTTTTTACCAGTCACCAAATTATCAATAATAACCACATTGGCCCCTTGCTTTATTAGCGCATCAACAGTATGAGAACCAATAAAGCCAGCTCCACCAGTAACTAAAAAATTTTTCTGCGTATTTATTCCCATATTTTTATTTTTTAAATATTTTGATTGTTTAAATACCAATTAATTGTATCTTTCAGGCCTTCTTCAAAATTTGTTTTGGCAATAAACCCAAATTCTTTTTCTGCTTGAGAAACATCAAGACATCGTCTTGGCTGTCCATCTGGTTTTGTAGTGTCCCAGTGAATTTCACCTTTGAAGTCCATTAATTTACAAATCAATCCCGCTAAATCTTTAATTGAAAT
>JAFCDH010000024.1 GCA_017609795.1 Candidatus Pacearchaeota archaeon | reverse complement strand
TATTTTTGAGAAAACAGTTACTAAATTTGGATCAGGAGCAAAAATAGATGCCCCTAAAGAATTTCTAGGAAGAAAGGTTTATGTTGTAGTTAGGAAGTCTTAATTTAGACGCAAACTCTGAAAACATTTAAATATACTTAGTGAGTAACTAATTTAGAGGCAAACAAAAAAAGGCAAAAATTCATATTCAATAACTTGTGTTCCAATCTTGGTGCTGTTATTCCTATGGTTTTAGTTGTGGGGTAGCCATCCCTTGCCTCTTTTATATATTTTCTAATTATATCGGTTTTTTAGACTATTCTGCTTTTAGAAGTACAGCCTGCACCATTCCCTCTTGACTTGGTCTATTAGTTATTTTAGCTTTCCCTAATTCTGTTTCAATGATTGCAGATTTTATTAAAATATTTTGTCTTGCAAGAAAGCGATTACTTGGGGTTTCTAAAACATTTGCGATTTTGATTTTTTTTGTTTTTTTAGTTTCTGGGTCAATTATGTTTGCAAAGTTTTCTGAAAGAAGAGTCATTCTTTTTCCTCCTCCTTGTCCTTTTTTTATTTTCTGTTTTTTTTCTCCAAGTTTAACTTTTCTAGTATATCCTCTAAGAGCATGTTTTTTCTTTTTCTTAGATTTTTTATATTTTCCGCCAGATATTTTTCTTCCTTTTACCATGATGATTAGGAAGAAAATTTGTATTTAAATGTTTGGATTTGATTAGGATTAATTATAGCAATCTTTTTAAACTAAATTAACAAAAGTAAATCATGGTTGATGGAATTGAAAGGCCGCTTGATGTCTTGAATAACTCTAAAGGCAAAGAAGTCTTAGTGCAGTTGAAAAATAATAGACAGATGGTTGGAACTCTTTTAGCATTTGACATACATATTAATGTAGTATTAGATAATGCAAAAGAAGTTGTAGATGGAGAAAACAAAAGAAACCTTGGGTTGACCTTTTTAAGAGGAGACACAATAATTTTTATTTCTCCAGCAAGCATGGCTAAATAAGAGGGAAGTTTTGAGTGTTAAACCTGTTTAGATTCACACGGTTAATAGTTCTCAAATAATCAAAGATAGTTAGAGGTTTGTTAAGTATATTAGTTTACAATAATTGTTATAAGTTAAATTAGTTTTATTATTAAATGATAATTATAGACTATCCTATAAATAAAGTAAAACATTATCTTACCTTGAAAAAACTCTGGAGAAAATTTATAAATGGAGATTTATTAACAAGAAAAAATGAGTTAGATTATTATGAAGCTAAAGCAAATTTTTTTATAGCTAAATGGGAAGACTCTAATGGATTTGATGATAAAGCTTCTATGAAAGCAATAAAATCTATTGAATTTTATGATAGTATTGATTGTAGTAATAAGCTTTTAGGATTAATATAAATGAGGTATCAATATCTTGTCAAAATATAATGAGAGGAAGATGATAAGATTAAGCTAATGAACAGGAGTGAAGCTTTAAGGTGAATAGAGATTCCAAGAAAATTAAATTTATGTAAATTAAACCTCAACTTTCATTAAATCTTTTGCAATTATTGTATTAGGAAAAATCTTTTTTGCTTCTTTAAGAAGAATGTTTTCTTTGTGTTCAAATCTTTGGCTAATATGAGTTAAAATTAATTTTTTTGTGTTTGCTTGTTTTGCAATTTTAGCTGCTTGTTCAGCAGTTAAATGTTCATATCTTTTTGCAAGGGAAGTTTGAGCTTTTGAATATGTTGATTCTGCTATTATAATTTCAGAATCTTTTGCAAGTTTTTTGACATTAGGGCAAACTTTAGTATCTAAAATAAAAGCAATTTTTCTACTCTGTTGTTTATAAGTTATTTGAGATGGTTTTATTATCCTATTATTAATCTTAATGGTTCTTCCTTTTGCAAGTTGAGCTATTTTAAATTTGTCTTTAATTTTTAATCTTTTTAATTTGTTTTTATCTAATCTTAATTTGCGTTTTTCCTTAAATGAATATCCATTACAAGGACATCCATGTTTAAGTGGAAATGCAGAAATTTCAAAATCTTTTGTTTCAAGGAATTTTTCTTTTTGAACTTCATGAACTTTTAATTTTAATTTTTTTATTGGAAAGAATTTTGAAAACTCTTTAATGTATTTTTTTGTTCCTTTTGGACCATAAACATATAGGGTCTTTTTATAACCATTTAGAGTAAGGGTTTGAAATAATCCTGGCAATCCTAAGACATGGTCTCCATGCCAGTGAGTGATTAAAATTTTTGTTAATTTGCAAGGGTTGATTTTTGCTTTTCTAAACTGTCTTTGAGTTCCTTCTCCGCAATCAATTAAAATATTTTCATTTTTATATTTAAGTAAAATTGCAGTATGATTTCTTGTTGCTGTTGGAATAGCTTGGCTGGTTCCTAAAAAAGTTATTGGTATTTTCATTTTGTTTTTTTGTTTGAATTTTTATTATATCCTTATAAATCTTTAAGCTGTGTTGATGAGTTTTTTTATCTTTTAATTTATCTTTTTAATTTAATCTTTTCTAAGACATTAAGTTTTATAGATATTAGTGTTTTCTTATTTTTAAGATGAGAAAGGGGTTTAAATATATTTTTAATTTGAGATTTTGATTTACAGAAATATTTAAAAAGGGAAAGATATTATAAATAATATGGAAAAAGAGGATGTATTGAAATATTCGATTATTGTTTTAGTTTTTGTAGGTTTAGCTGCAATTGTATTATTAATTAGGCCATCTCCTACTGGATATGCTGTTCAAGAAATTGGCGAAAATCTTACTGAATCAGAATGTGTAGATGCTCAGGGGTGGTGGTATAATCATAGTGGGGATTATGGGTGTTATGATTTAAGTTTAGTTAGTGAATCTGAATGTGGTGAATTAGAAGCTTTTTGGTGGTCTGAGGAATGTCATTCTGAAGAATGTGTTTCTGAAAATATTTCTATAATTTGTGGAGATTGGGTTTGTGGAACAAAATCAAATAATTGTGGAGAAGATGTATCTTGTGGTGATTGTTTGGCTGGCGAGATTTGTGAGGAAGGGGTTTGTAATTGTAATCCTAAAACTTGTGATGATTATTCTGGACAATGTGGAAGTTCTTTAGATGATGGATGTAATGGGACTATAAATTGTAATAATAATTGTGATAGTGGAGAGGATTGTGAAAATGAAGTTTGTGTATGTTCTGCTGAGAATGGTCCAACTTTTTGTGCTAGATTAGATAAAGAGTGCGGGGAAGTAACTGCTGAAAATAATTGTGGAGATTCTATAACTGTAGATTGTGGAAGTTGTAGTAGTGGTAAAGAATGTTCTAATGGAAATTGTGTAGAAGAAAGCTCAAGTTCAGATGATGATAGTTCAAGTTCAGATGATGATTCAAGTTCTTCAGATAATAGTGTTACAATAACTCAAGGAACTGAAGAACCAAAAGGTACAGGAGAAGTGAAATTATCTGCATTAGAAAGTATTATTATTACTGCAGGAACTAGTGAAGAAGTTACTTTAACTTTAGAAAATATTGGAAGTTATTATTTGAATTGTGATATTGTTGGAAAAGGAAATGAAGCTTCTTGGATTTCTTCTATAGAAACTGTTAATATTGCTAAAGGAGATGAAAAAGAAATTAAAGTTGAAATAAGTGTTCCTTTAGGAACTGAGGCAAAAGATTATCCTGTTGAATTAAAAGCTGATTGTAGAGGTGGGAAAGCAGGAGCTGAATCTGAAACTATTGATGTAACTGTTCTTGCTGGAGAAGGAGGCACAATAACTGGTGATGTTATTGGTGAAGAAGCAGAAGTAAGACCTGGAATTACTGGATTTGTAGTTGGTGTTGGTAGAGGAAAAGTTATTGCCTATGTTGTTTTCTTATTAGTTTTAGCAGGTGCTGTTGTTTTAGTTTGGAGAAGACATGCACAAATAAGAGGATTTGATGATTTAATTTTAAAAGGAAGAACTTGGATTAGCACTAAGTTTCATAGATGATTTTTTTAGGAGTTTTTAGATTTATTTTTGGTTGTTGATTTATTTATGTTAATTTCTATTAACATCTTATAAATTTTATTAGCTTTGAAAAAGGAGCGCTTTAGGCTGGGAAATCCTTTGAATATTGGAGAACAGAGGAACATAACTAATAGAACTTATGAGATATTTGGATTGAAGAAACTTAGGTTATTAGAAATTCCTAAGTTTTATAAGAAAATTATCAATATTTTAAAACCTCAGAAATGTTTAAAAATAAGAATTTGTTAATAGTATTATGAAAAAGAGAACAGATAAGTTGTTAGGTTTGAATTTAGTGTTTGGAATTTTTCTTATATTGTCTTTGAATTTAGTTTATGCTGAAAAATTAGATATTGAAGTGGGAAATAATTATGTTCCTGGAGAAGAAGTTGTTTTTAAAATTGTTCTTTACGATGAAGATAATAAACAAATAGAAGGAGAAATTGATTATGTTATTCAAGATTATTATACAGAGGTGGTTAAACAAGGAGTTGTTGTTTCTGGAAAAGAAATAAGTTTTAAATTACCTGAAGATGCAGTTAAAGGACCTTGGGAAATTAGTGCAAGTTATAAGGGCATAAATGCTCCTAGAACTTTATTTAATGTCGGAGAATTAGAAAAAGTAGGTATTGAATTAGAAGGAGATACTTTAATAGTAACTAATATTGGTAATGCTCCTATTTATGATAAAAAAATATTAATTTATATTGGTAGTGAAGATCAAACTGCATCAATTTCTTTAGAAAAGGGTCAAAGTAAAAGAATAAGATTAACTGCTCCTGATGGAAATTATGATGTAAGAGTTATTGAAGGAGGAGAAGATGCTATTGAATTTAAAGGAGTTGGTTTAACTGGAAATGTGATTAGTTTAGAAAGAGTTTTAGGAGATAATTTTTGGCAAAAATATCCTTTAATTAGTTTATTTTTAATGGCTGTTGGATTATTAGCTATTTTTGTAATAGGTTTGAGGTTTTATGATAAAAAATCAAAATAGATTTAGAATATAATTATAACTTAAACTAATAGCTTATAAAATATAATGCTATCTATTTAGTTCAAGGCGATTAAGAGAATAGAAAAAAGTAGTTAATAGATTCCTATATTACTAAAAAAAATGATAAAAGAGGCAATTAAGAGTTTAATAGAAACTATTGAAAAAAGAGACATTATTAGATATGCTGTTTTAGGGATTATTTTTTTGGTTTTAGTTGGAGTTTTGTTTATGATTAGAGGAGGAACAACCGGTTTTATTACTGGTTTTGCTGTTTTTCAAGATGATATTGAAGGAGATTTTAATAATGGTAGTTATGTTAATACAACTTATAATGGAAGTGCTGTTGTTTTAGTTAGTGATAATTTAACTGGAAGTTATACTTCACAGGTTTTTGATGCTGGTGGGGAATCTAAATGGAATAATATTAGTTGGGAAGAAGATAAGTCAAGTGTTTATGAATTATATACTGTTGATGGAAATGCTGATATTTGGAAATCTGTAAATAATGGGATAAATTGGAGTTTAATTAAAGATGATTATACTGGTGCAGAGAGCAATGGTGCAACATATATGGGTTCTAATAGCTCAGGTAGTTTATTTATATTATATAGTCAAGATGTTTGGAAATCTGATGATTATGGGGTTACTTGGAATAAAGTAAATGATGATATTAATCCTGGAGCAAGTAATAATGGGCAGGTTATGGCAATTGATAGTAATGATTATATTTATATTATAGATGGAGCAGATAAGGTTCTTAAATCAGAAAATTCTGGAATAAATTTTAGTAGTGTAAATGATAGTTTTGGAGAAGGTCCTAATGCAGGAGCTATGGTGGTTGATAATAATAATGATATTTTTGTAATTGATAATTCTGCTAATGTTTGGAAATCTAGTGATGAAGGAGTTACTTGGAATAAGATAAATGATGATTATAATGGTGGGATTGGTAATGATGTTACTGATATGTATGTAAATAGTTCTGGAACTCTTTTTGTATTACATAATCAAGATGTATGGCATTCAATTGATTCAGGAGTTAATTGGGTGTTAGTTAATGATGATTATAATGGGGGAGATAGTAATTTAGGACAAGTTATTCATCTTGATTCAAATAATTATATTTATATAGCTGATGGAAGTGAAGATATTTATCAATCAACAGATTCTGGAGTTAGTTTTGTAAGAAAAGCTGAAGATATGAATGGAGGTAATGGAAATATTTTTGGTTTGACTTCTTTAGTTGTTAACACAAATTTAGACTTTCAAGTTAGAAGTTGTAATGATGCTGTTTGTTCTGGAGAAAGTTGGACAGATATAACAGATACAAGCCCTCAAGATTTGAGTTTAGATAATAATACTTATTTTCAGTATAAAATAATTTTTTCAACACCTGATTCAAGTATTACTCCTGAGCTTTATAATGTTACAATTGATTATGATTTATTAAATACAGCCCCATCTATTAGTCTTGTTGTTCCTCAACAAGGAGCAAGTTATGGATATAATGAAAGTTTAGAATTAAATTTTTCTGTTTCTGATGATAATTTAGATTCTTGTTGGTATAATATTGATGATGGAAGCAATACTAGTTTAGCTGGTTGTGCAAATACAACCTTTGATGTTTCTAAGAATGGAAATTATGTTGTTAATATTTATGCAAATGATAGTTTAGGAGAAGAATCAAGTGATAGTGCAAATTTTTCAGTTCAAGTAGGAGCTCCTACCATTGTTTTATCTTTTCCAATTGATGAATATTTAAATTATCAAGAAAATATTAATTTTAATTATACTCCTACTGATATGGACTTGGATTCTTGTGAGTTATGGGGAGATTTTAATGAAAGTTTTAGTTTGAATCAGACAGAAATTTCTCCTGAAAATAATAGTGTGAATACTTTTTATCTGAATTTAAGTGATGGAATTTATCTTTGGAATATTCAATGTAATGATTCTTTAGGTAATTCTGCTGTTAATGGTAATCAAACTTTTTATATTGATACTGTTAATCCTAGTATTAGTGTTTCTGAGCCAAGTGGTGAAAAAACAAGTAGAACTGTTTCTGCTGTTTGGAGTGTTTCTGATAATAATTTAGATTCTTGTTGGTATAATGTTTATCAAGGAGCAAGTTTAGAAATAGTTAATACTTCTGTAACTTGTTTAGATAATACTACAAGTTTTGATGTTAGTTCTGATTCTGACTTTGTTTTTTATTTTTATATTAATGATTCTGCAGGAAATCAAAATACTACTAATTCAAGTTTTAGTGTTGATACTTCAAGTTCTACTCCTAATCTTCCTTCTGGAGGAGGTTCTGGAGGTGGTGGAGGCGGAGGAGGGTATTTTCCTTCTAATACTAGTGGAAGAATGCAAGTAACACAAATGGGAGAAATTATTGCTCATGAAGGTGATGAAAAAAGTTTGTCTTTAAATGTGAAAAATATTGGGAATAAATTTTTAAATAATTGTAGATTAATAGCTAAAGGAGATATTAGTTCTTGGGTTTATTTGGATCAGATTGAGGGAATTGCTCCTGGAGAAAACATAGATTTTAATTTTAATTTAAATGTTCCTGATGAAATTGGTGCTGGAGATTATTCTGGAGATTTGGAAATAAAATGTGATGAAGGGATAAACACTCAGGTAGTTGTTGTTACTATCCCAGGTGTTGGAGGAATTGAAATTAAAGATATAATTCAGGAAAAAGAAGAATTAGATGTAAATTATATTTTAAATGATGATAGTTTAGTTGGAAAAGAAGTTAATATAGAAATCTGGCTTGTTGATAGGGATGGAGTTGAAATAAAAAGAATCACAGATAATTTTGTTGTTGAAAAAGGAGAAAATAAAAGAAGTGTTTTAATTCAATTGCCTAAAAACTTAGCAGGAATTTATTCTATTTATTTTGCATTTTCTTCTGATTTAGAGGGTTTTGTTAGAAAATCTGTTGTTTTAGGAAAATCAAGAACTGTTGGGCAGGTGGTTCTTGATGGTGTTAAAGGAAAAATGAGTGTTTATGTTATCTTCTTGTTAATAGTAGGTGCTGCTGTGTTTTTTATCTGGAAAAGGCATAAAGAAGATAGCCCTCATGTTAATAAAAACAAAAATAAATGGTTGTTAAAGAAAAAAGGATTTTTTAAAAGGTGAATGCTCCTGCCGATGACTTATATTGTGATTAATTGATGGGACTTGGGGGACCACAAAATTATTATTTTGTCTACAAATTTTTTCTATTTTATATTTAATTTTTCCTTTTTATGACTACATAAACGAAAGATTTATAAATAATGTAGTCATAAATATAATATGGTTCATAATGAAATCCAGGAGAAAAAAGGCAGGAAATATTATTACCGAGTCAAATCTATAAGGGAAGGCAAAAAAGTAAGTAAAGAGAGGATTTACTTGGGGGTTAATTTAAGTAAAGAAGATTTAAAGAAAAAAGAAAAAGAAGCTGATAAGAAATTAAATGTTTTTAATGTTATTTTAACAAAAGAAGAGTTAGAACTCTTAGATAAAATTAAAAGAGATTTTTCAAAAGAATCCAAAGAAAACTATGAAAATAGATATGAAGCTTTTTGCTCCTTATTTACTCATGATTCAACTGGAATAGAAGGGAACACCCTAACCTTATCAGAAATTTCTTTTCTATTATTTGAAGGAATTGTCCCGAGCAATAAATCATTAAGAGAAGTGCATGAAGTTATAAATCATAAAAAAGCATTTGATTATATGTTAAATCTCAAGGGAGATATAAATAAAGAATTTATACTGAGATTGCATGAATTAGTTGTAATAAACACTTTAAGGCAAGATTTAATTTCTCAAATAGGAGAATTTAGAAGAGTTCAGGTATTTGTAGGAAGGTCTATCCCCCCAAAAGCTCAGGAAGTGCCAAGACAAATAGCAAGCTTGTTGAGATGGTATTCGACTAATAAAAACAAACTTCACCCATTAATCTTAGCTTCTTATTTTCATACAGAATTTGAAAGAATTCATCCTTTTGTAGATGGTAACGGAAGAGTTGGAAGGTTATTAATGAATTTTATTTTGCACAGAAATAACTATCCGATGATAAATATTCTTAAAAAAAGAAGATTTAAATATTATGAGGTTTTACAAGAAGCCCAGTATAAAAACAATCTAAGACCTTTTGTTAAATTTTTAATAAGCATTCTGAAAAAAGAGGAATTAAGATTTTAATCTCTTGCAAAAATACCTAATGAAATGCCATGAAGTATATATACCCCTATATATGCCCCCGCCGAAGCCTACACTTCTGGCATCCTGATGGGAGCTTTTTTATTTGATCATTGTCTTAGAATCAATAAAGTCTTCATCCCCACTTACAACAATGGCAGTATCATATAAATTATCTGCTACCCCCATTAAGAGATTATTTGATAGTTTGACATCATCTCCTTTAATAAAATAAGTATAACCCTCTCCTTTAGCTTTAATTTTCTTTAAGGCACATAAGACAACTTTAAATTTTGGAATCTCTCTAAGCTTATTTAAAAATCTTTGGTGCCCCCAATATTTTTCCTCGTTTTCTTCTATATCTAAGAGGGCAACATAATAACAAATATTAACTAATTCCCTATTACCAACTAGTTCATTAATTAGTTTTTGAAAATTTACTTTCTTGCCTTTCTTTGCTGTGCTATAATAAAAATTACTTTCATCAATTAAAATCAATACTCTCAATCTCT
>JAFCDH010000023.1 GCA_017609795.1 Candidatus Pacearchaeota archaeon | reverse complement strand
AGCATTGTAAAATTTCCTCGACTGCTGCACCCCGTAGAGCTAGGAATAGTGTCTCAGATTCCTTCTCAGGGCCTCTCCGCTAAGAGCCCTTACTGATCATCGGCTTGTTAGTCCCTTACACCAACAACAACCTAATCAGCCGCAGCCTCATCCTTAAGCTCGAGTTTCAAAAATATCTCATTCCAGAAAATATTTCCTATCAAGATTTACCCTCAGTTTCCCGAGGTTATTCTTGACTTAAGGTTAGATTAGCTACGTGTTACTGAGCAGTTTGCTCTTTAATGAAACCCTAAGAATCTTAAAAAGATTCTTGGGGTCCCAAAAATTTAAAATTTTTGAGGATTCAAAAAAGAAAACTTGCATGTCTAATTATAAGCCAGATAGCCGCATCCGCCAGCAGGATAAACTGGATTTAATTTAATTATTAACTTGATAATTCACCAAAAAATCAAAATAATCTTACACAATATCCTAATAGCTATAGAATTGACGTCAACTTAAACTTTACTACATCCTACTCTTAAAGTAATTTAAGGTAATCATCCCAGTTAATATCATTAACATTTTATAATTGGTAATGATAATTAGGCTTTATAAAGATTGCTGTCGAGGGAACATAAGTGTCAGAAAAACAAACCCTCACCTGTATGTCCAAGGGACATATGTCACGAGGAAGAACCGAAAATTAGTTCTGAATTAGAATTTCTAATTTTCTTATGAAAAAAGAAGAGATTAGAAAAGAATTTTTTAAGCTAAGAGTGAGACATCACTCTTACAATCAATGTAGAAGAATATTAAAAGCTAAGTATGGATATAAAATAACTAAGAGGACCCTTATGAGATGGGTCAAAAGACTGAATGAAACTGAATGGGATTTAAAAGATAAATCCACTAAGCCAAAAACTACTCATCCAAAAATAACTAAAGATATGGAAGATAAGGTAATCAGAATTAAAAAGAAAACCAGATGGGGAGAACATAAGATATCTGAATTTATTAAGGAAATATCTCATGCCTCTGTTTACAAGATTTTAAATAAAAATTCTCTTACAGAAAAAAAGTAAGAGAAAGAAAAAAAGAATAAAGTATATTCGCTGACAGAGAAAACATCCTAATTCTCTTTGGCAAATGGATGTTTCAGACCAAAAGATTAAAAATAAATATTGCTTTGCTGTGATTGATGATTGCTCAAGATATTGTTTAGGATTATTTGATTTGAATAGGGTCACAACTTCTGTTGTGACACAAATCTTAGATAAACTCGCAAGAGTTCATGGATATCCAAGAGAAATATTAACTAATAATGGTGAGAGGTTCTTTAAAACATTAGCAAATGAATTAAGTTTCTGTAAATGCCCAGATGATTTTAGAATGAGATATAATCATATTAGGCCCCATATAAGTTTAGAAAAAAAGAGTCCTGCAAGTGTTTATTTTGCGTTTAGTAAGTTGTTTTAAGGGGGTGATAAATGTCTATAGGAAGCACAAAACAAAACCCCACCAAACCTTTATAAACTAATTTTTCAATCATTTCTTATAATAAATACTGATATCTTAATGAAATCAAACTTTCTTTTTAGAGAAAAGACAGGTTTAAACAAAGAAAAACTATAATAGCTACTGAGATTAAGCAACTCATCTTCAAAGCTTAATCAACTCATCTTAAAAACATAATATCTGTTAGGATTTCAAAAAATAAAATAATATAAAAAACAAAAAATGCAAGAAAAACAAGAAAAGATAAACATAAAAAGTTTAGCTGAAGAATTAAAACAAAGAATATCTAAACAGCAAACAGAGAAAAAAGATTCAACACAAATTTCAACTGAAGATAAAAAAATACAAGAAATTTCAAAACATATATCTAAAAGAGAAGTTGAACAAGAAACAAAAGAAATTAAAAAAAGTAAAACAGAAAGAGAAACATTAATACCTTTAGAAGATTATATTAAATGTGCAGTACATCTTGGAACAAAAGTAATAACCCCTCATATGAGAAAATATGTTTACAAAAGAAGAGCAGATGGTTTAGCAGTAATTAATACTGCATTAATAGATGAAAAATTAAGAGAAGCAATAAAATTCATAACTAAATATGAATCAGAACAAATTTATCTTGTTTGTAAAAGAGAAGCAGGATGGGAATCTGCTAGAAAATTTGAAGAAGCAACAGGAATAAAAGTTTTTACAAAAAAATATCCTCCAGGAATAACTACAAATCTAATTTTAGAAGATTTTTTTGAAAAAGAATTAACAATTATTTGTGATCCTTGGATAGATAAAAATGCATTAAATGATACAATTAAATTAAAAAAACCAGTTCTATCACTTTGTGATACAAATAATTTTATTCAACATATTACAAACATAATCCCTTGTAATAATAAATCTAAAAAATCAATTGGATGTGTACTCTTCATTCTTGCAAGGGGATATTGTCAAGAAAAAAAACTTCCCTTCACATTAAAATTAGAAGATTTTACAGGCCCTCTTGAATAAGTTTTTCTAATCTTTGTTTCTAAAAAATAAAAAACTTATATTTTATAAAAAGGACAGTTATGAAGATGACAAGATAGGCCCTGAATGGAATAACATTATCTTTTATTAAGATATAAATAAAATTCAATTCAAAAAACAATTCTACCTTCCCTGTAACTAGTTTCAAACAAACTCTTATAAGCAGTTTCTTGCAACTCTTTTTAATCAAAATCTAATATCTTATAAAATATTAAGATGTAGATAACAACATTAAGCTACCCATAACAAATCTTAAATAAGCCTATAAGAATTCTAGATAAAAAATAAAATTATCACTTCAAACTTTTTTCTATTTCAATAACCCTATTTAATTTAGCCTCTCTTTCCTTACCATAAATTCCTGTTTTAATAAAATCACAACCCCAAGCAACACTTAAATCAGCAATAGTATTATCTTCTGTCTCTCCACTTCTATGAGACATAATTGTTTTAATCTTATGTTTATGAGCAAAATCAATAACCTCTTTAGTTTTTATTAAACTTCCAATTTGATTAGGTTTTATAATAATTAATTTAATTGCCTTCATCTTAACAGCCCGCTTTAGTCTTTGAAGATTTGTAACAGTTAAATCATCTCCAACAATAAAACACTTACCCTTGCTTAGTTCTTTAAAACCAGAAAAATCATCTTCATTTAAAGGGTCTTCAATATAATAAAGATTATACTGATTTATTAAAGCTTTAATATGTTCTATTTGCCCAACCCTATTTAATTTTTGTATAGAATTTTTATAAACATATTTTCTATTTTTATAAAAACTTGAACCAGCAACATCAATACCAACCATAACTTTTTCTTTATATTTGTCCCAGATTTTTTCTTTAACTTTATTCATTATTTCTAAAACATTTTTGTTATTTAATTTAGTTTCCCAAGCACCTTCATCATTGCGACCATTTCCACCTAAATATTTGCCTACAAATTTATATGCTTTTTTATTTATTTTTACACATTGTTCAAATGTTTTAGCATTTGAAATAAATAAAAATTCCTGAATATCAGGTTTTATTCCATTAACTCCTCTACTATGTAATCCTCCTCCAACTGCATTTCCAATAGGGCGTGGGAGTTTCTTATGTTTCCCTCTTAAATATTGCCATAATTCTTTTTTGTTTTTAGAAGCAAGAGCTTTTAAAAGAGAAGATTCTAAAGCAAACAAACTATTTGCACCAAGTTTTCCCTTACAAATTTTCTCAACTTTTAGTAAGTCTCTAAAACATAAAATTTCAGATAATTTCAAATTATTTAAGAATTCAATCTCTAAACCCAAATTTTTAGTATAAGCAGGAACTTCATATTTTCCTTTTGATTTTCCAGATGGAGCAGATGTTGAAAACATCCCATAATTAGTCTTAATAATAACTTGAATTGTTTTTTCTCTTCGAGAATTTTCAATTGCTCTTACTTGTATATTATAGATTTTCATACAATCTTTCCTCTTTTTTGTTTTATTCTAAAATCTTATTATATTTATAAGATATACTTCTGTTCATTAGATTAATCTTAGGTTTGAAGAGTTTAAGTTTATTTTGAATAGCTTAATCTTATCCTCCTTATATCTTTTTATGCTTATAAGATTCTAGTATACATTAATTAATAATGAAACACAATATAAAAACCTTATCAAGAACTAAATTTCCTTTTCAACAACACTCTCTTCTGAAGCATCTTCTTCAACTTCATCTTTAGGTTTAGCCATTTCCATTATTTCTGCTTCTTCTTTAATATCTTTTTCTTCTTCTTTTTCTTCAATTTGTTTTTCTTTTTCTTCTTTTTCAACTTGTTTTTTTTGAATTTCAGCCTGTTTTTCTAATTTTTCTTTAATTTCTTCATCAGAAAGTTTTTTAATAGTTCTTTCAGATTTTTTAGGTAATGGTCTTCTAACAGTAATAGGTAAAACATCTGATTCTAATTCTCTTTCAGCAATTTTAAGAGTATCATAATTAAGTTCATTTTCTTCTTCTTTACTTAATTTTAATAAAACAGGGGCATCCATAGCAAGCTGTAAGCTTCTTGCTCCAAGTATTCGAGCAACTTCATATCTTGTAAATTTATCTTGTAATTTTTCTAATTCCATTTTTATATTATTTTTTATCTGAAATCTTATCAAGTTCAATCAATATAGATTATCTGAGTTTTTTTGTTAAGCTTAAACTATTCATTTTTAGACTTAATCTTATCATCTCCATATCATAATAAGATTTTAGTTTTATTTTTTCAACCCTTCAATCTTCTTATTTAAATCAGGATAAACAGCTTCATAAATCTTTTCACTTTGTAAAACTATTTTATTTAAATCTTCTGTTAAAATAGGAACTATTCCTCCTTTTTGCATAGCATTAATAATTTTATCTTTTTTTGAACATGAAAGAGCAATAGTAATCCTTGCTTCACTTGCATCTTCTTCATTTCTATTTGGATCTATTAAAAATTTATTTTTTATTTTATAAAAAGTCATTGAAAAAGGAATCTCTTTTGTTAAAGGTAAAGGATTGTCTGTAAATTCTCCAAATTTAACTTTTTCTGTTTTTTCATCATAAACTGGCATTTTTGCAACTCTTAATGCAGCCATAGTACCAAGTGCTGAAGCATCAAAAACATTTCCATCATCATTTATACAATAAATATCAATCATAACACACCAAACTTTTTCTCCTTCTTTAATACATAATTTTTTAAAATTAATAACTTTACTTTCTCTTACTCCTCTGTCAACAACCCTTGCAACTTCAATAGCATTTATTTTTGGAGGACCTGATTCATATCTTTCACCACAAATTGGATTAAATTCCATGCCTACCATCATTGTTCCTTCATCTTCATGATCTGGATAAGGTTCTTGAACACCCATTTTAACTCCAACAATAACTTCTGTTTTTCCAATCCTAACACGAGAACTTCCTTCAGCATTTTTACTTATTCCTGTTTCAATGCTTATATCTCTATAATCAAATGGCGCTCGACCATCTAATCTTTTTCCTTCTTCTAAAAGATTTTCAATTTTTTTTTGGTTTATGTTTGGTAGTTCCATTTTATGTTTTTTTATTTAATTTATCTATATATTAATATTATTTTTTATCTGAATCTTATAAGCTCAATCAAGAGAGATTATCTGAATAGCTTAATCTTCCCATAACATCTCATTATATTTTATAAGATATTGGTTTATTCATCTTTGGCTCAAGCCTTTTTTAAAGGCTTGGTCTCATCAATCTTCTCTCCTTTCAATGCTCTTATTTGATAATCTAAAATTTTTTCACAAGCTTTTTGCGCAGCTTCAACAGCTTCTTTAAATCTTTTAACTTGTATTTTTCCATCTAATTGCAAATGTGTGATTGCTTTAGTATTTGAAGTTATTGTAAAGGGAATATCTGTTGAACCTTCTCCTTCTTTGTGGTCTTCTTCTTCTTTTGTAATATCAACAACAATTTTATCATCTATTTTTCCAATTGAAACACTTGAAACCATTTCTTTCATAACAATTCCTGCATGAGCTAAAGCCATTATAGCAGCATTAATTCCTGCACATCTTGTTGATGCATTTGCTTGTAATATCATAATCTCAACATCAATTACTGTTCCTGGAAATCTTGTTAAATCAACAACGGCAGATAATGCATTCCCGCTTACAAGTCCAATTTCTTTGCTTCTTCTGCTTGGTCCAGGTCTAGCTCTTTCGGTAACAGAAAAAGGAAGCATATTATAAACACACCTAATTATCCCCCTATCAGATTCTTGCATATGTTGTGGATGAAGAGGTTTTGGACCATAAACAGCAGCAATAGCAACTGTATCTCCAAATGCAAATAATGCACTTCCAGGGGCATTTGGAATTATTCCAACTTCTGCTCTTATTGGACGAATTTCATCCATTTTTCTATTATCTGGTCGTTTTGTGTATGGCATTTTATTTTTTTTAATATTATTTTTTATTAGTTTAATATTATATTTTAATTTATCTAAATTTGATAAGCTCAATCAAGAGAGATTATTTGAGTAGCTTAACTTCCTATTATTTATCTCTTAATCTATTACCTTTCCTCTTAATCTCCTAAACATTATCATAATATTACATTAAGATATTAGTTTATTTATCTGAACCCTCTAAAAATTTTTCAATCTTTTCAGTTAATCCTTCTGAAGTAGATTCTACTTCTATTAGTTTAATTGCTTTTTCAGCTTTATTCTCTCCTTCTTCAGCACCTTTTATCCAAATATAACCATTTTGTCCAACAGTTATTTCAGTGTTTGTTGAGTTTTTAATTAAATTAATCATACTACCTTCTTTTCCAATTACTCTTGGAACTTTATGAGGATTTATTTTAATTATTCTACCGCCTTCTAATTTTCCTAAACCTCTTGATTTTAAAGTTAAATCAATTCCTCCTTTTTTAATTCCCCATATCTTTGCATTAATAATATCTCCAATATTAGCAAATTCTGCTATATCATTTCTATTAATAAATCTTGGGCATTCTGAAAGAGGTAAAAATGCAGTATAAGGGCCTCCAAGCTCTATATTCCAACCACTAAAGTTTATATCTTCAACTCTACCAATTACAGTATTTCCTCTTCTAGGTTCAAAAACTCCTGAAATAGGTATAATTCTTATAACTCTTGCAGAATCATCTACTAAACCATATCTATTAGCAATTATATCTTTGCCTTGTTTTATTGTAAAATCTCCAGGAAGTTTATCATCATTAGATATTATAATCTCTCCAGGAATTACTAATCTTCTTTCTTGTTTTGTTGACATTTTTCAATTTAGTTATTTATTTTTATTTTATTTGAATTGGAAAATGGAGATTGTGTTTTTCTGTCATTTTATATTAATTTTTTCTAAAATTTTATAAGCTCAATCAAGAGGTATTATCTTAGTTTTTCTTAAGTTAATCATCTTTATCTCTTAATCTCCTCATCTCCACCTCATCCCACGCTTATAAGATATCAGTTTCCCCCTTCAACCTTCATCTCCTCAGTTATAGCACTACCATGAGTTATATTATTTAATTTATCATAAAAATCAGATTGTATTCCTATAGGAATATTCAAAATCACTTCAAGACTTCCATCATTAAGCCAATCTTCTTTTTCTTTATAATCTTGAATTAATCCATATATCTTACCTGTATGTTCTGCAGGTATCTTAATTTTTATTTTCTTTGTTTCAATTTTAATAGGAATTATGGTTTTTAAACCTTCTATTATGCCTTTGATTTGCTTGTCAACAGATTGATTTTCAATTTTAACTCCTGCTTGTTTGATTGCAGATTCAATTATATCAGGAGTAAAAGCTTGATTTGTTTGAGCATTAACAGCATTTCTTACTAAAAAGTCAATAACTTGTTTTTTTCTAGATTCAAGAGCTTCATCTCTGTATTCTTGAGTAACCTCAAGATTTCCTTTTTTAACTATTCTTTCAACAACTTTATTAAACTCAGTTGTTCCAAAAGCATTCATTAGTTCTCCATCACCAGCTCTCATTCCTTTTTTCAAATCACTCCAGATTGTAGTATCTTTAATAATATTATTAATATCAACTTCTTCTCCTTTTCGCATTTTCATAGCAGAATCTAAATCCACCATTGTCTCAAAGGTATTTTTCTCATGTCTTAATCTTGCAATTGTATCTGTCATCTTCACTTAAACCTCGCAATTTCATCTCCTTTTAATTTATTTAATTTTTTCTCATTATTTTTAATAAAAGCAATATTAAATCTTTGAATGTCAAAAGCATTTCCAAGTATTTTTTTGAAAATATTTAATGCAAGTTTTATCGCTTGTTCTATTGTCATATCTTTTTTATATTCTTTTCTTAACATTTCTCTAATCTTTTCATCATCTTTTCCAATTGCTGTTGCATTATATTCAAGATAATTTCCAGTTATTTCAGTAGTATATAACTTACAATCTTGTCCATTTTTTCCAGCAACCATTAGTGCAACTCCAAAAGGTCTTACTCCTGGATGTTGTGTATATTGTTGTTGAAGGTCTGAAATTTCTCTTATTATAGATTCTATATCAATTGGAGAATCATAAGTAATTTTATGTTGTTGAGCAGTAACTCTTGTTTGATTAATTAAAATTCTTGCATCTGATAAAATTCCTGCAGCACTAGCCATTATATGTTCATCAATTTCATGTATTTTATCTGCTGATTCTGGTATTATTAAAGTATCTTTGTTTCCTTTATCTGCAACAATAACAACCCCCTCAGAACATTTTATTCCAATATTTGCACTTCCAAGCTTCACAGCCTTTTCAGCATATTCTGCTTGAAGAATATGTCCTTCTGGAGAAAACATAGTTGCACTTCTGTCATAACCCATAATTTGATTTTGCATATCTGGTATTTCCATTTTTATATTTAATTATTTATTTTTTTATCTGTTATCTGAGATGAGGAATAAAAAGGCATAAAATGATAGAGAGGAGAGGACATTTCATAACATGCTCTATATCTATTATCAAAATGTCTAAAAGGATTGTTTAAATCAAATCCTTGAGTTTTTTTATTTATAGATTTTTTCATTTTATATCTTTTTCTTAATTTCTTTATCTCTCACCAAAGAAAATAATAAAGAATTTCTTCTTTGGATATAAGACCTTATATCTCCTTTCAATAAAATCATGATATGTACATTTAAAAGGTTTTTGGTGGTGGAAATTAATAAATCCAATAGAATCTATAACCTTGCTCTTAAATCACCAATATGTTTAGCTAATTCTAATGCAGTATTATCCCAAGTCATCATTCTTGCTTTAGAACGTGCCCTTCTACTCATGTATTCCACTTCTTTAGGATTTTTTGCTAAATAAGAAAGACATCTTCCTATTTGTTCAATTGAATCTTCACCAGGATCTATTAAAAGTCCTGCTGTCTGATTTTCATAATTATCCAGCCCAATAATTTTTCCTTTATAAGGAAGAAGCTCTTTAGTAGAAATACCAGCTAACATATCTAAAGCATTATAAAATTTTGTAGCTATTTGAGGAATAAAAGCTCCCATAGCTTCTGGAACTGTTCCACTATGCATTTGTCCAATATCCTGATGATTTGCTATAAAAACATCACTTATAGCATATATGTCTTTTAATTTACTTTCAGGAAGATAAGTATCAAGATAAACAACATCTAAATCTTCAAAATCATGATTAAGAAAATCACTTATTTTTTTTGTTTTATAAACTTTTAATCCTAATTCTTTAAATGCTTTTGCTAATCTTCTAGCATATGCCCTATAATATTTTCCTTTTTCTGCTGAAATAAATCCTGGATGGAATCCTCCAGAAATATTAAGAAGCATTTTCTTTACGATATCTTTTGGAACAGATTTTTTAGCTTCTGAATATCCTTTAATTATTTCAACAAGCCCTTTTGCAGGAGACATTAATCCTGTAGCTGTTAAAACAAATCTATTTGTTACACCATATATCTCCCTTTTTTCTTCTTGATTTTGTTTAGATATATCATGAACCCTTATACCATGATTAATATAAGTTATTTTAGAAGGATCAAGATTATATGTATCAGAAACTAAAAAATTTTTAGCAACTTTAGTCATAACAACAATAGAATCTGCTTTTTCTCCAAACTCTTGAATTATTTTTCTTTGATGTTCATTAGGTTCTGGAGGAATTGTATGTAATATGGGTATATTTAAGGGTCTTTTCTTTTTAGGCATTCTTTTCCCACTTTCTTCAAGAATACTTAAAAGATTTACAAAGTTTTTTCCAATACATCTTCCTTTATCTCTTCCCTTATCTGGATTCGGGTCTAATCCAAATTCATGACTTAAAAGATGAGTAGAAGGACCATCTCTTTCACATGCAACTTTATTTATTCCATTTGCTGCAGCAATCCATGATTGAAGATTCCATTTTTCAATAACTAAATCAGGATTTACAGGAGCATAAAATGAAAGATTATCTTCATCTATTGGAGCTACCATTAATGATCCTACCTCCCCTGTAAGTTTTCCTAAATATGTAGCAAGATTTGCATCAAAAGTTGCAAGTCCACATGGTGTTGGAGGATAAGTTCCTACAATAACTATATTTTCTGATGACATTTTTTTAATATAAAATTTTTTAATTATTTAAAAACCTCAAACAGGCTTTATAAATCTTACTCTATGTTACTACCACTTAATAACATAGGCGCATTTAAATATAAAACCCTGAATTACACATAAAATAGGGCCTATAAGCCATCTAATATCTATATCTTGTAATCATAGAAGATATGAAGATAAGGTTTAAGCTAATCAGATAATGCTCTTGATTGAGCTTATCAAATCCCAATTAAAAACAATATCTATATTTTATAAACATAGGAAGATATGAAAGGGAGTTTTTTAAGCCACTCATAACAAAGTTTAATACCCTCAATATTTTAGTTATATTTATCAAGATTTAAGTTAAAGATAATCATTTAACCTTTCCAACACTTCCACTAACTTTAACAATATTTAAATCTTTTTCAGACATAAGAAAACTTGTTCTAATTTTATCTAAAGAATTTCTATTAATAGCTAAAATAACTTTATTAGGTGTTTGTTTTATTACTTTAGGACCTGCTTCTGCATAACCCAACCCACCAATAAAATCCAAAATAACTTCTTCTATGATTTTTTTATTAGCATCTTTGCCTTTTATTAAAAGATATCTTTTCTTTTCTCTATGAGA
>JAFCDH010000022.1 GCA_017609795.1 Candidatus Pacearchaeota archaeon | reverse complement strand
TAAAGATAAGGTAATTCAAAAACCTATAAGATATATAGGTTCAGCTGAAAGTTTATTAGAAAAATTAGAACTTCTTGATAAGTTACTTAAGGAAAAGGATTAATCTCACGCAAATTCCCATTTATAGAAAGCTTTTTAAATTAATATAATTTGATTAAAACATGGAACACTTACATCCTGGAGCAAAATGGTTATTTAGAATTAGTGGATTTTTCGCTGCTTTATTTATTCTTATATTTTTTACTGGATTCTTAGGTTCGATAGTAGGGGTTTTTGCAGGTTTGCTCTTAGGGGGTGGTCCTAGGGTTATTATGTTAATTTTATTGGGTATTGTATTTTATCTTATTTTAGTTATAATTATAGCAGAAATTTACGCAAGAATGGCTTATAAAAGATGGAAATATGAATTTACTACAACAAGCTTAAAATTAGAAAGAGGAATTATATGGAAAAGGTATTCTAATATCCCTTATGAAAGAGTTCAAAATGTAGATGTTCATAGGGGAATTTTAGCAAGAATTTGTGGTTTTTCAACTGTTGATATTCAAACAGCTGGTTTTCATGGAGGATATGGAAGAAGAGGCATGCCAAGAAGTGAAGGACATCTTCCTGCAGTAAGTATAGAAAAAGCTGAACAAATAAGAGAATTTGTAATGAAGAAAATTACTGGTAAAAGTAGTTTAAAACAAGGATTGTAATTCAATAATCCATAACACTCTTTTGCCCATCTTCTTTATGATATCTTTTATATGTTGACCAAGTTTGTCTCATTATTTCAGGATATTTTTTTCCATATTTTTTGACAAAGTTTTGTGTTGTTTGATTAGAAGGATATCCTGGACCGCATTTTCCATATTTCTTTTTTATTTTAGTCATTTCTTCTTCTCTTTTAACTTTTGCTATTATTGAAGCAGCAGAACAAATAGGATAGTTTGCATCTGCCTTATGTTCAACTATGAGCTTAATTGATTTATCATTAAGAAGATTTTTAAGATATTGTTTAAACTTAAAGGAATTAATACTTGGACAATCAATTATTGCTACATCTGGTTTTAATGAATTTATTATTTCTGCTTGTTTATGTGCCTCAAGCCAGTTTAAATTTAAATTTTCAGAATTAAGTGCATTATCAATCTCTTTAGGAGGAACTATAATTATTTTATATTTAAAGTGTTCTTTTAAATGTTTTGCAAGTTTAATCCTTTTACGATGATATAAGAATTTAGAATCTTTAACTTCTCCAAGCATTTTTTCTTTTCCTTCTTCAATCATTACTCCTGCCATAATCATTGGTCCTAGAACGGGCCCACGACCCGCTTCATCTATACCTAATACCATTCCCATGTTAATCTATTTCCGTAAGCTCTTTATTTATATTTATCTTTTTCCACATCTTAGTTTTATCTCTTATTACCAAATTTAATCTTTCAAGTTCCTTAAGTCTCTTAAAAGAACTTTTATGGCAAACATTAAATTTTCTTGCAAATTCAAAGGTTTTTCTGGGTTTGTTTAAAAAAAGTAAATAATTTTTTTTTATTTTAGAGATAATTATTAAATTCAGATTATTTGTCCAATAATCTATGCTCCCAACCCTAAAATTTTTAATCTTTTCTTGTTTCTTAAGACTTATTAATATCTCTTGGATTCTAGTAAAGCTCCGATTAAATTTTTTTGACAAATCTTTTGTGGTGTTAGGGGTTTTTAAACAAAAATAGATATTTCTTAAAAGATAATTATGTTTATAATGTTCTTCTTTAAATTCCCCATATACCTTCCAGAATTTTTCTCTTTTTTCTGGATGTAAATCTGCTAATCTAAGTTCTGCAAATATATCCCAATTCTTTTTTCCATAAATATAATAATTTCTTTCGTTTTGATAAAAAGAATAATTTACCTTAAAATAACTAAGAATTTTTTCTAATAATCTATTTTCATTCTTTTGTGCTATTCTAATTGACCTTGAACAATTAGAACTCTTTTTTATATTCCCTTTTCCTGCAAAAAAACCCTTTAAAACAAAAGGGTACAGATTTTTATTATTTAGGGTTTCTTTTATTATTCTTTTCCAATCTTTAACCTTCTCTACAGAAGTTAATCTAACAATGAAGTAAGGTTTTCTTGCCCTGTTATCTTTGTAATATTTTATTGTACAATTTTTATGATATATATTAATTTCTTGATCCTCCCTTGAATAAACATAAATTCTGATATTTCTACAATTTTTAAATAAATAAGTTAGATTTTTGTAAAATAAATTAACTAACTCTAAACAATTATTAGTAAAGGTTATCTCTGATTTAGATTTCTGATCCCCTTCTGCTAACCATAACCCAACACATTCCGCGACTCTTTCTCTATAAGGTAATAAGAATTTCATACTAAAATAAAATGATTAATCTTTTTAAATATTTGTGTGGTGTCGTGTTATAAGCCCTTTTCATTTTACTTATTTATTTAAGATAGTAAAGTTTAAAAGCATATTGCCTTAATAATTACATAGTAAATAGCATAGCGGGATGGAGCAGCCTGGAGTGCTCGCGAGGCCCATAACCTCGAGGTCGGAGGTTCAAATCCTTCTCCCGCTATTATTTTAAAATGAAAGAACATATTGCATTAGTTATAAAAAATAGGAATAATGATATTTTATTTATTAAAAGATCTATGAATAAAAAAACTCTTCCTGGGGCCTGGTCTTTTCCTTCTGGAACTGTAGAAGAAGGAGAACATATTTTCATCATACAACAATTAGAGAAGCTATGGAAGAGTTAGGAATTGATGTTGGGGTGGAGAACATTTTAGCTGTAAGAGAATTACCTGAATTTTCTGTTAAATTAATATTTGTTTTATGCTCTATAAAAAATGGAGACCCTTTGAGACCCTTTAATTAAAGCTCCAGAAAAAATTGATAAAATTGAATGGATAAAATTTTCTGATTTTTTTGATAAATTTAATGATGAAGAGATTGGACATGGTTTGATTTGGTTAAAGCAAAATCCTCATATATGGGAAATTTATAAATAACACAAAGCTTTAAATTCTCTTATTTTATTCTATATTTATGCCCGTATCGCATAGTGGTATTGCACCAGATTGCTAAGCCAGTCTATGAAAGCGTCCCACTGGTTAGATAAATTAACTAAAAACCAAAAATTAATTAAATCATCAATTCTAATAAATCATATGGGTGTTTCTGTAAAACTTGTAACCCAGAAACCCTCAAAGAGGATGGAGTCTCTTTGTTGTATTAGGACTGTTCAGTGGATTCAAGTCGTCAGGACAGTCCACTCCTTTTTACAATCTCCTTATAAATTAAGTTAAAGGACATAAATTAAGAGGGTTTCCGATACAACGGAAACCTTTATAAATACTTAATTACTATATCTTTTATGAAAGAAATAATAGAAATCTTAAAGAAATGGAATCCCTGGGAAAAAGAATTAAATACTGGAGTAAAAAGAGAAAAGTATCTCTCTCAAATATATCCTCTTTTGGATAGAAAGGAAGTTTTGGTTCTAAAAGGAATTCGTAGAAGTGGGAAATCTACAATAATTCTTCAGTTAATTGATAATCTAATGAAGGATAGAATTAATAAAATGCAAATACTCTATTTAAACTTAGAAGATTATGGATTTGCAGATAATTTAAATATAAAGCTTTTAGAAGATGTTCTAAATGACTATAAACAATATTCTAAAAACAAGAAAAAGGTATATTTTTTTATAGATGAAATTCAAAAGATTAAGGGTTGGGAAAAGTGGGTTAGAACAAAGTATGATCTAAATGAAAATATAAAATTTATAGTTAGTGGATCTTCTGCTTCTTTATTATCTAAAGAGCTCTCAACATTACTTACTGGAAGAAATATTTCTTTTGTAATATTCACTCTTTCTTTTAAGGAATATCTTAAATTTAATAAAAAAGGAAATTTAGAAGAATATCTTCTATATGGGGGATTTCCTGAAGTTGTTTTGGAAAATTCAATAGAAAAAAAGCAAATGATATTACAACAATATTTTGAGGATATAATTCATAAAGATATAATAGACAGATATAATATCAGGAATACAAAGCAGATTATAAACCTTGCTAGATATCTTATTTCTACCTCTGGATCAAAGGTTAGTATAAATAAATTATCAAAGGTTCTTGGTATTTCGAAAGAAGCAATCTCTAATTATATTAATTATATGGTAAATGCTTATTTTTTATTTGAAGTTTCTTATTTCTCATTTTCAGCTAAAATAAAACATGAAGTATCCAAACTTCCAAAAATTTATTCTTCAGATCTTGGATTCATAAATATAGCTTCTATAAAGTATTCTAAAAATAAAGGACAAATGTATGAAAATGTTGTATTTAGAAAACTTATTGAAAAAAACCAAGAACTAAGTTACTGGGGAGAGCTAAAAAGTGAAGTAGATTTTATATTTAATAAAACCGCAATTAATGTTACTTCAACAGATGAAATTCCAAAAAGAGAGTTTCAAGGGTTAGATGATTTTAGCAAAACACACAAAGGATTCTCTAGTTTTGTCATAGCAAACACAATAAAAAAAGAAAACATAATTCCAATTTTAGAATTTTTGAAAGAGGACTAAAAAATGGTATCTTTTACAAAAAATGAAAAAGAAAGCTTAAAAGAGATTTTAAGTGGATCCAAACACAAACAAGTAAAAAAGATATTAGATAAAATAAAAAGAGAACAAATTCATAAATATGTTTTTAATCCAAGGGAGATTATAAGGTTATTAAAAAAAGCACATGAGCAAAAAAAGAAAGTAAAAATTAAATATTATAGTCATATGTCAGATGAAGTTACATGGAGAAAGATTTCTATTTACAAATGGCATAAAGATTTTATTATTGCTTATTGTCATATGAGAAATGATGAACGAGTGTTTAGAACAGACAGAATCTACAAAGCTACTCTTTTAGATGAAAGCTCTGAATTTCCAAAAGGCTGGAAACCAGAAAATATTGTTTATTCTAAATAAACTATGTTAAGAGTAATTATGAATAACACAAAAGAAAAACCAAAATGGCCATTAAAGAGATTAGCTAGGATGTATTTTGGCATGCATTGTTGGAAATGTAAAAAATTCGAACTTTCTCAACAGGAATATGAGAAAAGATGTGAAAAGAACATCCAAAAAATAATTGATAACTTAGAGATAAAAGAAATGACATTTAAGGAATTTAATAATATTATCAAGAACTCTATTTTCTGTGAATTTGAAAAGAGAGAAGGATTGAATTTTTAATTAACTTTATAAATCTATTATTAATTATATTTTTAAGCCCTGTTCGCATAGTGGTATTGCAGTGCGTTGCTAATATTATATAAATTTATTTATTAAGAGCCAGCGCCGGTAAAAATTATTTAATAATTTTTAAAAATTAAATTTATGGGAGGATAAAATGAAAGGAAAAGTTAAATTTTTTGACAAAACAAAAGGATTTGGATTTATAGCTGGAAAAGATAAAGAGTATTTTGTGCATGAATCTGGAATAACACAAGGACCTATAGATGAAAACGACGAAGTTACTTTTGATGTTGAAGAAGGAGATAAAGGTCCAAAAGCAGTTAATGTTAAAAAATAAGATTGGTTTTTAGTTCATTACAACAAAGTTTTTAAATTATTAATTTCTTAGTTAGCCTAAAAATGCTAGAAGAAAAAGCAATTATAGAATTAATGAAAAAAAACCTTAGAAATTGTTTTAGTTCTTTTAATGAAAATCATAAAATAAATGTTCACATTAATAATCCTCAAAATATATGTATAGGATATAGAACAATTGCCGAAAAAATCGGCAAACCAAGAGGAACCACTCATTTTGATATACAACTTATTGATGATATTTGTTATATATTATATATAGAATTAGATAGAAAAGAAAGAGGGCGTGGCATTGGTTGGAGTTTATATAATGCAATTCATTGTTTTGCTAAAGAAATTGGCTCTAAAAAGGTTAGGCAAACCCCTTCTGGCTGGACACAAAATAATAAAACCAGAACAGATTATTTATTGGGGAAAGGGTATGTTCCATTTGGAGAAATAGAAGTAGAATTAAAATTATAAAACACAAAGCTTTAAATTCTCTTATTTTATTCTATATTTATAAGCCCGTATCGCATAGTGGTATTGCACCAGATTGCTAATCTGGGTCCTTCGGGACTCCGAGGTTCGATTCCTCGTGCGGGCGTTAAACTTATAAATGCACAAATTATGAAGTAAATGAGGTGAAAACCTCAGAAATAGTTCTGGGAAAATATTTAAAATGGAAAAAGGAAAAACATTTAATATTTGTTCATTAAATTACAAACAAACTTCAGATCCTGAAAAATATCTTACTATTCCAGACTTAGATTCCTGTGTTGGTATCGTCTTGATTGAAGATTTTAACAAACTGAGATTAAGAGCTTGTTCTTGGATAAACTATTATGGAGAAGTCTCTTATGAAACTGGAATTGCTAAACTTCCTGTAAGAATTAGAGAAGATGCTGAAAAAAGAATAGAAAATATTTTTAAGGTTTTTAGAAATCAGGAAAAATTTCCTAAAGGATTAGAAAAAGAATTAGAAAAAATAAGAGAGAAAAGAGACCCTAAGAAAATAGAGAGATACATAGCAAGATTACCTAAAAGATTAAATGAACCTGAAAAAATAAAAGCATATGTGTTTGCTAATAGAACTAAAGAAGAAAAAATAAAAGGAAAAAGAGAAAGAGCTAAAGATATTGGAATAGTAAATCCAATGTTTGATTTTATTCTTAAATGGATAAGTGATAGGGGCCTTCTTCCTGTTTCTGATGGAAATCTTTATTGGAAAAAGGAAGGAAATACTGATGATCCAATTCTTTATAGAATTAGGTCTAAACAAATTTCAGTTCATAAAGGAAATATTAATGTTACATATGAGAACAATTCTGGAGTTTTGTTAAATCAAAATTCTTATCGTAAAATTATCTAACCATTCATAATATTTATAAGTACAATTCCTTTTATAAGGATACAAAAAATGATGCTTTTAGAGGTTGAAACAAAAGTTAGATTAAGTTCTAAAGAGGTTCCTGAACTTAGAGAGAAAATTAAGAAAATTGCGAAATTTGATAAAAAAGAAAAAAGAGGAGATGATTATTTTGCTTTGCATAAAAAGTTTAGAAAGCATGATTATCCAAAAAAAGCATTTAGAATAAGGCATAATGGAAAAAAATATATTGTTAATTTTAAAAAATGGCTTACAAAATATTGGGATAAATCTGTTGTTGTTAAAGAAGAGTTTGAATTTGAAATAGAACATCCAAATGAGTTTTTAGCTTTAATGAAAGATTTAGGTTTTGTTCAATGGATGAAAAAATTTAAGACAACTGAGTCTTATAATCATAAAAAAGACAAAAGGATTATTATTGAGATAAATTATGTGAAACATCTTGGTTATTTTATGGAGATGGAATATATTTGTAAGAAAAGTGAGATGAATAAAGCAAAAGCAAAAATTAAGGGGGTTCTTAAAGAATTAGGAATTAAACAAAAACAAATTCATAATATTGGTTATACCAAAATGTTGTGGGATAAAGGTAAAAAAGGAAAAAAACATTGGGTTGATTAGATTATTAAATAATTAATATCAATAACTTATTAAACTTAAAGGGATGCTCTTCATAAGATTAAACTATTCATCAACCCTTTCAAAAAGGCTTGACCCAAAGGATGGCTTGATTGAGCTTATAGAAATTCCAGAAAAATAAAATAATGGAACATGGTGAAAAAATACATTATAAAAAAAGGTAAGGAATATTGGCCAAGCCCAGAGATGAAAAAGATTGCTTGGATTAAAGATGAAAAGATTTATGCTAAAGCTAATAAAAATCCAGTTAAGTTTTGGGAGGAGTTGGCTTTAGAAGGAATAACCTGGGAAAAGAAATGGGATAAAGCTTATGTTGAAAAACTTCCTTATTTTGAATGGTTTAAAGGCGGAAAACTTAATTTTTCTGTTAATTGTTTAGATAGACATTTAAAAGAATTTGGAGACAAGGTTGCTTTAATTTGGATTCCTGAACCAACTGGGGAAAAAGTTGTTAAGTTTACTTATAAACAACTTCATAAAAAGGTTTGTAAATTTGCAAATGTTTTGAAAGGAAATGGTGTAAAAAAAGGAGATGTTGTTTCTATTTACTTGCCTATGATTCCTGAAGCATTGATCTCAATGCTAGCCTGTACAAGAATCGGAGCAATTCATTCTGTTGTTTTTTCTGCTTTTTCAGCAGAAGCATTAAAAGCGAGAATTGAAGATGGTAAAGCAAAAGTATTGGTAACTTCAGATGGGTATTATAGAAAAGGTGAAAAAGAAGATTTGTTGAGTAAAGCAGAACAAGCTGCTAAAGGAACAACAATTAAAAAAATAATTGTTGTTAATCGGATTAATAAAGAACATAAATATATTAATTATAAAAAAGAAATGGAAAAAGCTTCTGCAAGTTGTGTTCCTGAAATTATGAATTCTGAAGATATGATGTTTATATTATACACAAGTGGGACTACTGGAAAACCAAAAGGAGTTATTCATGATACTGGGGGTTATGCTGTTTATGCTTATTGGACTGCAAAATGGAATTTTAATCTGCAGGAGGATGATGTTTTTTGGTGTACTGCTGATGTTGGTTGGATAACTGGACATACTTATTCTTTTTATGCACCTTTACTTAATCATTCAACAACCTTGGTTTATGAAGGTGGGCCTGATTTTCCTGATTTAGGAAGATGGTGGAAAATAATACAAGAGAATAAAGTAAGTGTGCTTTATACTGCTCCAACAGCAATTAGAATGTTCATGAGAGCAAATGGAAAATTTATTAAAAAATATGATTTGAATTCCCTTAAGATTTTAGGTAGTGTTGGAGAACCAATTGATAAAGAAGCTTGGATGTGGTATTTTAATGAAATTGGTAAAAAAAGATGTCCAATAATTGATACTTGGTGGCAAACAGAAACAGGAGGAACTTTAATTAATAGTTTACCTGGAATTGGTCCTTTTGTTCCAACTGTTGCTGGAAAAAGTTTTCCAGGAATTAATCATATAATTATAGATAAAAATGGTAAAGAAATAAAAGAAAAAAATAAAATTGGATTTTTAGTTCAAACAAGCCCTTTTGCTCCGGGAATGTTGCATGGAGTTTATAAAAATGAGAAAAAATATATTGAAACTTATTGGAGATTTAAAAAATATTATGATTCAAGTGATGGTGCTTTTTATACTGATGACAATCTTATTCGAATCACAGGAAGAACAGATGATGTTATGAAAGTTGCAGGACATTTGCTTTCTACAGCTGAATTAGAAAATGCAATTAATGAACATGTAAATATTAATGAGTGTGCGGTTGTTCCAATTCCAGATAAAATTAAAGGAGAAGTTCCTATTGCTTTTGCTATTTTAAAGAGGGGAGAAGGGAGTTGGGCTTTGGAAAAAGAAATTAAAAGCTTTATTGATAAAAAAATCGGACCTACTGCAAGGCCTGCAAAAACATATTTTGTTAAAGCTCTTCCAAAGACTCGTTCTGGAAAGATTATGAGAAGAATTTTAAAAGCTTTGCTTGTAGGTGAAGAACCTAAAGGTTTATCAACTTTGCTTAATCCTAAAAGTGTTGATGAAATAAAGAAGATGATTGGGGATTCTAAAAAGATTTAAATATAAACTTATTTTTAGTATCTTATAAGCATAGGAAGATATGGAAATAACAAGCTAAAAGAAAACTTAGATAATAAAACTCAAAGATTTATTAAGATTTCAGATAAATAATATAAAAAAGAGGAGAACATGAAAAAAAGAGATTTATATATTCTTGGTGGGGCTGTAATTGTTTTAATTATTATATTTGCAAAGCCATTTGAGAAAAAAGATTCTCAAGATATAAATGTAAGTGACCAAAACCTAACTGATGTAGAATGTACTTTAAGTATTAATTGTGGACAAGTTTTTATTGAAAAATATTGTGTAGGAAATTCTTCTTATCAAAAACTTCATGATTTTTCTTGTGTTGATAAAAAATGTGTTGAAGAAGTTAAAGAAGCAGAACTAATTGAAGATTGTACATCAAAAACAGGTAAGTATGAATGTATAGAGGGGGTTTGTGAACCAATTGCTGTTCCAATAAGTGCTTGTGATTATTATCTTAATACAGAAGGAGAATTTTATAAATTAACTAAAAATATAGCTGGTGTTAATTTAACAGAACCTTGTATAACTATCTTAAAAGATGATGTAACTTTTGATTGTGATGGACATACTATTTCAAGTGAAAATGCTTATGCTGGTGTTTCTTCTGATGGAAATAGTGGTATAACAATAAAAAATTGCAAGATAGA
>JAFCDH010000021.1 GCA_017609795.1 Candidatus Pacearchaeota archaeon | reverse complement strand
CTCATTAATAATAAATAATTAAATTAGAAATAAGTTATGCTACTGCCTAAAGGCAGTAGATATCTTTAGTAGCATTTATTAAAATTAATGTAGATTCTTATGATTAATAAACCATAGAAATCTTAATAAAAGAAATTTTCTTGATGATATTGGTTAGAATAAACTGGTATCTTTATAAGAATAATGAGATGTTATGAAAAGATTAAGTAGATTATGAGTAAATAAAAGAACTTAGATAATCAAGTTTAAAGATTTATAGAGATATTAATTAAAATTAAAAAAACAAAAAATGGTAATAAAAATATGGAAAAGTTTTACAAAGAGGATTTTTAGTCTTTTTTTTAAGAGAAAAAAAGATCTTAGTTTAGGTTTTTATGGTCCTCCTAATAGTGGAAAAACCACTCTTGCAAACAGAATTTGCAAGGATTGGACAGGTGAAGAAATAGGGAAAGTTAGTAAAATAGCCCATGAAACAAGGCATGTTCAATTTAAAGAAGAAGTTGAGATAAAATATAAAGAAAAAAGCTTGAAATTTAAATTAATTGATACTCCTGGAATTGCCACTAAAATTGATTATGAAGATTTTATGAAAATGAAGATGAAAAAGAAAGCTGCTCAAAAAAGAGCAAAAGAAGCTACACAAGGTGTTGTTGAATCAATTAAATGGCTTGATGATATGGATGCAGTAGTTATTGTTGTAGACTCTACTCAAAACCCTTATTCACAAGTGAATATTACTATTGTTGGAAATTTAATTGCAAAAAAAATTCCTGTTTTAGTTGTTGCAAATAAAATTGATTTAAAAAAATCTGATATTAAAAAAGTTGAGACTGCATTTCCAGAATATGATGTTGTAGGAATTTCTGCAAAAAAAGGTAAGAATATGGATGAATTTTATGAATCAGTGATAAAATTAGCTAAAGAGGTTTAAAAAAATATAAAAAACAACATTTAAAAATTAGATTATATTATATAAAATATAGAAATTCAAAAAAAGGTGATAAAATGAGTAAGAAAAATAAAAAATTAAGAGGATTAACTTTACATTTTATGCCTTATAGTGAAATTGCAAGATTAAATAGTGTTGAGAGAATTAAAAAGTTGTTAAAAATAGTTCTGAGTCATAAAGTTGTGGTTTTGCAGGGCAAATTAAGACCTGAAGAAGAAACAAGATTAATTGAAGACACTATGATTATGATTGGGAATATTAAGGGATTTAAAGGAGTTGAACTTGCTGTAATAGCTCAAGATTCTAGTAGTTTAGGCTTTATGGGAAAATTCAAATTTGGATTAGCAAAAGCATTAACAGGACAGCAAAATGCATTAACAATTATTGGTCCTGCAACAATTGTTAAAGAGATGAAAAAGAATCCTAAGAAATTAGAGATTATGATGAGATAACCCAATAATCTTTATAAACTAGTTTAATTCTAAGTAATTTATTATGAAAACTTGGATAAATATTGGATGTGGAAAATTAGTTAAAAAAAGCACTTCAAATATTAAATGGATTAATTTAGATGCAGAAAAATGGGAAGGAGTAGATATTATTCATAATTTAGAAAAAACTCCTCTTCCTTTTAAAGATAATTCTATTGATGGAATTTATGCTTCTCATATTCTCGAACATGTAACAAATCTTACTGAATTATTAAAAGATTTACATAGAATTTGTAAGAAAAATGCAATAATAAGGATAAGAGTTCCATATTTTGCTTCTGCTGATGCTTATTGTAATCACACTCATGTAAGATGTTTTACACTTAAAAGTTTTAAAATGTATTCTCCAGAGACCACTGTTGATTTTAAAACAGATATAAGGTTTAGAACCTTAAGTAAGAAAGTTCATTTTGCTAGAAAAGATTGGTTAATCACCAAACCTATAGATTATATTGTTAATAAATTTCAATGGGCATATGAAAGATTTTTTTGTTTTATTATTCCTTTTCCAGAAGTAAGATTTACCTTGCAGGTTGTGAAGTGAGATTTTTTATTTACTGGAATCTCTATAAATCTTAAAGTTTTACAATTGAGAAGCTTAAATTTATTATCTGTTCTCTTAATCTATTCTTCTACATATCTCCTTAGATTTACAAGATTGAGATTAATCAAATTTGTTAAATAATCATTGAGACTCAGGATCTCTAATTTTTTTATTGATTTCTTCTGTATTAGCTTTAAGTGTTGCTGCTAAATCAATAATATATTTTCCTTCTTCAAGTTTGTAAATTAAAGGTCTTCTTTTATTAAACAAATTAACAATATCAATTTCAAATTTTCCAGGTCGAATCACTTTTACAGATTCTAAATCAAGAATTACTGGTTTATCAGGCTTATCTTCTAATCCTGTTATATCTCTAATATCTTTTTCAATTTGAACTTTATCTGCTTTTCTAAGTTCTGTTATAACTTCTTTAACTTCTGGTTCTTGTAGTTTTTCTTGTTTAATATAATAGAAAAATTTAGCACCACAACTACAACCTTTTAATAATTCTTCAGCAGCATCTGGATATATTTCTCCGCAACGTGTGCATTGATGTGGCATATACAAACATAGTAAGACAGATATATAAAGATTATCAAGATTGAGAACTTTTAAATAATATCTTTGTGTGATTAATTTAGGTTGTTAGATAAAATGAAAAAGATAAACCAAATACTTAAAGAACAGATTGAATTAATAAGGCCAGACAAAGCTACTCTTAGTAATATTCAAAAAATTACTAAGGAATTTTGTTCTGAGTTAAAAAAGAAGTTAAACAAAAGAAAAATTAAAGCAGAAATCTTTATTGGAGGTAGTTTAGCTAAAAATACTCTTGTAAAAAAGAATAAATATGATGTAGATATTTTTGTTAGATTTGACAACAAATATGAAGATAAAAAGATATCTAAGTTGCTTGGAAGTGTCTTAGGTAAAAAATCTAAAAAAGTTCATGGTTCAAGAGATTATTATCAGATTAGTGAAAATGGAATAATTATAGAGATAATTCCTGTACTTAAGGTTTCTATTCCTGCAAAAGCTCAGAATATTACTGACTTAAGTTATTCTCATGTTAGTTATATTCTTAAAAAAATAAAGAAAAACAAAAGATTATCAGATGAAATTATGCTTGCAAAAACCTTTTGTTATGCTCAAAACTGTTATGGTGCTGAAAGTTATATTCATGGATTTTCAGGTTATGCTTTAGAATTGCTTGTTTGTTATTATGGAAATTTTTTAAAGTTTATTAAAGTTGTTTCTAAATCTAATATTAAAAATAAGATAATTATTGATTCTGCTGGGTTTTATAAAAATAAAAATGAAGTTTTAAGGGAATTAAATAAATCTAAATTAGATTCTCCAATAATTGTTATTGATCCTACATTTAAAGAAAGAAATGCTCTTGCATCTCTTAGAAATAAAACATTCTTAAAGTTTAAAAGCGCTTGTTTAGATTTTCTTAGGAATCCTAATGCAAAGTTTTTTGAAAAGAAAGATATTGGTGAGGTTTTGAAGAAAAAATATAAGGAAAAATTAAAAAGAGTTTCTGTCAAGACCACTAAACAAAAAGGAGATATTGCAGGAAGCAAAAGTGAAAAGTTTTTTAGATTTTTTGTTCACAAATTAGCACGAGAATTTAAAATTAAAAAATCTGAATTTAATTATAATGAAGAAAAGAATATTGCATATTTTTATTTTGTTTTAGATAAAAAGAAAGATGAAATTGTTAAAGGGCCGCATGTAACTAAAGTTGAAGATTTAACTGGATTTAAGAAAAAGCATAAAAAGGCTTTTATTAAAAATCATTTTGCTTATGTGCAGGTTCAACATAATTTAAGTTTTGAAAAGTTTTTTAATATGTTTAAGAAAAAGTATAAGAAGGTTATTAAGGAAATGGATATGAAGGAGATTGAGTTAGTTAGCTAACCTGGAGATCTTGCTCTTTCAAAATCTTTTATATATGGGGAGTATATTTCTTCAATTCTTTTATCTGTGTTTCTCATTAACTCAAAAAATTCTTTTTCATAAAAATTCCCTTGTTCTCTTATTAATCTTGCTAAAAAAGATTTGCTTTCTTGCATAATCCTGCATTGTTCTGTAAAACTTTTTCTTGCTAATTTCTTTTTAGCTTCTATTTCCATTAATTCTAAACATTCTTCTATTTTACTTAATAATGCTTTATTCTCTCTTTGATAATGTAATTTAGAAACAGGGTCTTCTCCATTTCTATATTGTATTCCTTTAGCATAAATAATCCTTGTTGGTTTTTTACTACAAAATCTCCCATAGAAGATTTCTCCGTCATTATTTTTTCTTGCTAATAATATAGTCATTTTAAGTTTATTAATGAAGAAAGTTTAATTTAAAAATGTTTTTTTAGTTTGAAAATATTATTTAACTGGAATTTTGTTGTATCTTTAAGTTATGTTATGAGTAGCTCAATCTTATCCTCTTTATCTTGTTATATTTTATAAGATATTAGTATTTGTTTAATATTCTTTCTTATTGTTTATTTAACAGCCTCATTAAATAAAAATCCTAAAGCAGATGTGAAAAAAGGTGTGTTTAACCAAATTGCTATTTCTTCTTCTGGTGCGCTTCCTTTTGATATTAAAAATAATACTTGGCTATTGTCTGCAATATAAAACTTAGCATCAATATTAAGAGGTTTTGCCTTGATTTTGAATTTTAAGTTTAATTTTTTAATTTCTTTTTCATCTCCAGAAAGAGCTATATTTATTTTAATATTTGCTTTTTTTAATCTATCAAAAATTGAAGAGAAAAATCTTGATTTGTTTTTTATTTCATCTATAGATGTGCATATAATAACTTGTTTTTCTGCACCTTCTAAAACTTCTCTTATATGGCTATAAATTGTTGATTTTCCTTTTATTGCTCCTGAAATTTCTTCGTGTTTTATAGGCTGGATTCCAACATTATAAAGTTGTTCTAATTCTGAATATTCTTTTGTATCTTTAAGTTTTAAAAGAGTTTTTATTTTTTCATTTGCATTTCTTAATGTGTTTGATTTTAGTTTTTCAATAATCACACTTGGTTTAACTGCAATGTATTTAACTGGTTTTCCTAACTTCATTATTGCAAATCCTCTTTTTTCCAAACCTTCTAAAACATCATAAGTTCTACTTCTTGGAACTTCTGAAATCTCTGCTATTTCTCCTGCAGAAGCAACAGCTTTTGTAAGTAAAGCTAACCAAACCTTTGTTTCATAAACATTAAGATTAAAATATTCTTTAATTTGTTTTACTAGTTGTGTGTTGATTATCATTTTATTTGTGGTTCTTTTATTGATTGATTAAAGTAATCTATGAATTTTTCTATTATTTTATAAGACTCAGAATCTGTTTCAAGAGAATGTCTTGGAGGAATTAAATTATCTTTTCCTGCTTTTTGATTAATTTCTCCTCTTGTTTCTTCAAGAAATGCACGGATATAATTTCGTGCAGAGGAGACTAATGCTTTATAATTATCTTTTTCAATTGAGGAATCAAGTGCTTCTTTTTCTTCTGCTCTTTTCCAATGATTATCTAAAATAGCAATATAATGTCCTAAGCTAGGTCTTATCTTTTTATCTGCTTTCTCTGATAATTTTCTTGCTTCACTTTCAAATCCTGCTTTAATAAACGCGTTATAAATTCTGTTTTTCATTTTAGATTGTTATTTTTGATGTTTTAATTGAATATCCTGAATTTGTTATTGTTGAATATAATCTTAATGGATTAAAAGGAGTTTTTGTCCTAAAAATTATTCTAGCTTTTCTAGGCTCCAAAAATCTACTAAAATATTGATGAAAAGAGTAATTAACACCAAACTCAAGAGAAAGGCCTTGAATCTGAACTAAATGATTAAAAATTCTATTATTTAATCCTAGTAAAGTTATAGGGTGTTTATTTTCTTGTAATTTTAATTCAATTTTCATTTTCTATTTAATCTCTAAAACCTCTAAGAACCTCTTACACCTCTATTTCCCCTCTTATACCTAAAAAATATACTAAAAATCCATTTATAAATGTTTGGTTTGTTGTTACTATAGAATTAGAACAAAATAGGAAGGTTTAAAAATAAGAAGATTATTGATTTTATATGGAAAAGATGAATATAGAACAATATTGGGAAATAAAAAAAGTTCTTGAGAAAATGTCAAGAGTTAGTGAATTGTCCCTTAATGAATTAGATATAGTTTTATATATTGGGGTTAAAGGAAAATCTACTTGTGAAGAATTAAGCAGATATTTTAATAGGGGAGGCCAAAATATACATCCTCGTGTAGGTTCACTTGAAAACAAAGGCCTTATCTCAAAAACAATAAATCCTAAAGATGCAAGAAAAAAAGACTTAAGATTAACTAATATGGGGGATAGGGTATATGAACAAACTGTTAGATTTATATTATTATAAAAAATGAAAACAAACAAGATAATGAAAACATGTATTATATTTTTATTAGGTTTTCTTAGTGCAAATCTTGTTGGTGCTTATTTTATTTATGGGTTTGAGATTCCTGGTTCATTTGATTATTTAGGATTTAGTTTTACAGATAATTCTGCTCCTTTTGATTTTATACATGAAAATCAAATAAAGGTTTATGATGATAAAATTGTAATTAATGTTAATGAAGCAAGTATTGGAAAATATGCTCCAACAGGAAGTATGAAACCTGTTTTAGATGAAAATTCTAATGGAATAAGAATCAAACCTAAATTAGAAAAAGACATTCATATTGGAGATATAATTACTTTTAGAAAGGATAATTATCTTATTATCCATAGAGTTGTTGATATTGGAATAGATAATCAAGGAAATTATTTTATTACAAAAGGAGATAATAATAATATTGTTGATGGAAAAGTAAGATTTAAAGATATTGAATATATTACTGTTGGGGTGTTATATTAAAATGAAGGATAATCAATCACATAACTTTGGGAAAATGGATCTTGAACCTTCTAAATGGAATCCTTATAATGGCAAACCTGTTAGAATTTCTTGTAATGGAACAAGTTATGCAGGAATAGTAAAAGAAATAAATTCCATTGAAAATTTTGTATATCTCCAACCTTTTGCAAGAATTGATGTTAGTGGAGATTTCTTAAGCAGGTTTGATGTCTTGCCAATGACAGTTCCTTATGATGTTAATTCTATAATTCCTATAAAAGATTTAGATGAATTTATTGAAGATTTTAATAAAAGTAAAAGGAAAATTAAAGAAAAAGAAAAAATAAATTAATAACTAGTATATTAATAAAAAATGCAAACTAAATGTTATTCTAAAGGGAAATTAGATGAAATTTTTCCCTTTATAGGTGTTGGATTAAAAAACGCTGGATTAGAAGATATTGAAGCTCTTGCAAGAATAGAATCTTATCTTAAAACACATATTCTAAGATGCAATAATTGTTATAAAGAATATTTAAATTATTTAATAAAGATGAGAGCAGAAGAAGGAAAATCTATATATGATTTAGATAAAAATTGTTTAGAGGTTTTTAGATAAAATGAAATCTAAATTAAAAGATATAATTCAAGGTGATGATGAAAAAGCTGATTTAAGGAAATTTAGAAGATGTTCTAATAAAGGAGAATCTATTTATCCATGTAATATTGAAGAAACTCTTGATAATATTGAAGGGTATTCTGATAAAACTCTTAAAGGGATTTATGAGGCTTCTTTAAGAGGAGTTAAAACCTGTAATGATAAAGGGAAAATAAAAGATTCTCAAACTTATGATAATATTGCAGATTATATTCATAATCTAAGGGCTTTGCTTGCAAAATCTAAAAAATAAGCCAATTAATAATCATTCCTAAATACATTCCAATTGTTAAAAAAGGCATGGCAGGATAGTATTTTCCTTTTCTTGCCATTATAAATAAGGTTGCTAATGCTAAAGTTGCTGATATAGATATTATTAATGCAGGCCAGATTGAAGAATAGACTTTATAAAAAACTCCTGCAGTAATTATTGGGAAAATTACATCTCCTCCTCCTAAAATTGCTAAATTAACTTTTATCTTTGCTTTTTTAAGGTATTTTTCTAATGTTTTTTTGCTTTTGTATTTTTGTTTTAATGTTTTTATTTTTTTTCTTTGTTTTTTTCCAACATAAGGAACAAAAAATCCTGTAAAAAATCTTAATTTATTTATCTGATATTTAGCCATTTTTTCCATAAAACTTGACTTCCAAACTGCCCAAATATCATAAAGTGAAATTGCAAGAAGAACTATTATTATTCCTAAAACATTTAAAAGAGAAACAAAAACTGCTGCAATTCCTGGATAAATTATCAATTCTGTAAAATTATGAACTAGAACGTGTCTTTTGAATATTTTAATATAAGCTAAAGGTAATGCAACAACTAATATTGCTAAACTTGAATAAGGCATTGTTAAAGAAGTATAACTTGGGATTAATTTGGAAAAGATTACATTAAGGGTTAATCCTATTGCAATTGTTGTAACTAGAAAAAACCACCCTCTGATAAATCTTTCTGCTTTTATTTTTATTAAAATAAAAAATAAACTAATAGCGATTGTAAATGAAATTAATATCCAAATTGGAGAAGTTTCTTGTTTCATTTCAGGAGGTTCCATTCCAAATGGAAGTTCATTATCTTTATTGTTATAAAAATCAATTACAAATAATCCTATTAACTGAGTTATTACAAACATTGATACTAAAATAAGTGTTATTTGTGTGTTGTGTTTCATTTCGTATGAAACCTAAGGTCCTCAAAAATCAAAGATTTTTGGAAACTTCAACTTTGAAAAGATTGAAGTTTTTCCTAACAAGTCACCTTCCTCAGTTAGTAATTCCTAAAGGAATCCTTAACTAAAATACCTTGTATTTTAGGATATTGAGTAAATAAAGCTCGACCTTAAGTTTTTCTCCTTTTTTTATTTTTCTGGAATCTTTATAATCTTAATCTAAGACAACCTAACGGTTTTCTTCGATGTATCTTTCCCTTAAATATGAGTGACTTAAACTATTCATTGTATGACTCTAAGTTTTATAAGATATAAGTTAATATATTAATAGAGAATTATGTTTTTAAAGGTGTTGGGGAAGATTTAAATATTTTAAAAGCCATAAATCCTTATGAAATTAAAAGAGATTAATTGGCTTTCTGCAGTTACTTTATTGTTAATAGTTTTGTTAATTATATATTTAATTAAAATAGAATATTTTGGAGGATAATATATGAAATTAGATTGGGTTGATTGGTTATTAGTTATATTTGGATTATTTCTTGCTTATTAGTTAATTTTAAAAATTTTTGGAGGAAGTTAGCAGACAGAAGGTTTGACAATTGGACTTTTAATTTTAAATATTACAATGACTTGGAAATTAACTTTTAATATTATGAAATTAGGAATGAAATTTGATGGACATATTAAATGGCATAAAGCAAGAGATAAAATATAAATTTTATTTATTTGGAATTTTATTTTATGGTTTCTTTATTATCTTAATCTGGGATAATGTTTAATTATCTGAATAACTTAAACTTTTTTTCTTTTCTCTTAACCTCAGTAGAACATCTCATAATATTTTATTAAGATATAAATATTAAATATAGAATTACCTCAACCTTATAGTCTCTAAATTTCTTGGGACATTTGTTTCAATATGGTGAAGTTTGTAAATACTTGAAGCTAAATCTAAACATTTACTTTGTTCTCCATGATTGATAATTATACGATTAGGTCTTGGTTGACTTTTATTTGCAAATTCTAAAAGTTCATTTCTTCCTGCATGAGCTGTTAATCCTGGAATTGTGATAACTCTCATATTTATTTTAACATCTTCTTCTTTTCCTTCAATACTCATTTTAACCTCTTGTATTCCTTCTTGAACTTGCCTTCCTAAAGAACCAACTCCTTGATAACAAACAAAACAAATTACATTATTTTTATTAGATGCTAAATGTCTAAAGTATTCAACAGAAGCTCCTCCAACTAACATACCAGAAGTTGCAAGAACAACACAAGGACCTCCTTCAATAACTTTTTTTCTTTCTGATTGAGAACCAACTCTTTGAAAAATATCTGAAATAAATGGATTATTGTCTTTGAAAATTTCACTTCTTACAAATGAATTTAAAAAATCAGGATATGCAGTATGAATTCCATTAATATCCCAAATCATACCATCAATATAAATAGGAATTTTTGGTAATTTGTTTTGCCTCATTGCTTCTTCTAAAATTAACATAGTTTCTTGTGCTCTTCCTAATCCTAATTCAGGAATTAAAACCTTTCCTTTTTTCTTAATAGTTTCATTTATTACTTCAATTAATTCTTCTTCTGCTTCTATTCTTTTTGGAAGAACATCATTTCTACTTCCATAAGTTGATTCTATAAGCATGGTTTCTAATCTTGGAAAATTACAAATTGCTCTATCTAATAATTTTGTTCTAGAAAACTTCATATCTCCTGTATAAAGCAAGTTATGAGCTCCATTCCCTATATTAATATGAATCATTGCACTTCCTAAAGCATGTCCTGAATTATACATTGTTATTCTCATATCTGGAGCAATGTCTGTAACCTCATTATAATTTAAACATATTGTATGTCTCATTATAATTTAAACATATTGTATGTTTAACCATCTCTTTAACATCTACAGAAGAAAATAAAGGTGCTGATGCTTGTTTGTATGCAACTCCAATAAAATCAAGAGCAAGAAGTGCAGAAATATCTCTTGTTGGATCTGTCATATAAATTGGTCCTTTATATCCCATTTTTACTAAATAAGGAATTAAACCAGAATTATGAACCACTAAATTTCCTGCAATAAAATTTCCATATTCTGTTTCAATATCTACTAAATAAGAACAAGAATTGCCTTCTTCTTCAATCTTACTTACTCTTTCCCAAATAATTTCAAGATTCAAAAGATTTTTTATTTTTTTAATATTGATTTTAGTTTGATTAATTGTAATATATAATTTTTCTTGTATATACATTGATAATATCCCCACTAATTGTTCTGTTAAAAGCTTATTCTCTTCAATATTTTGTATCTCATATACTTGTAATCCTGTATCTAAGCTAACTTGATTCCTTGAAATTGTTAATAATTGTCTTAAAGTAGGGATATTAGTATTTTTCTTATGTGATTCAAGTTGACATATTCTTTGTTCTAAAAAATTAAGTAATTTAACTACAGTTTTTCTTGTCGCATATTTAGTATTTCCTCTAAAGATATCTAATAAATTTCCTGGAAGTATTTCAGAAAGGATAGGGCTATTTCTCACTCTTCCAACCATCCCTGCTTCTTTTAATATTTTTCTAAGATCCTTACATGAAAAAGGCATTAAATCCTGTTTATTAAATTCACTATCTTTTTTTAAATCTTCTAATTTTTTTTGTTTATAATCTATTGAAAAACCAATTTTTTCATAATATTTTTTAATGCTATAATTTGTTTTTAAACCTACCTTGTTATCTTTTAAACAAACATTAGCAGGAATTCCTTGCTTAGAAAACAAGAATTGCATTGCCTCAAGCAAGTTATTACTAAAGGAACAAGCTTCAACACAGTTTTTCTTTACAGTTCCTTCTGCATCAAAAAATCCTCTTATAAAGAAAATTTGATTTGATGAATCTGCATTAATTATCTTTTTTGGAATTTTTGATTCTTTAGCTTTAAAGAATATTCCTTGGAAATTTTTTTCTAAAAATCTTAGTATCTTTACATTATTAATCTCTAAAATATGTGCATTTTTTGATTTATCTGAATGATGTCTAATTATAGCATCATAATTAAAAAGAGATTTAATAATCTTTTTATGATGACCTAGGATTTGTAATGAAGAATCTGTTAACCTTAAAGAATAATCTGATGACCTATGGCCATCTCCTATAAAGTATCCAATAAATTCTGATAATTCATTGTTTAAAACAGTGGGGAGAGTAATGGTGTCTTTCCTTCTTAAATCATATTCAATATTTGTATCAAGAAAAATTTCTTTTTTAGGAAATTTAGGTTTATGAAGCAAATTAGATGGCAGTAACATTCCTTTTTTTAATTCATCTGCTCTTAATTCTTTTAATTCTAAATTCTCAAAAGTAAAAAATCTATGATTAGGAGAAGATTTTATTTTAGAATAAGGAGTTTTTATATTTAATATTTTTTTATGTCCATAAGTTTTTGTTTTTTCAGTACATATGGATTTAACATATTCCCCAGATTTCCAATCAATAGATACTAAATTATCTCCTACTTGAATATTGTCGATTTTTTTATACCCTTTTTCTGTTAAAACTAGTGAATCTGGGGTCAAACAATGGTCTAAGTGAGCATGTGAAACTATGATTGCATCTAATTCATTTATTTTAAATTCAGAAACATCTAAATAAGGGAACTTTTCTTTTCCTCTTGCTGCTATATTGACTCCACAA
>JAFCDH010000020.1:25165-37106 GCA_017609795.1 Candidatus Pacearchaeota archaeon | reverse complement strand
ATGGGGCAGAGGAGTATTGTAGAATCTGTAAATTTTTCTTTAAAGAAAAAACAAATAACTGCTCTTAGTTGTAAAAAAGAATATATGAAAAAACGAGAATTTGCTTGGCATGCTGTTTTATATAATATTAGAATGATTATTAATAATAAAAAGGGTAATTCAGTTGGTGAAGCCACTGAATTAGGAATTAGCTTTTTTTTGTTAAAGATTGAAATTTATGTCTTTCCGGACAGCGCTAGAGAGTGAAAACCTTTAAAAACCCTCTTTTTTTATAAATACTAACTGATGATATGAGGCTAAAATGGTTTCTGTATATGAGATAATTGAAAAGGCAAGAAAGACTGGAAAAGTTGAAAAAGGTACAAACGAAGTTACAAAAGCAATTGAAAGAGGGACAGCTAAATTAGTTGTTTATGGAGCAGATGTTGAGCCTAAAGAGATAGTTCAGCATATCCCTATTTTATGTAAAGAAAAGGATATTCCTTGTGTTGAGGCTGATAAAAAAGAAAAATTAGGAATTTCTGTTGGATTAAATGTTTCTTGTGCTTCTGCTTGTATAATTGAACCTGGAGATGCAGAAAAAGATCTTGAAGTTTTTATTAAAACTCAAAATAAATAATATTAATCTCTAAAATTAATCTCTTATAAAATATAATAAGATGGAAATGAGATGGAGAAGAGATGATAACATAACTTAAGTGATTTTAAAATAAATAAAATGGGAAGCAAAACTCAAAAAATAAGACAAGGTCAAGGCAGTGGTTCTAGAGGAGCTTCTTCTTTATTAACTGAGACAGCAGTTCCTGCAGTTGTTGAAGGGATTATAGGAAGAACAGGCTCTAAAGGGGAAGTTACTCAAGTTAAATGTAGGATTTTGCAAGGTTTTGATAAAGGGAAACTTATGAGAAGAAATGTTAAAGGCCCAGTTAGAAAAAGAGATATTTTAATGTTAAGAGAAACTCAAATTGAAGCTCGAAGAATTAAAACAAAAATTTCAAGGGGGGCTTTTAGTTAAAACAAACCTTTTTAGACCAGAGAAAATCAAAAAGATTTTTTTGGCCGAGAAAACTATAAAAGTTTTCTCTGGAAAAAGGTTATGAGCCAAAAATTAACTTTTCCGAGGAAAGTTAAGTCAAAATCAAGAATAAAATAAAATGCCAACATGTTCATTTTGTAAAAAACATTATAAAGAACCAAGAGGTTTAACTGTGTTTACTTTTGATGGAAGAAGTATTAATTATTGTTCTAGTAAATGTAGAAGAAATTTAGCCTTAAAAAGAGATCCCAAAAAAGTTAATTGGGTTAAAAGAGAAAAAAAGATTAAAAAAACTAAACCTGAAAAAGAAGAGATTAAAGAAAAGAAACCTGAAAAAGAAGAGATTAAAGAAAAGAAACCTGAAAAAGAAGAGATTAAAGAAAAGAAACCTGAAAAAGAAGAGATTAAAAAAGAGGAAATAAAAGAAGAAAAAATTACTAAAAAACCTGAAAAAAAAGTTGAAAAATGAGCAATTTTTTCTATGAAAAAGTATTTAAATAAGTTATTCTACATATTTATATAATAGGTAAAAGATTTAATAAATACTGAAATCTCATAAAATATAATGTTATAGGTGATAAGATTAGGCTTTGAGGAAGAAAAATGCAAGGCTTAAAAATTTATAGAGATAAATAAGAAAAAGAATTAAATCAAAAAATGGTTTATAAAAAATATATTAAAAGAGGAAATAAGGTTTTTGGTCCATATTATTATCAAAGTTATAGGTCTAAAGGAAAGGTTAAGAAAATTTATATTGGAAGAAAAAAAGAATATAAATTATGGTTAAAGGGAAAGCTGAAAAAGGTGAAGAAAAAATGATAAATAAAAAATTTATAATATTTGGACTTGTAATTATTTTTGTTTTAAATGTAGTAGTTGCAGAACCATTATTTGATTCAGAAAATGGAGGAGATTTTGAAGTAGACAGCTTATTTTTAAAAATAGCTATTGTAGAGGGTGGAGGTTCTGTTAATTATATTAATGTTTTAAATAAAGATTCAACTTCACAAGATTTTTCAGTTAAACTAAATAATATAAATAATTTAGTCCTTATTGGACAAAAAAGTTTTAATTTAGGTCCAAAAACAGAGCATTCTATTAAAGTGAATATTAATGCAAAAACTGCTCAACCAGGAGTTTATGTTGGAAATTTAGAAATTAATTCTGAAAAAAGTATGAAACAGATTCCCATCGTAGTTGAGGTACAAACTAAAGAAGTTTTGTTTGATACTAATATTAATTTACTTAAAGGGGATATTTTGAAGTTAGGAGAAAAACTAACTCCTCAGATTACAATTTTTGATTTAGCTAGTATTGGAAGAACAGAGGTTAATTTAGAATATCTTGTTAAAGATTTCTCTGGAAAAACACTTATCTCTGAAGCAGAAAATACAATAGTTGAAGGAAAATTAGCTTATTCTAAAATGTTTGATCTTTCTGAGAATCTAAAACTTGGAAATTATATTTTAATTGTTTCTATTAAGTATGGAAATTCTGTTGGAACTTCTTCTTTGTTTTTTAAAGTAAAAGAAGCAGGATGGAGCCCTTCTTCTGATTTTTTGTCTAATAATATTATCTTAGCATTCTTGATTATGTTTGGATTTTTTTTCATGATTTTTTTGATTATTTTTGCTTATTCTATACTTCATAAAGATAGATTATTAATGCAATTACAAGGACAATATGTTTCTGAATTAAAGAAACAAAGAGAATTAATTAAACAAAAAGGAAGAGTGGATTATCCTAGATTAAGAACAACTATTGAAAAAAGAACATATAAAAGAGAAGTTAGAAAAGTAAAAAAACAGAGAATAAAAGCATTAAAAGAAATTCATAAAAAAAGAGTAAAGCATTTTAAACAAGTGAAGAAAAAGAAAACAATAGGACAATTAAAACAACAATTGAAAAAATGGAAGCAACAAGGTTATAATACTTCAAGTTTAGAAACAAAATTTAAAATGCCTAAAGTAGAAGATATTAAGAAAAAAGTGAATGAATGGAAGTCTAAAGGATATGATACAAGTTCTTTGGATAAGAAATTAGATAAGAGAAAGGATAAAGAAAAATAAACTAGGCTAATAAAATATTAATATCTTATAAGCGTGGGATGAGAAGTTATGAGGGATTAAGCTAGGCAATAAGAGATTAAGATGCTCAGATAATACCTCTTAATTGAGATTGTAGACTTAAAAAAATCAAATAATATAAAACAAAAAAAGGTGATGAAATGAAAATAGATAAAAGAAAAGCAGAAGCAGAAAAAAAGCACAAGATTGAAAAATCAAAAAAATTCATAGATAAGACTGAGAAATCTATAGATAAAGCTAAGAAATCCATAAGTAAAGCTAAAAAATCTATATCTAAAAAAAAGAAGGCAATAACAAAAAAGAAGAAAAATACTCAAACTGCTGTTCTTAAAAAAGATTTTGAGGTTTTTGCAAAAGGGGTTGATAGATTAGAGCAGTTTAAAGAAGAATTAAATAATCTTTATACTAAAGGTTATGAGGCAGAAGCAAGAGCCATTCGTTCTAAATTAAATAATGTTTCTTATATACCTGAGATTGAAAAAGAGATGAATGCTTTAAAAGCAAAGATTCAAGGAAAAGCTAAAAAAGGTTCAAAAGGATTTGTCCAGACTCCTTTTCATAAAAAAATTAATGAAAAATTAAATGATTTGAAAAAAGAGATTGACAATGAAAGAGATTCTAAAAAAATTCAAAAAATTGAAAAACAATTGAAATCTTTTGGAAAGATTTTAAATGAACAAAAAGAAATTAAATTGCAGAAAAAGAAGATGTTGAAAAAGATGGGCCCAGGGGCTAATTTTCTTATAGATGATAAATTTGTAAAGAATTTTGTAATTAATAACAAATTGGCAAAAGATGTGCCTAAAATTGAAAAGCACTTGGAAGATCTTAGAGGGGTTTTAAATCAACAGAAAAAAGAGGAGAAGCAAAAAAAAGAATTATTAAGTAGGATTGATCCAGGAGTTAGTTATTTGATAGATGATAAGTTTGATTTTACTTTAAGAGAAATTAAGTCTATATTATCAAATAAATTAAAAAGAAAAGAATTGGAAATCAAACAACAGCTTCAAGAAGATTTGAAGATGAGAAAAAAAGATTTTCAATTGAAATATCAGGCTTTAGAAAATAAATTTGATGAAAAATATGAAAATAAGGTTAAGTTTTGTTTAGAAAAAGAAATTAAAAAAAGATTTAATGAGGCTTTAAAAGAAAGAATAAACACTCTTAAGAAAAAACTTGAAAGAGAAGCTTTAAGAAAATTAAAAGAAAAAGAAGAAAAATTAATATTAAATGAAAAGGCAAAAATAAAAGAATTAGAAAAAGAACAAGCAAGAGTAAAAAAGAAACTTGCTTTAGAGATGTTAAAAAAGATTACTAATGAAAAAGACAGATTAAAAGTTCTTATGAGTTCAAAGGAGATTAAAGATTTAGGAAAAAGAAAAAATAAGCTTCAAAGACAACTTAGAAAAGAAGCTTCTAAGAAATTAGCTGAAAGAAGAGAAGAACTTAAAAAAGATTTAGAAGAAAAATTAAATAAAGGGTTTGTTGAGGAAAAAAAGAGACTTAAGGAACTTTTAGAAAGAAAGAAAACAAAAGAGTTAGATGATATAGAAAAAAAATTAAGAAAGCAGTTTGCTTTGCAAGCTTCTCAACAAATAGAAAGAGAAAGAGATATTTTAAGAATAAAAGATGAAAAATCAAAAGCAGAAATAAGAAAACAAAGAGATTTTTTGAAAAACAGAGCGAATAATTTAGAAGCAGAGATTATAAAGAGAAAAGAAATGTTAAAAAATAAAGAAAAAGAAGTTGATGTAGATTTAGAAAAAAAGAAAAGCATATTAAAAGCAAAACAAGAGGCGTCAAGAGCAGAAATCAAACAAATAATGGATTTGCTTGATTCAAGACAAACAGAATTAAATCATAAAATAAAAACAGAGGATGAATTTTTATCTGGAAAAGAAGAAAAAATAAGAAGAAAATTAGTATCTGATTTTAATAGAAAATTGTTAGAACAAAAACAAGTGCATCAAAAAGAAGCAGAGAAAAAACTAAAGAAATTTGAACAAAGAAAAAGAGAAATATTAAGAGATTTAGATAAAAAAGCTGAGAAAGAATTAGCAAGTAAAAAAAGAACATTGAGAAAAAAAGAAGATAAGTTTTTATTAGATTTGTCTAAAGAACATGAAAGATTAAAAGAAGAGATTAATCGAGAGAAAAAGAGGGAGGCTCTTTTTAATGTTTCTAAAAAAGAATCAAAAGAAAAAGAAAAGAGAAAATTAGAAGCATTTAAACAAAAAGCAGAAAGACTTTCAAAAAAACAATATGAAGCTTCTCAAAGATTAGAACAACAAGAAAAGAAGTTAAAAGATAAGTTAAATTCTAAAGTGATTAGAAATTTAGAAATAGAAAAAAAACAACTTAAAGCAAAACTTTCTGCTAATTCTGCAAAAAGATTAAAAGCTTTTAGACTAAGATTAAAATCTAAATTAGAACTTAAATTAAATAACGAGTTAATTAAAGAAAGAAAAAAACTTGCTTTTGAATCTTCTAAAAAGATAAGTAAAGAAAAAGCATGGTTAATTGGAGAAAATAATAAATTAAAAGCAAAATTAGAAGATAAGAGAAAATCTTTAGCTAAAAGAGAAGAAGAGCTTAATAAAAGAATTAAACAGCAAAATCAAGCTTTAAGACAAGAAGAAAAGGATTTGAGAGCAAGGATTAGGGAAAAGAGAATATCTTTAGAAAAAGATCATAATAAATTAAAAACAGCTTCAGAAAAGCAAAAGACATTATTAAAAGAAAAAGAAAAACAATTAAAAAGAAAAATTCAAGCTCAGAATAAATTGTTACAAAGGAGAATTGAAAGAGAAAAAACTTTGTCAGAACAAAAAATTAAGAGGCATAATCAATTACTTGAAGAAAAAGAGAAGAAATTAAAGGAAAAACTTGAATCTGAAAATAAGAGGAAATTAGATGAACATGAAAAAGAATTAAAACAAAGAGAAGATAAGATTATTGATTCTTTGAATAAGAAAAGAGCAGATTTAATTAGTGGGCTTAATGCAGAAATGAAAAAAAGATTAGATAAACAAAAAAAAGAATTAAAAGATAAACAAGAAAAAATTCTTAAAAAATTAACTGATAAACATGATAAATTAAAAGCTCAAATGACAGCTGAAAGGAAAAAAGAATTAAAAGAAAAGCAAGCAGAAGCAAAAGTTAAGATTTCTAAAAAGAAAATTGCTGATTTAAAAGAGAAATTAAAACGAGAATTTGAATTTAATAGAATTAATTTAGAAAGAACTTATGGTGATAAACTAATTAAGGAAAAAAGAGATTTAAGAAAGCATTTTGACCATGAAATTTTTACCCATAGGGTTAGATTAAATAATAGAATGTATCAACATTTAACACAAGAAATTAAAAAAGTTCATAAAGAACATGTTACAAAAAAGAATAAAGAAAAAAGAAGACTTGAAAAAGTTAAAAATAATCTTGCTAAAGAAAAAACAATGGTTTCAAGAATTAAAAACCAGTTAAATTCTGAAATTAGAAAAATAAGAAAAAGTGAAAATGTTTATAAAAAACAATTAATGAAAAAATTAGACAAAGAAAAGAAAGAGGCAGTTAAAACAGCTGTTGCAAAACAATCTAATATTATTAAAAGAAGATTAAAAGATGAGTTTGATGATAAATTAGAAGATGCAATTAAAATGAAAAAAGCAGAATTTGCAAAAAAGAAGGCTAATTTAGATTTGGAGATTGAGAGGAAAGCAAAGGAGTTATTTAAGTGATTTTTTTGAATTCTAATAGATTAGGGGCTTAAACCCTTAAATTTGGGCAGAAAGGTTTTTAAATGAAAAAGTTTTTATGTTATAAATATAGGGAAATTTTTAATAAATGTAAAAGATATATACTTCCTTTAGGAGATAGTCAAACAACATCACTATCTTAATGAATATAACGAGATAAAGATGAGAAGTGTAAAACTTGATTATGATTAAAGATATTGAGGAAGCCCACACCTTTAGGTGTGGGAGGACGTCACAAATTTACTAAATTTTAAGAGGGTTTAGTTAAAACTATCTAAATTTTCCTAAATAATAAGAATAAAATAATATTAGAATCTTATAAGCGTAGGACGATATGGAGATGATGAAATTGAAATACTCATAACAAAGCTTAAAGATTTATAGAGATATAAATAAAAAATAATATTCAAAATGCAAGAAAATAAATCAAAATATAAAGTAGTACAAATTAAGGTATTGGAGGGTTTAGAAGGGGTAAGAAGGAAGTTTGATGTAGTTGAACTTTCAAAGAGAATAAAGAAAAAAGGAGATATTTTAATATTATCTAATGAGTTAAAAATAAGGCCAAGAATTCTTAAATCTGCTGTTTATGAGGGAAGAATTTTATCTTTTTTTCCTAATCTTCAAAAAAGTAAGGCAGGAATATTAGCAAGTTTAAGAACAGATAGAGAATTAATTTTGTTTTCTAAAAAACATGATATTTATAATATTTCTGCAAGAAACTTAATTAAACTTGTTAGAAGATGGAATCAAGATATTCAGAAAAATCCTTTTATATTAGTAACTCAAGAAGAACATGATTTAATTATTGGAAGTTTATTAGGAGATGCTAGTATAAGACAAAGAGAACTTAATTCTTGTTTTAGAGTTGCTCACTCAATTAAACAAAAAGATTATATAAATTGGAAATTTGATTTGTTAAGTGAGTTTAATATTTCTGAATTTTGCGAAAGAAAGAGAGTAATTAATGAAAGAGAAGTAAATATGATTTGTTTAGCTACTAGGACTCATCCTGTTTTTAATTATTATAGAAATTTGTTTTATAAGGGTGGTAAAAAAATAATTATTCAAGAGATTTTTAATCATTTGAATCCAAGAAGTTTAGCAATTTGGATTTGTGATGATGGAAGTTATAGTACTACGCAAGATTATATTATTTTATGCACAAATTCTTTTAGTTTTGAAGAACATAAGTTAATTAAAAATTTTTTTGAGAAAAAATTTAATTTAAGTCCAACAATTGGATTTAGGGATAATAAATATTATTATTTGAGATTTAAAAAAGAAGATACACAAAGATTAATAAAGATAATTAAACCTTTTATTCCACAATCTATGATATATAAAATTGGAGTCTCTAAGAATGGTAACTAATAAGAAGAGTTACAAAGCAGCACAGATAAAAGTGCTTGAAGGTCTTGAGGGAGTCAGGAGGCGTCCCCGCAATGTACATAGGTGGAACAGGCAAAGATGGATTACATCATTGTGTTCATGAAGTTGTTGATAATTCTATTGATGAATGTTTAGCAGGATTTTGTACAAGTGTTCAGATTATAATTAGAAAAGATGGTGGATTAACTGTAATAGATGATGGAAGAGGAATTCCTGTTGGAAAACATCCTATTTATAAAAAACCAGCACTTGAAATAGCACTTACTAAGCTTCATGCAGGTGGAAAGTTTGAAAAATCTGCTTATGAAGTTTCAGGTGGATTACATGGAGTTGGAGTTAGTGTTGTAAATGCCTTATCTATTAGATTAATTGCAATTATTAAAAGAGATGGGGGAAAGTATAAACAAGAGTATAAAATTGGTAAGCCGATTTATGCAATGAAAACTCTTGGAAGGGTTGGAAAAAATGAACAGGGAACAGAGATTACTTTTTATCCAGACCCTGCGATCTTTTCTACACTTGAATTTGATTTTAATTATTTAAAGAAAAGATTGCAAGAAGTTGCTTTTTTAAATCCTGTTGTTAAAATTATTTTAAAAGATGAAAAAACAGGTAAAAAAGAAATTTTTCATTATGAAGGAGGATTAATGGAATTTGTTAAACATATTAATAAATCTAAAACTCAATTGCATAAACCAATTTATTTTAAAAAAAAGGTTGGAGATAATGTTATAGATGTTGCTATACAATATACTGATAGTTATAATGAAAATATTTTTGGATTTGTAAATACAATTAATACAACAGAAGGGGGAACTCATATTTCTGGTTTTAAAACTGCTTTGACAAGAGTTATTAATGATTATGCAAATAAAAAGAATCTATTAAAAAATATTAAGATTGAAGGTAATGATGTTAGAGAAGGAATTACTTCAATTATTAGTTTAAAGATGAAAGACCCTCAATTTGAAGGGCAGACAAAAACTAAGCTTGGTAATTCTGAGATGAAAGGTGTTGTTGATTCAATGGTTTATACTGCTTTATCTGAATTTTTAGAGGAAAATCCTAGTATTGCAAATAAAATTGCTCAAAAAGCTGTTGCAAGCTCTAAGGCAAGGGCTGCTGCTAAAAAAGCCCGAGATTTAGTTAGAAGAAAGTCTGCTATTGGAGGTTTATCAGGGCTTCCTGGAAAACTTGCTGATTGTTCTAGTAAAAAAACAGAAAGAACAGAATTATATATTGTTGAAGGAGATTCTGCAGCAGGAACTGCTGTGGATGGTAGAAATAGAGAATTTCAGGCAATTTTACCATTAAAAGGTAAAATTCTTAATGTAGAAAAATCAAATCCTACAAAAGCATTGAGTTCAGAAGAAATTATTAATTTAATTACTGCTATTGGAACTGGTGTTAAAGAAAATTTTAATCTTGATAAGTTGAGGTATGGTAAAGTAGTGATTATGACAGATGCAGATGTTGATGGGCAACACATTTCTACTTTACTTTTGACATTCTTTTTTAGATATGTTCCTGAATTAATTGAAAATGGAAATATCTATGTTGCAGTAAGTCCTTTATATAGAGTAAGAAAAAAGAAAGATTATTATGTTTATTCTGATAATGAGTTAAAAAGATTAGTAAACAAGCTTGGCGGTAAAGCAGATGTTCAGAGATTTAAAGGTTTAGGTGAAATGAATGCTGAACAATTATGGAATACAACTATGAATCCTAAAACAAGAATATTAAAGAAAATAAATATGGAAGATGCTGTATTAGCTGATGAAACATTTACAATGTTAATGGGAGATGTTGTAGGTCCTAGAAGAAAATTTATTGAAACAAATGCAAATATTGCAGAGGTGGATATTTAAAATGGAGATAAAAAAACAACCAAAATTGAAAGAGAATCGCTCTAATAGTAATGGAACTAATGGAGATGCTGAGAAGCTTGAGAAAAAAGAACTTAATCTTAGGGATATGGATGAAAATAGAGTTGTAGGTAGTGAGATTAGTACTGAAATGAAAAGAGCATATATTGATTATGCAATGAGTGTTATTGTTTCAAGGGCGCTTCCTAGTGCTGAGGATGGATTAAAACCAGTACATCGTAGAATATTATATGCAATGAAAGCAATGGGGCTTGAAAAAGGTATGACAAAAAAGAGTGCTCGTATTGTAGGAGATACTATGGGAAAATTCCATCCACATGGAGATATGGCGATCTATGATGCTATGGTGAGAATGGCTCAGAGTTTTAGTTTAAGATATCCTTTGGTTCATGGACAAGGAAATTTTGGTTCAATTGATGGGGCAAGTGCAGCTGCTAGTAGATATACAGAAGCAAAACTTGCAAAAATAGCAGTTGAATTATTACAAGATATTGATAAAGAAACTGTTAAATTTATTCCTAATTTTGATAATTCACTTAAAGAACCAGTAGTTTTACCTGGAAAAGTCCCAAACCTTTTGATAAATGGATCTAGTGGAATAGCTGTTGGTATGACTACTAATATTCCTCCTCATAATTTAAATGAGGTTTGTGATGGGATTATAAGAGTTATTGATAGACCAAAAACTACAATAGTAGAATTAATGAATATAATTCAAGGACCTGATTTACCTACAGGTGGAAAGATTGTTGCAGAAAATTTAAAAGAATTATATGAAAATGGAAAAGCTGGTTTTGTTATAAGAGGGAAAACAATAATTGAAGCTAAAAAAGACAAGCAATCTATAGTTATTACTGAGATTCCATATCAGGTTAATAAATCTGATTTAATTAAGCAAATTGCTTTACTTGTTGGTGAAAAGAAATTACCAGATATTAAAGATTTGAGAGATGAAAGTAATAAAGGTAAAGTAAGAATTGTTATTGATTTGAAAAAAGGAACAACTCCTGAATTTACAATAAATAGATTATATAAATCAACTAAATTACAAACAAGATTTGATGCGGTTTTAGTTGCTCTTGTTGCTGGAATTCCAAGACAACTTAATCTTAAACAATTAGTTGAAGTTTATATTAAATATAGAAGAAGAATAATTAGAAAAAGAATAGAACATGATTTAAGAAAAGCAGAAGCAAGAGAGCATATTGTTAAAGGATTGTTAATTGCTTTGAAAAATTTAGATGAAGTTATAAAAACTATTAAAAAAAGTAAAAATGCTCTTGAAGCAAATGATGCTTTACAAAGAAAGTTTAAACTTACTAAAAAACAAGCAGATGCTGTTTTAGAATTAACTTTAAGACAATTAACTGCTTTAGAACATGAAAAATTAAAAAAAGAAGAAAGAGATTTGTTAACAAAAATTAAGGAATTAAAGAAAATATTAGGTGATGAAAAGGAAATTTTAAAGATAATTAAGAAAGAATTAAATGAGTTAAAGAAAACATATGGTGATGCTAGAAGGAGTACTATTATTAAATCTGTTAAAGAGATTGCTGAAAAAGATTTAGTTCAGAAAAAAGATGTTGTTATTACAATAACTGATAAAGGATATATTAAAAGAATGCCATTTAGGGTTTATAATGAGCAAAAAAGAGGAGGTAAAGGGGTTATTGGTGCTGAATTAACAACAGAAGATTTTGTTAAACAAATAATTAGTTGTTCTACTCATGATCAATTATTATTATTTAGTGAAAGAGGGAGATTATTTTGGTTAAAAGCTTATAAAGT
>JAFCDH010000020.1:12522-25147 GCA_017609795.1 Candidatus Pacearchaeota archaeon | reverse complement strand
GATAAAATTACAAATGTAATGGCTGTAAAGAAATTCGAGGACTTTTTGTTTTTAGCTACTAAAAATGGACATGTTAAGAAAATTAGATTAGAATTATTTGCAAAACCTCGAGCATCTGGAGTAAGAATAATTAATTTACCTTTAGATGGAAGTGATAATGTTGTAGGTGTAGAAAGAATTAGAAGTGAAGATGTTATGTTAATGACAAAAAAAGGACAAGGAATTAAATTTAGTTCTAATGATGTTAGATCAATGGGAAGGGCTTCTTATGGTGTTACTGGAATTAAAATGAATAGTGACGATGAAGTTGTTAGTTTAGGTGTTGTAAGAGATGTTAAAAATGCTATTTTAACAATTACTGAAAAAGGTTATGGTAAAAGAAGCGCTATTGAAGATTATAGAAAAACAAATAGAGCTGGAAAAGGAGTAAAAAATATTAAAATAACTGATAAAACAGGAGATGTTGTTTCAACAATTAATGTTACAAACAGAGATAATTTTGTTGTAACAACTAAAAAAGGAATTGCAATTAGAACAAATGTTAAAAATATTAGAGTCATGGGAAGAGCTACTTCTGGAGTAAGAATAATTAGATTGCAAGTAGGTGATAGAGTTAGTGATATTACTAAGTTGGAAAGGGCAGGAGACGAGGTTGAAGATTAATCTTATTAATAATTTCCTTCAAATTTATTTATTTTTTTTAAAATATCTTTATAATCTCTTTGTGCTGTTTCTATGTCTATTTTTTTATCTATGAGGTTGTTTTTTAAATTATCATATTTTTGCCTTATTTTTTGTAATTGTTCTGTAACATCTTTTTTATTATAATCAATTCCTTTTGGAGGAGAAGTGATAACTTTGTTTCTAAAGATATGACAACCAGGTAATTTTGAGGTATCTCCAAAACAATTAGCATCTACTCCATCACAAAGACCATACATTAAAGGACAATTCCTTAGTTTTTTAGATGGCCAATGTGTCTCTTCTATTGTTAAATAGTTTTTAGAACAAGTTTTTTCTAATTTTGGAGGTTTTCTTTCTATTACAGCGAGTTGACCAGGAGGTTCATCTTCCATAATTATTATAATGTTTTATAGTTTAAAAGGCTTTAGAAATCTTTAAAAAAGACAAAGATTAGTCTGATTTATGAAAGCTTATTCAATGCATATGATTGGAGAAGGATGGTATAGAACAGAAAAAATTAAAGACAGAAGAAAATTATTTTTTAAAAATGCTCCTCGTAAACTTATGGCTTTTTCTTTAAAATTAGGAGATTTTGATTATGATTGTTATAGGAAAGAATTAACATTATCTTTAATAAAACCAGATAAAAAAACTTATTTTTTTAGATTTTATGATTTAGATTCTATTAACGAATTTTTAATTGAATTAGGAGTTAATAATTTAGATGATTTAAAAATATTAGAAGGAAAAATAAGTATAGAGGGGTTCTTTTATAAAGAGGATTTAGAATGGATTTCTGCTTATGATAAGAGAAGAAGAATAAGAGAATTAGAAGGAATTTTTAAAAAAAAATGGAGTTGTGCTCAATCTCTTCTTAACTCTATAAATATGAATAAAATTAATCCTGATTATTTTGAATTAAAAAAATTTAAATCTTATTTTAATGAGAATTTTGCAGAAGTATTTAATTTGTATTTAGAGTATGGTCATTTGACCAATAAAAAACAAAAAGGTAAAAAATCTTATAATGGATTTTTAGCTTGTAGTAAAGCAATTAAAAGAATTGTTAATGGTAGGTTAGAAACAATGGAAGAGAGAGAAGATTTTGAAGGTTTTGAGTATTTTGGTAGGAATTAAGTGTGGTTTTTTGATTTTATACGTAATAGACAATTAACTTATATCTTATAAATTTTATTAGCTTTGGAGATGATTTGTTTAGCTTAATCTTATAATTTGCATTTCTTTATATTCATTAAGACCCAAGAAAATTTCAAAAATTTTCTGGGCCCAAAAAATCCTTAAGATTTTTTTGGGTATTGGTTTTTATTTATTTAATTTTTCTTCTAAAGCATCTTTTATAGCTTTTATTATAAAATTTCACCAAATCCTATTAATCTCCAGTGAGAATGGATGTTTCTTGCTAATCCAACACTATCTCCTTTAATTGGAACAACAGGGATTTTTAATAAAAGTTCAATCTCCTTGTTTTTTATTTTTGTGATTTTTCCTACTGTTGTTGTTGTGTTGATTGACAGCATTATCATTTCTGAAAGGTTAAGATCTTGTATTTTTGCTGTTTTTTCTTCTCCAACTAATTCTTTAAATAAGTTATATTTTAGTTTTATTGTGTTTGAAATTTCTGGAAGGTTATCTGGTTTTGATGCTAAACATCCTGATAAAGAATCAGTTTTTGTTAATATATTATCTAATTCTGTTTCAAAAGCTAAACTTCCTCCAGGGGTTGCTTGTTTTATTGGATAATTCCCTCTATAAATAGAGATTATTTTTGTTTTAATTGGTTTGTATGAAATCTTATTAGCATGTTTTTCTGTTATTCCTGGTTTGATTTCTATTTCATCATTTATCTTAATAATTCCTTTTTTAAGAATTCCTGCTAAAACCCCTCCATGAAGATTATTTATTTTGGTTCCTGGTTTATTAATATCAAAACTTCTTGCAATTAAAAATTCTGGTTCTGTTTTTGTATCTCTTTTTGGTATTGGTATTTCTAAAAGAATTTCTTTAATTTTTTGAATATTAATTCCTTGTTGTGCAGAAACTGGAATTATTTTGGAATTTTCTGCTATAGTTCCTTTGATAAACTCTTTTATTGATTTATAGTTTTCTAAAGCTTGTTTTTTATCTACTAAATCAATTTTATTTTGAACAATAATAATATTATTAACTCCTTTTGCTTGAAGTGCAATTAAGTGTTCTCTTGTCTGAGGTTTTATTCCTTCATTTGCTGCTATTACTAAAATTGCAACATCAATTAAAGCTGCTCCTGATAACATTGTTGCCATAAGCATTTCATGTCCTGGACAATCTACAAAACTTATGTAGCGTTTTTTTCTTTTTTGTTTAAGAATAGTGTCTGCATAACCTAATTTTATTGTTATTCCTCTTTTAAGTTCTTCTGAATGTGTATCTGCAAACTTTCCAGTAAGCTTATGTAATAAAGTGGTTTTTCCATGGTCAATATGACCAACCATTCCTATGTTTAGCATGTCAAGTGTTTCTATGTTTTGTTGTTTTTCCATGTTTTATTTTTAACTTATATTTGATAGGCTTAATTAGGAGAGATTATCTGAATAGCTTAAGTTTGCTAAATTGAGTAGCTTTATCTTAATCTGAATAGTTTAAGCTTAGTTTAAATATCTTACTCTTTAGTAAAGCATCTCGTCTTATGCTTATAAGGTACTGATATTAGTTTAAATTAGAAATAGTAAGGGTTTTTTAAAGTTATTTATTCTTCTTTTTTCTTTTTCACTTCTTCCTTTTCTTCTTCAATTGGTTTTTCTTCTTTTTGAGGTGTTTCTTGTTTAATCTCTTTTTTAGGAGCTTCCTCTGTTTTAGGAGCTAATAAATCATCAAACTTTTTATTTCCTTGTTTGATGATTTTTGTATTTATTTGAGAAGTTTTTAATGAGATTTCTTCTCCTCTTTGTGTTTTTCTTAATCTAATTCCTTTTTTTTTGTTTTTCATTCCAGGGCCATAGGTTAATAATCTTCTGTGATATGCAGAGCCTTCTAATCCTTTAAATCCTGGGATTCCAGAAATATCTGATGTGCCTGTTATTTCTAATTCATATCCATCAAGCTGGTTGCTTATATCTTCTCCTTTGATTGTTTCTCCTATTTTTTTTCCAACTATAACTTCTGATTCTGTTTCTATTTTTAATGTTTTTCCTTTGTGGGATATGTTTATTTTAAAGGGCATTTTTTTGTTTTGTATTATTTAACTGGAATTTTAATGAATATTATGTTATTTAATGAGTAGCTTAATCTTATCCTTTGTATATCCTCATATGATTATAAGATATAGGTTTATTATTAATATCTCATAATAAATCGGGTTTTTAAAGGTTTTTGATCAAACACCCCAAGTAACTTTTTCTTTTCTTTTAATTTGAGCTATTTCTTGCAGAGTTTGGATTTCATTTTGTGTTAGTAAAGTCTTGTTGTTTTTGAATTGTCTGAATTGGGGTTCTGAAATATCTGAATACAGATAAGTTTCATCTGCTAATTGTCTGTCAAACATTATTCCTGGAAGAGAGATTGCAACTTCTTGATTTTCTATTGCTTGTTCAATCTTTTGATTTTTATCTTGAATTGCCTTTATTTTTGCAATTGATTTTCCTTGTGAATTAATTAAAGGAGTTTTTGGTTTTATTTTTCCTGTTTCAACTTTAATCCCAAAAACAGCAGGATTGCTATTATGAAAGACATATTGTGGAAGAATCTTAAGCTTGCAAATTGGTGCTAATCCTGTGATTTTTTCTCTTTTAAGCTCATTCCTTTTTTCTTCTTGATACTTGAGTAGGTTTTCTATTAGTTTGTAAATAACTTCTTGTGTTATGATTTTAATGTCTTGTTTTTTCATTTCTTTAACTTCTTCATCTTCTTCTGTGTTAAATCCAAGAATTATTGCATTTTCTGGATTTTGTTTTAAATTAGTTTGAGCAGAAATTATATCTTTTTTATTAATTTTTCCAATACCTGCTTTTATTATTTGAATTTTTTTCTGTTTTAACATTGTTATTAAAGCTTCTAAACTTCCTAAAGAATCTGCTTTTATTATTATCCCTTGTTTGTCTGTTTTTATTTTTTCACTAACTTCTTTTTCAAATTGTTTTTTTATTTCTTGTAAATTATTTTTATATATTGTAAATGGCATTCCTGGAAGTATTTCTTTTGAATTAATTAATTGCATTCTTATCCCATTAGCAGCATAAATTTCAGAAGCAGGTTTGAATTTATTTGATATAGGTAGGATTTCCTCTAATACACGGATTTTTGTGATGATTGGTTCATTAAAACTTGCAATTGCTATTTCCTTTTTAACTGATAAAGAACCGTCATATAATATTGCTTCAATATATTGCATTGATTTTTCTTTTTTAATTTCTAAGATAACTCCTTTTGCATCTTTTTTAAGTCTAAGTTGTTTTTTTAAGAATTTTTGGCTTATCCCACATAAAGTCATTATTAATTCATTAATTCCTTCTCCTGTTTTTCCTGAACATGGGACCAATGCTAATTGAGATTTAAAATCTGTTATTTCATAAAAAGGTTTGGCATTAAATCCATGATAATGAAGAGCACTAATTATTGTTAAAAGTTTTTCTTGAAATTGCTGTTTTGTATTTGTTGATTGCATTTTAATACTATTTATTAAATTTTCATCTTGTCTTCTCCACCCTGAAATATTATCTAATTTATTTAATGCAATTATAAAAGGAGTTTTGTTTATTTTTAAGATTTCAATAACTTCTTTTGTTTGAGGCATTATTCCTTCATTTATATCTATAACTAAAATAGCTAAATCTGCTAAACTTCCTCCTCTTTTTCTTAAGTTTGAAAATGCTGCATGTCCTGGAGTATCTATAAATAAGAATCCTGGTATGTCTAATTTAATTTTTTTTTCTTGTATTTCTTTACATCTTTTTTTGATATTTTCAATTGGAACTTTTGTAAATGATATCTTTTGAGTTATTCCTCCTGCTTCTGTTTCTTGAACTCCTGTTTTTCTTATACTATCAAGTATAGTTGTTTTTCCATGGTCAACATGACCTGCTACTGTTACTATTGGTTGTCTGATTGTCATATGACAATCAATTAAGAAGGGTTTTAAAGGTTTTTGGGTGGTTATTTTAGTGTTTTTTAAGAATATTAATTATAGAGATTATAAGTAATTTTACTTCTGATATTTGATTTCACTTTTAAGAATTTGGTAAAAACATTCTGCAGCTTTGGTTAATAATTCTTTTTTATCTCTGGGGTCTCTTATTTTATTAATACTGATTATAATTCTTCTAAGATAATCATTATTATGGAAAGGATGAGGATTGTTGTATTCTACTGTGATTTCTGGATAGTTTTTTCTAATTATTTTACTCCATTTTGAATATAATTTAGAAGCCCTTTTTCCAGCCTTTTCATTTTGAACTTTAAATTCAATATAAGGATTGTCTTTTTCATTTGAAAAATCTTTAGGTATATGAAGATTTATGTTTTGTAATCCTTTAGCTAAATTTAACTCTTGTTCTATTTTTTTTGTAATTTTTTCAATTCTCATTTAAAAGATTTAAAAGCTAAGATATAAAAATGTTGTTATTGTGTGGGATATGTAAAAAAATGACCAAATAAATGGAGTATGAATAAAATACTTATATCTCATAAAACTTAGATTTTTGAAGATGAATAGCTTAAAAATATAAAAAAGATTTTATTTATTTAGGGCGTAGCTTAATAAAGCTTATAAGATTCCAGAAATTAAAATATAAAATGCAAAACAAAACAATTTTAGAAATAAATGAAATATATGACTTAGAAATTAATAAAATAGTTAGAATTATTTTAAATAAAAAGGCTAAGAGGGTTTTGCTTCAGTTTCCAGAAGGTTTGAAGCCTTATTCTAATGTTGTTTGTAAAGAGATTGAGAAGCAAAGTGATTGTCAGTGTTTTATCTGGTTAGGAGATTGTTTTGGTGCTTGTGATATTCCTTTAGAAGTTGAAAAATTAGGGGTTGATTTAATTGTACAATTTGGGCATTCTGCATGGAAATTCTAATAACTAAAAAAACTTAAAAAGAATAAATATTCTATCAAAGCTAATATTTTATTAAAATAAAAGCTAGGTCTTACTGAGATTAAACTATTTAGATGATAAAAATATTAGAGTTATGAATTAGTAAGAAATTAAATTATTAATGCAAAATTCCAGTAAACATTAAAATTCCTAAGATTGTTAGGATTGAACCTTCAATTAAATGAAGATATTTTATGTTTTTTTCTTTCCAACCACTAACTTTATCTACTGAAGTTAATCCTAAATAAATTGCTAATGTGATTCCGAGCATTGGAAGTATGAAGATAAGATTATAAAGTAATAACCAAGGGATTGTTTTTAGAAAATTAACAGTGGATAATTTCCCTGAAGCTATTATGTATGGGCCAATTGTACAGGGTAATAAAAACAATGTTACAAATAATCCAATTATAAATGCTCCTTTAGGAGTAGTTATTTTTTTAACTAAAGATTTCATTTTTGGACGCAGTTTTAATGGCATTTCAGTAGCTATTCCTCCAGGTTTGTAAACTATGAAATCTTTTAAATTTAATATTCCAAGAATTATTGCAAACATTCCAAATCCTTTAAAAACATAAAAAGAAAACTTTCCTGTTTCAGGAATTAAATGTGAAAAAAATTGTATCATAATTAATCCATATAAGAAATACAATATAAAAACAGCAAGACTAAATGCAACTCCTCCCCAAAGAATATTGCTTCTTTTTTTTGGGTCATGGATTAATAAACTCATTAAAACAATAGTCATTACTGCAAGAGCACAAGGATTTATTGCATCTACTGCTGCTAAACTTACTATTTCTATTAGTGATACCATTTTTTATTTTTAGTACTTGATTTATTCTAATAAACCCTGAATATCTTATTGTATTTTTAAGTTGTGTTGATGGGTAACAAAAACACTTTCTTCCAATTTTTTATCTATTGGGAGGAGCTTAACTTCTCATCTATATGTTATAATATTTTTTTGATATTAGTATCTTTATTGTTTTTATATTCTTTTTTAACATCCTGTTAATTCTTTTAATTTTTCTATTTTTTGAACTCCAATATGTTCTTGATTATTGATAATCCATGTGGGGACCCCTTTTATATCATATTGTTCAAAAATCTCTGGATGTTCATCAACAGAAATTAGTTCAAAATAATTTAAATAATTTCCTAAAATCTGTTTTTGATAAGCACAGGCACTACAGGTTTTTGATACAATTAGTTTTGAATCTTTTGCAATACATTTTATTAATTTTTCATCATGATTTCCGTTTGATTTTATATAAAATATTCCTGCAATTATTCCAATTACTATTATACCTAATATAATGATTGTAATAATCCCTTTTTTAGTCATTTTATTATTTTATAAATTTTTTTTTGTTTTTAAATGTTTTTAATTTATATTCTTAATTATATTTTTAAATATTTCTTTATATCTTGGATTTATTTCAACAACTGGCTTCATTTTTATTGTGGAATTAACAAAATCTTGTTTATAAGGAATTCTTCCAATTATTGGAATTTCATTTTTTTTTGCGAAACTTTCTATTTTCAAACAAAAATTTTTTGCTAAATCAAATTTGTTGATTACAATCCCACTTTTAATTTTAAAATGTTTAGCTAAATATAACACTCTTTTTAAATCATGCAAGGCAGAAGGTGTTGGCTCTGTTACAGCAACTATATAATCTGTTCCAACTAATGAGGCAATAACAGGACATCCAATCCCTGCAGCAGAATCTATTATCATGATTTCTGATTTTAATTTATTATTAATTTCTTCTGCTTTTTTTCTTAAAGAAGCTACAATTTCTCCTGAAGCTAATTCTCCTAATTTAAGTTCTCCAATAACTAAATTAATATTATAATTTTTTCCAGTGTAAATTATTCCTATTTGTTTTTTTGTCATTGATATTGTATTTGTAGGACATGCAACCATACAAGCTTTGCAACCAATACATACATCTTTTACAAAGGCTGGAAATTTGTCTTTTACAAAAACTATTGCATTTTGCTTACAAACAGAAGCACACTTCCCGCATTTTGTACATTTTTTAAAATCCCATTGTGGGATTGGTTGATAAACATTAGAATATTTTTTTCTTTTTGCAGATAATAATAAATGATCATTAGGGCATTCAACATCAGCATCAACTAATATAGTCTTTTTGAATTTAGCAAATTCTACTGCTAATGATGTCGCTACTGTAGACTTTCCAGTTCCTCCTTTGCCACCTGTAACTGCTATTTTCATTTTATTCATGACCATCCCCTTTTTTTATTCCATAACCTTTGCCTTTTCCAGGGCTACAAAAATCTTTTCCTTGTTTAATTTCTCCTTTAATAAAACTTTTAATTACTTTATTTATTTCTCCTTGAATTCCTGTAATTAATTTAATTCCAAATTGTTTAAAAAGTTCTTGTGCCCTAACTCCTGCCCCTCCTGCGATAACAAAACTTACACCTTGTTCTTTAAGGAATTTTGGAAGAAAGCCAGTCATATGCCCTGGATTTTCAATTACTTTTTTATTTTTAATTTTATTTTCTTCAATTTCTATGATAGTGAATTCTGGACATCTGCCAAAATGTTCAGAAACTTTTCTTGAATCTGTTGATATTGCTATTTTCATTTTTCTTATCTTTAGTTATTTATTTTAAATTATTTCAAACTAACATGTTGTGGGCCTGTTGCATTTGTTAATTTTTTTAATTTATTATTTATAAAGTTTTGAACGACTTGTTTTATTTTTCCTTTTCCTTGATAAATTTTTATTTTAAATTGTTCAAAAACAGAAAATGCTCTTGGACCAAGATTAACAGTTATAATTGCTTCTACATTTTGATTTGCAATAATCTCTCCGGCAGTTATTCCTGCGCCCCCCATTTGAGCTTTAGCTGTATTTTCAATTGCTTTAAAACCCTTAATTTTATTGCCTTCAATTTCTACGATCAAAAAATAAGAACATCTTCCAAATCTTGCATCTACTTCACTTTCTAAATCTTTTCCTGTTGAACTTATTGCTATTTTCATTTTTATACCTCCTTTTGATTTTTTTCTTTATCATGTTTAATCGCCCTTTGTGGACAAACTTCATGACATTTTTTACATCTTATGCATTTTTTCATATCAATTTCTGCTTTTCCATTTTTCATGCTTATAGCATCAACAGGACATTCATTAATGCAAATTCCACAACCAGTACACATATTTTTATCTACCCATGGCATTTTATTTTTTCTCCATATTTATTTTAATAGCATTATTAGAACAAGCAGAAACACAAGCACCACATTTTCTGCATTTTTCAGGATGTTTAACTACTGCTTTACTATTTTTAATTTCTAAAACACCAAAAGGACAAACTTCTACACAATTTCCGCATCCATTGCATTTTTCTTTATTTATTTTTACCATTTTAATTTTATTTCCTTTTTTATATAAGGGCATTTATTTTCATTTGCTTTTTTATCTAAAACAGCCCTGATAAATTCATTGCAGGATTTAAATCCACATTTACCACAATTTAAATTAGGGATTTTTGCTTTCAATTCTTTTCCTTGATTATATCTATTTAATGTTTCTTCAGAATCTAGAATTTTATTTCCATAACAATAACCACAAATTGCAGTGGGCATAGAATTTTTTAAAGTAAGAGTATTTTTTACTTCTTGAGATTCTTTTATTTTCTTAGCTACATCTATTGCTCCTTCACCTGTTAAACCATTTCCATCAATTATTAGTGCATTTTTATTTACTTCTAAAATCTTACTTCTGAATATCTCTCTTTCTGCCTGAGAGATTAGTTTTCCTGCTAAAATATTTAAAACATTTACAGCTAATCCTTCATTTACATATGGAGAACACCTTAAACATAAACCTGCTGTTTCTATAATTATTAAATCTTTATCCTTATGTTTCTTAATTATTTTTGGGATTTCTAAAGCAGCATAATGGTCTGGACAAGCTTCTCCAGAAATTTTATTTTCTGTGCTTATTCCAAATTTTTGTTTTATTAATAAATCATCATCTGTATTTAAAACATCAAACTTTACATAATGAATTTTTAAATCCTTTAGTTCTTGAATTATAAATTTAATTATGCTTGTTTTTCCACTTCCAGGGGTTCCACCAAAAATTATAATTTTCATTTTTCTGCTCCTATTGTAGTACATATTAATTTTAGTTCATTTATTTTTTTACCTTCTCTTATTTCTTCTCTTATGTCTAACATATAATCATTTATCCATGAGAGATAATTTGCAATCCCTTTTTCTTTTATAGAAGTGGGAATTAATTTGCTTATACCCCCATTTTTCATAACAATTCTTTTATCAGTATCTAAAGCAAGCAAAGGGTCATGGGTAACTAAAAAAATTATTTTACCTTTTTTAATAAGAAGATTAAGGGCTTGTTTTATTTTTATTCCTGCATTTTCTATTTCGTCAATTAAGATTATTGGCGATTCGCTAATATATGCTAAATCAGCAATCATTAAGGCTCTTGACTGCCCTCCAGATAAGATGAGTAAGTTAGTTTCTTTTTTAATTTTTTCGCCAGTTATTTTATTAGCTTCAATTATTACTTTTTCTATAATTTTTTCTGTTTCTTCTTTTGTATTGTGTTTCCCTCTTGTTATTATATGTGTTTTTAGAAAATCATAAACAGTTGTGTCTGTCATGAAATTCATATGTTGGGTTAAATAACCAATTATTTTAATAGTTGGGTCTGTTTTTAAATTTTTATCTGGTTTTTTTCCATTAATAAGAATTTTTCTCTTAGTTTTTGTTTCTCCATAAGCTAATTTTTCAATATCATAAAGCAATTGGCTTTTTCCTGATCCTGTATGCCCAACTATCCCTATTTTTTGCCCTTCAAGAATTTCTATTTTTTTACAACTTTCTTTTTCTTTTTTCTTATTATATCCTGGTAAAATACTAATGTTTTTAATTTTCATATTATTACTCCAAATTTTTATTAAGCCATTCTTTTACTTGTTCTTTAGGTAAGGCTCCAACAAATTCAGCTATTTGTTTTCCTTGTTTGAACATTTTTACACTTGGTATTGCCATTATATTATATTGTTTGCTTGTTTCAGGAGCCTCATCTACATTTATTTTTGCTAAAACGAATTTGTCTTTTGATTCTTCTTCAAATTCTTTTAAAATTGGGCCTAGTATTAAACATGGTTGACACCATTGTGCCCAAAAATCCACAACTATTGGTTTCTTTTTTGAGTTTTCTATTACTTTTTCTTTAAAATCTATATCTGTTACATTCATAACCATTTTGGTTTTATCTTGTCATAGGGCCTCCGCACTTAGGACACTTTTGTTGATAACAAGGAACCCCTGTTTGATGTGTTGCTGTTGCTCCGCATTTTAGGCAAGTACATCCTCCACCAGGGCCTGCTGCAAATCCTCCCATTCTTCCTCCACCACCTGTTCTTCTGCCTCTGCCCATTCCTCTACCCATACCAGCGCCTTGTCCTAAACCACTGCCTCTTCTTGTTGGTTGAACCATTTTAAAATTACCTCCTTGGATTTTAATTGCTTTAGCATTAATTAAGGCGTCTGCGATTTTTTTTCTTGCAGAGCTTAATAATCTTGATAATGTTGGCTGTGAAATTTTCATTTGTTTAGCGGCTTTTTTTTGTTCAACTTCTTCTAAATCTATTAATCTTATTGCTTCTAATTCATCTTTTGTTAATATTGAATCTTGTAAATTTGTAATAGATATTCCTGCAGGTTTAAAATAAGTTGTATGTGGATTAAAAAAAATTCTTCTGCAAATTCTTGGGCGTGGCATTTTATTTAGAGTTTTTATTTATTATTTAATTTATATTAGGATTTATAAAAT
>JAFCDH010000020.1:8442-12486 GCA_017609795.1 Candidatus Pacearchaeota archaeon | reverse complement strand
TATTACTTTTCCATTTATTGCGATTTTATTTGCAATTAATTTTAATCTTAATTTATTTTCTGTTTCTTGTTGGCCTATTTGTTGTAGCATTTCATTCTCTTTCTAAATTTATTTTACATTTTGGACATTTAATTGTTGAACATGGGGTTCCTCTTTTGTGTTTTTGTTTATAACCACATTTAGGACATACACAATAACCTTCTGGACCTTTTCCTTGAGCTTTTTTAATTGTATCTTTGAATTTTCCTTTTCTTTGCCATCCAAATCCTTTTCCAAATTCTGGTTTGAAATATCCTCTTTGAATATTATGAGATTTGATTTGTATTGAGGTATAGTTAAGTTCTTGTATTTGCGAAGTTAATTTTTCTTGTAACATTTTAGTTAGTGAATAAGCTTCATCAACTTTTAATTTTGAAGGAAGTTTAATTGTTATTTCTGCAAAAACATTTGCTCCTAATTTTTGTGTTTTTAAATTTGTTAACTTTATTTTTTCTTTCTTTATTATTTGTTTTATTTTTTCTTCAGTTTTTGGAGAAGATGCTCCTAATAATGCGTCTGTAGTTTCTTTTCCTAATTCAAATGCTTCTTTTGTTATATATAATCCAATTAATAATGCAATTATTGAATCAAAATGAGCCCAGTATTTTACTAAAAATAATCCAATAAAAACCCCTAATGAAACTAAGACATCAATTCTTGAGTGAATTCCATCTGATAATAAACTTACTGAGTTTTCTTTTTTACCATAATGAATTTTTAATTTTGACATTATAAAATTAATTATAGCAGAAGAAGCCATTACAAAGAATGCAATATATGAAATAGTTATAACTTGTTTTCCTAAAAATCCAGTTATGGCATCATAGATGATAAATAATCCTGAACCTAAAATTATTAATGTTATTAAAAATCCTGAGATTACTTCTGCTTTTTCATGCCCATAGGGGTGTTCTTTATCTGCTGGTTTTTGAGCTACTTTGATTCCTATCAAATTTATTGCTGAGCTAAAAACATCTGTTCCAGAATTTACTCCATCTGCTAAAATTGATGCTGACTTTGTAAAGATTCCAGTAGTTATTTTACCTATCGCTAATAAAATATTTACAATTATGCCTAAAATTGAGATTTGTTCTTTCATTTTCGAAAGGGAAACCACATCTTTTAAGGTGTGGTCTTTTGGAAACCGATAAAATCTTTTTGTATCCTAAAAACAAGGGCCTGTATCAAGCTCACACATTTATGTGTATGTGGCCATTGTTTTTTTCTTTTTAAATTAAAGTAATAACTATTTTTTAATTGTTTTTATTCTACTTTTTTTAGTGTCTTTTAATTTTTCTTCTATTTCTTTTATTTCTTCTTTTAAGACACTTAATTCTTGCTTTAAAAATTGTTCTTCTTGTTCTTTTGTAATAACTGTTGGTTGTTGAATTGGTATTGTTTGTGTAGTTCTTGCTCTCCATACAAATCTTCTTCCTCTACCAAAACCTTGTCCAAGCCCTCTTCCAAATCCTGCATTTGCAAAACCTGGAGAATTAAAACCTGCACAAAATCCCATTCCTCTTCCAGTCATACTTCCCTGTCCTGCAGGGCCTGTTCCATTTCCTTGTGGCATTTTATTTTCCTCCTGTTAATTTATTTAAATATGAATTTATAGTTTTTATATTCTGGAAATCTTTTTTTTAATACTAATCCTTTGTTTTGATGATTGGCATAATCTTTTATTGTGTTATTCATTGTGTTATGAATAAGTATTCATTACTTTATAAACCTTTCGGATTTTGAATATGTATTCAGAATAGTGGTGGTTTTATAGAACACTTATATTAAACCTTTCTTCTTAACTCTTCATAATCTTCTTTACTTAAATCAATTTGATTTAAAATTGTTCTAAGAAGTCCTTTTCCTAAATCTTCATTTCCATGAATGGGAACAATTGTTCTTCTTCCATCAGAATGTTTAAATCTTATATGGCTTCCTTTTCCATAAATTTTCTCAAATCCTCGTTTTTTTAATATTTTACAAAACTTTTTACCAGAAATAGTAATTCATTTAGTCATTTTAGACTAATTGAGGTTTTTTCACTTGTATTCTTTGTATTCCAATAAACCTCATAGGATTTACCTCTTCTTTGTCAGCTTCTAAACAAACTTCAATAGCTTCTTTAATTCTTTCCATAACTTGCTCTAATGTTCTGCCTTGAGTATGGCATCCTTTAATTTCAGGAACTTTTGCTATATAAATTCCATCTTCATCTTGTTCTATAAATACATTAAAATCTAATATTTGTTTTTCCATTTTTTATACAATGTTTTTGGATTTAAATAATTTGTTATAATGACGCCCACACTAGGAATCGAACCTGGGAGCCTAAAAGGTCAAGATTTCCAATCCTACTCCAAAAAGCAATTTCTTATTTTTGTTTTTTTACTAAAATTGCTTTTGCTCGGCAATACCTTTGTGCCATGCGGGCAGACTTAAAAGTGCTAATTATATTATATTTTTAAAGGTTTAGTATCAAAATATACTTCAAATTATATATATGCTTTAAAAGTAAAATCTTCTATTTAATAAAATCTTCTATTTAATACTAATAATTAATAAAATTAAAATAAAGAATAAAAGATTACTAATATCTTATAAGCGTAGGACGAGATGTTTTACAGAGATTAAGTTAAACAAATCATCTTCAAAGCTTATAATTTATAGAGATATAGATAAAAATAAAACAAACAATAAAAATGAGGATATTTTCAAGATTTAGAACAAGCAATACCTTGTATTTTCCAGGTTGTGTAACTTATTTTAGATTTAAAGAGAATTTTGAACTTTATAAAAAGATTTTTGTAAAATTAGGGATTAGATTTAAGATTATAAATATGAAAGTTTGCTGTGGCCTACCTGCTTTTGAAGGGGGCCATGAAACTGAGGCAAGGAAATTAGCTCGTAGGAATTTTGAGATTTTTAAAGAAGAAGGGATTAATGAGATTATTACTGCATGTCCTGCTTGTTATAAAATGTTTTTGCAGGATTATCCTGAAATGCTTCCTGATTGGGATATAGAGATTAAGAATTTATGGGAAATTATTTTAAATAAATTAGAAAGTAAACCTCGTTTGATTAAATATAAAGCTATGAAACTTGTTAGTTATCATGATTCTTGTTATTTAGGAAGATATTGTGGAATTTATGATGCTCCTCGCAGAATTTTAGAGCTTATTGGTTATGAGATAAAAGAAATGCCAGATTCAAAAGAAAATAGTATTTGTTGTGGTAGTTGTGGGGGATTAGTAAGAACTAATCCTGAATTAGCAGATGAAATTGCAAAAAAAAGACTTTCACAAGCTAAAAGAATTGGTATAAATAAGATAATTGTTGCCTCTTTTGATAATTATCAACTATTAAATAAACATGCTGAAGAAATGGAGATGAAAGTTTTAGAATTTTCAGAGGTTTTAGCATTAGCTTTAGGAATTAAAATAAAAAAATCTGATTCTGGGGAAGAGACATCTGAGAAACCGTTAGGTGTCTTGGATAAAGAATTGACAAATGAAGAACAGATTGTTTTAGATACAAAAGCAAACATACAACTTGAAGAAGAATTAAAAGAAGAAGATTATTATGATGAAATTAGGGGTTGAAATTAATAAACTAGTATTTTATAAGCGTAGGACGAGATGGGGATGATGAGAGTAAGCTACTCAGATAATGTCTCTTGATTGAGCTTGTAGATATAGGTAAAAAATAATAACTAAAAAAACAAAACAAACCCTCAGAAATTAAAAATTTCTGGGTCATTCAAAATTAAAAATTTTGAAGATTTCAAAAAGGTTATGATCCAAACCAAAATTTTAAAACAAAATCAAAAATATGAACAAAAAACTAATAACATGCTATGATACTGATGCATCTCGTTTAATTGGAAAAGCAGAGAAAGTAGCTTTTCCAAAAACCATAAAACAAGTGCAAGAAATTATTAAAACATCAAGATTAAATATTGTTCCAAGAGGGGCAGGAACAGGTATAGTTGGGGGGTGTATTCCTGAT
>JAFCDH010000020.1:0-8399 GCA_017609795.1 Candidatus Pacearchaeota archaeon | reverse complement strand
GTTACATTAAAAGAATTAAATGAAGAATTAAATGCAGCAGGATTTGAATTTCCTATACCTTCTTTTAATTATGGAATTTCTACAATTGGAGGAATGGTTGCTAAAAATGCTTTTGGAGGAGGATATGAATCTATAAAAAAATGGATAGAAGAAATAGAGTTTGTTAATGGAAGAGGAGAGTTAATGAAAACAAGTAAAGCAGATTTAATGGATGTTTGTGGTATGGAAGGGATTACAGGAATTATTGTTGCTGTTACATTAAAGATTATGTCTAAAACTAAGAAAACTGCATCAATTTTCCAAACAGAAAATTTAGATGAAGCTTTATCAATCGCACGCAGATTAAAATTAGAAAAAGAAGTTTTTATGTTAGAACTTTTCCCTCCTTTAGTATCTAGGTTATTAGGACTTCAAGAAAGATATCATATATTAATAGAATTTAATTCAGATAGGGGAAAAATTAAAGGTGAAAAATATGAAATGGTTTCAAAACTAAAAGATGAAGTTTATTCTGTTCTTTATTCTAAACAATATTATGGTAGTGAAGATTATAAGTTCTTTTTTGATAAACTAAAAGAATTTATTTTATTTTTAGAAAGTAATCAGATTCTTTATTTTGGTTTTTTAGATGCAAGAGTTATTCGCGCTTTTTTTAAAGATGATGAAAAAAGCAAAAAAGAAGGAATGCTTAAGTTAATTAAAAGAATAAAAGCAAAATCAGGAGGTTCTGGGATTGGTTTAACTAGAAAATATCTTTTGGATTCTTTTGAGACAAAAGTAATTAAAAGAGTTAAATTAAGATATGATCCTTTTAGTAAATTAAATAATGATAAGATTGTGGATGCAGAAGCTACACTTAAAAAATATGCTTCTAAAAAAGAAGCTCAGCATCTTAAACCTATTGAAAAAGAAGAGATTGAAGAGATTAAACCTTTTTTAAAAGAGAAAATTGAAGAAGTTAAACCTTCTTTAGGTGAAGAGATTAGTGCTTCTAGATTTAAAGAACAAATGAAAACTCCTGAAGAAAAAATTCAGGAGTTTATCGAAGAAGTTGAAAAATTAGATGAAAAAGAAATAAAAGAGCCTGTTGAAGAAATAGAGCTTCAGAAACCACCTTCAAGCGAAACTAATAAATTACTAAAAGATTATGAGCAAACCTATAAATCAGAGTTGCCAGAAAAAAGAAAGGAAAAAGTTGAAGAATTTGCAAAAGATGTTGCTAAAAATATTAGTGAACAAGCTCAAAAAAGAGGGAAATTATCTAAAGAAGAACAAGATGTAATTAATAAAGTTATGATGGGTGGTTTTGGATTTAATAATAAAAAGGAGGATGAGGAAACTAAAAATAAACGATGAAGACATTAAGAATAAAAAATATCATTAATAAACAAAATATCAATATTTTAATGGATATAATGGGAATGTTGAGGAGATTAAGTTAGTTAAATTAGGCTTGAGCTATTCATAACAAGGCTTTAAGATATAATAAAATTCCAGAAAAATAAAATGACAATTGAATCAGATAATGCAAACTTTCTTTATAAAAGAAAGTTTGAACAAAGAATACCTTTTCCGAGAAAAGGTAGACTAAAATCAAAACATTATCTGATTTTAGGAGATAAATATGACAATTGAATCAGATAATGCAAAAGAAGAAATAAAAGAAATAGTTGAAAAATGTTTTAAATGTGGGTTTTGCAAAGCATTATGCCCTGTGCTTAAAGTTTTGAGGACAGAACAATATTCAGCACGAGGCAAAGCTATACTTCTTGATAATAATTATGTTGATAAGATTGTTTATGATTGTACTTTATGTAAAGCTTGTGAAAAAATGTGTCCTTTAGATTTAAAATTATGTGATGCTTTTATAAAAGCAAGGAAAATTCTTGTTGAACAAAAAAAAGAAGTTTCTGAAAACAAAGAAATGATTGAAAATTTAGGAAAAACAGGTAATATTTTTGGAGAGGAAGATTGAAACATATACTTTGTCTTGATAAAATTTATAAACTTAATAATTTTTTTCATTTAATAATCGATTAAAGATAGTTCCAGAAAGAATAATAGACTTTTTAAAAGCAAATTGTATTAATAAAAAAGTACTTCTTCCATGGGGAGAATCTGTACCTCCAAATATTTTACAAGGCAAACTCATTGGGGTTAATGATAATAATTTTACATTAGAAAGGGGTATGTATTTCTAATGAAAACCTAAACGATGTTAAGTTTAGAATTTTATATCTAGATGGTGAATTAAATGAAGTTTTCTATATATCAGTTAGGTTCTTTTAAATGAAGGAGAAAAAACAGAAAATTCTAAAAAGAAAATTTTCTTTGTATTTTAATGAGATTAAAAGAGATTAAAGCATTTCTTGAGAAGATAAATCAAGATCAGATTATTTTTGATTCACATTTTTATAAAAGAAGTAGGGAAAGATCAATAAACCAAGCGATTGTTAGAAGTTTTTTATCTCATATTAATAAATTAGAAAAGATTGAGAAAGGAAAAGAAGAGAATAGATTTAAATTATGGTTTAAAATGAGTAGAAAATATTCATTAGTTTTAATAATTGAAATAGGATCCTCAAAAGATTTAAAAATAATAAGTGCTTGGAATACTGATAGAAAATGGCAAAAGAAATTAAAACAATAGATTATGATTTTGAAAATGATATATTTTTTATATCTAATGGAGAAAAAGTAAAAGCCTCTATAGATATTGGTGATTTTGTTTTAGATGTTGATTATAAAAATCTTATTTGCGGTATAGAAATAATGGATGCTACTGAAAATTTAGGAATTGATAAGAAAATCTTAAAAAATATTAGGAGTATAAAAATGTCTGTTAATTATAAAACAAATCATGTATATGTTTTACTTATTATGATTTTTGAGAAAGAAGGTAAAGAAGTTAATATTCCAATTCCTTTGACTTTGGATTTAGGGCATAAAGTTCCAAGAAAAGAAATGTTAGTGTATAATTAGTGAATTATTATTAATTAAGTATGAATTTAATATATCCCTTCTAACTTTCTTTTTTCAGAAAGTGCCATTAAATAAGTAACTAAAGGTTCTGCGCCTTGATTTGTGTTTAAACCATGAGGGGTTATTGCATCATAAATTGCTCCATTGTCTGCAAGTAAACTAAGGTTTTCTTTATTTTTTCCTTTAATCCAATCTAATACTTTATTTCCTATAATTAAAAAAGCTCTGTCTTGTAAGATTTTTGTAGCACAATAACAAACTTCTGCAGTTACATTTGCTTCTACTGGCTGTTTATCTCCTTCTTTTATAATATCATAAGTTCTTTTTTCTTCTTTTCTAAGCCAATTGATTCCAATTGGATTAAACAAATCATATTCAAACATTTGTTCAAGTGTGAATTCTAATATTTTTTTGCCTTTTAAAATTAAATCTATATTATTTAAGACACTTCCTGCTAATAAAAATGCATGAGGGATTCTAGCAGAACAATAAGTCATTTCAGATGAAGGAAATTGCCAATTTGAGTTTGAATGTGTTTTATAAGCTTTTGATAATTTTTTTGATAATTTTTTGGCTGCTTTTTTAATTTCTCTATTTGGTTCTTTTTGTAAGTATTTTGAAAAAGCAATTAAAGAAAGGGCCTGAGACATTGGAGAATCTAGTTTAGTATGATTTTTTAAAGAAGAAAAAATCAATTCTTTTGCTTTTTGTTTTTCATTTATTGAACAAGAATCTAAAAATAAAACTTCTGTTAATGCCCAGTTTGCTCTTCCATAACAGTCTTGTAAATCATTTGAATTCCCTTGTACAAATCTTCTATTTTGTTTTTTATAATTATTAAACCAATTATCTAAACGATGAGCTTTTATTATATAATCAAAATAAGTTTTAATAAGATATTCATCTTGAAAACCAGGGGATAAATTTAATTCTGCTATTAATGCTCTTGCATTATCATCTATAGAATAAGGCCAAACTCCTGGTTGTTTATTTTCTATATTAGGATTTGATTCATGTTGAAGAAGTCCATTTAAAACAGTCATTCTTTCTAATGCTGGTAATGTTTGTTTTAAATCTGTTTTAATCATTTTTAGAGGTTTTCACCTCTGTTTTTTTGAGATAAAATAATTCTAATATTTCTATAAAACTTTAAGCTTTATCATCTGAATATCTTAATCTTCTCATAGCATCTCATCCCACACTTATAGAATATTGATTTTGTTATTTAAATAATTAAATTCAATCTTTCATTTCAATTTTAATAGTAATATTTCTTGGAATATATAATCTCATAACTGCATGAAGAACTCTGTCATTTGCAGGAACATCAATAACTCTTGAATGAATTCGCATTTCATAATTATCAAATGTAGCAGTTCCATCCCCACAAGGAGATTTTCTTGTTGTTATTTTTAGTTTTTTAGTTGGAAGAGGGATTGGTCCACTTATTGGGGTTCCTGCACTTCCTGCTATTTCTTTGATTTTCTCGCATATTTTATTTAATGCTTCAATATTTAAGATTATATTTAATCTATTCTATAACCATTAGTAAAAAAATATGTTTAAAAAGGTATTGGTGGGATTTTGTGGTGTTTTTTCTGGAATCTTAATAGATGTTTATGTATTAAAGATGACTTGTTTAGCTTAATTATATCATCTAACTCATCTATGCTTATAAGATATAGATAAAAATTAGATTTATAGGGAAATTTTTATACTATCTTGTCTTTTTTAATACATGTTAAAAAGAGTGTTGATATTTCTAGGAGTAATTTTGTTTTTAGGATTGTTAAGTATTTATTATCCTAGATTAACTGGAAAGGTTGTTAAAGAAGTTGATTATGATTTAGAAGATTGTTTTGTTAATAGAGTTATTGATGGAGATACTCTTGTTTGTGATAATGAGACTATTCGGCTTTTGGGTATAGATACTCCTGAGCGAGGAGAGGAATATTATCAAGAAGCAAAAGATTTTTTAAAGCAGGTCGAAGAGAAAAATATTAAAATTTTAAGAGATTGGGAAGATTTGGGAAAATATAAGCGTAAGTTAAGATATGTTTTTTATAAAGATAGATTAATTAATATTGAGATTTTAGAATATGGGCTTGCAAAAGCTTTTATTATTGAAGATCTGAAATACAAAGAAAAAATAATTAATGCTGAAGAGTTTGCAAGGGGAAATTGTTTAGGAATTTGGAAGGGGGATTGTTGACATTAGAACTTAGGAGAAGATTCCTAATTTTATATTGTTCTTCTTTTTCCATAGCTTGTATCATAAATAAATTTATTTTTTGTTTCATCAAAAGTAATTTTACTTACTTCTATTGGTTCTCTTGTTTTATCTGATAATATAAATGAATTTTCAGGGGCTCCAAATTTTTTAGAAGCTCTTACAAAAGTTTTTAACATTGGTTTATCTTGAGAAAATAAACATGCAGGATTACTTTGAGAATAAACTATGGCTGTAGAAATTAATCTTACATCTGTTTTTTGCTTTTTATCTTCTTTTTCAAACTCTCTTAAAATATTTTCAATAGGGGGCTCATATTCTCTAACTTGTTTGAATGCTTCATTAGGCATACAATGATCTGCTATTCTATATTCATCATCAATTAATAATATTGTTTTTCTTCTTTGATTTAAAAACCTCTGAATCACTTTAATTTTTTTATTGCAAGCACTATTTTTCATTTTTTTATAAAAAAAAGTATTACCCTTTTTGAATTCTTGAACTACCCCCCAAATAGTAGTCCAATTATCCATGTTTGAAAGTTTTCTTGTTAAGATTTCTAATCTTGAAGCAGATTCTTTTAGATAACTAATAGGATAATTGCATCTATCTGGAAATTGGTAAAGCCCTTGATAATCATCTAACCCAAATGCAGAATTATCTAGAAAAAGAATACTTTTTGTTGGGATAAATGGTAAACTATATCTTTTTTTCATTTTTATATCTATGGAGATTTTGAAATTTCACTATTAATACTCTCTATAGCTTTTCTCTAGATAATATTTTATTGGTAGAAGCATTCCAATAATAAAAATAACCCAACCTATAAAACTTAACCCTATTAATAAAGGATTTTTAAATAAAACAGAAATTATTAATAAACCTCCCCAAGCAATTAATCCTGATAAAAATAAAATTGCCCAAGTCATTTTTTCTTTTCTTTTAAGAATAAAATCTGAAAGATAGATTGTGGTGACTCCTCCTGAAATTAGAAAAAGTCCTATAAGGATATTAAATAAAAAGAAAAGCTGTGATATTCCTGGGTTGAATTTTGCAAAAAATCCCCATAATTCTGAAATAGCTTCAAAATTATATTCCATATTAAATTTTATAAATACAATATAAAAGATTCCAAATAAAATCATATAGACCCCATTATAAAGAGTTATTTTTGCACCTTGTTTTACTTTGCGCAGGTTCATTTTGATTTGGATTTTATTTTTCTGGAATTTTAATGGATATTGTGTTACTTAGATGAATAGCTTAAGTCTGTAATATTTAAAGCTTTATTATTTATTAAGATATTGATATTTGTTGTTAATTATAAGAAAAAGAGATTTAAAAGAATTTGTGGTTGGAGAAGGCTATATTATTTTCTTATAACTTTATAAACCTCATCACCTTTTCTACATAAAGGAAGTTTGATTGCAACATCTTGAGGTTTTTTTGCTTTTTGAATAGGTTTGTTTTTTATTTGCATGCTTTTTATTTTGTGTCTTTTTGTGCCTGTTGTTTTTCCAATTATAATAATATCATCATCTATTTTTAGACTTCCTGTGTTAATTTTAAGAAGGGCAACTCCTAATTTTTTATAATAATGATTTATTTTTCCAATGAATTTTTTTGAGTGTGTTGCTGAGCTATGTTCTGATTTTGAAAAACTGTCTGATGTTGGAATCCTTAAAAGAAAACCTGAAGAAAATCCTTTATTATAAACTTTATTTAATTCTTTTATTCCTTGTTTAATTTGTGATTTTGTTAATTTATTATCAATTGCTTTTCTATATATTCTTACAACTATGTCAATATATTCTGGTTCTCTATTTCTTCCCTCGATTTTAAATGCCGAGATATTTGCTTTTTTTAGTTTTTCTATAAATGGAAATGCACATAAATCTTTTGCTGATAAAATGTGATGGTTTGTTAATTTTAATTCTTGTTCTTGGTTATCTTTTATGTGATAAGCTTTGTAAGGGCGCCTACATGGTTGGATGCATTTCCCTCTGTTTGCAGACTGATTGAAAAGAAATTGAGATGTAAAACATCTTCCTGAAACTGAAACACACATTGCTCCATGAATAAAAATTTCTATTGGAATTATTTTTGATATTTTTTTAATTTGTTTTAGATTTAGTTCTCTTGCTAAGATAATTCTTTTTGCACCTAGTTTTTTATAAAATTCTGCTGTTTTAGAGTTTGAAACAGAACATTGTGTAGAAATGTGAAAGGGCAGGTTATATTTTCTGCAGAGAATCATTACTGAGATATCTGAACAAATGATAGCATTAACATATGGTTTTACTTTTTTAATTATTTTTTCAATTTTTTTCAATTCATTGTCATAAGCTATTGTGTTTAGAGTTAAATATCTTTTAATTTCTTTATTTTTTTGTTTGCAGATTTTTGCTATTTTTGAAAGGTCTTTAATTGTGAAGTTTTTAGCTCTTGCACGCATATTAAACTCCTGAAGTCCAAAGTAAACTGCATCTGCTCCTGCATTTATAGCAGTTACTAAGCATTTAAAATCTCCTACTGGTGCTAATAGTTCTGGTTTTTGCATTTTAGTTTTTATACTTAAATCTAAATAGATTATGTTACTTGAGGGGTAGCTTAATCTTTTGTTAGGTATCTCATTATATTTTATTTATTATTGATATTATTATATTTATAGAGGTATGATTTAAAGGGGTTTTAAAGTTTTTGATTTTTAGTTTAGAATATATTTTGTAATTGATAAATTGTTATAAATGGATTAATCTTAGAGATATTATGAACTTATATAAGATAAGTGTGATAGCAACTAGTATGATTGCATTTTCTACATTTTTAGGAGGACTTATTGCTATGATATATTATTTTTTTCTTGTAAGAGAATCAAATCTTTTGAATGTTCTTATTGGTGGAATAATTTATATAGATATAAACCTTATATTTTTATATATTTTAAGGAAAAAATTAAATGAAAGGCAAAATATTTAAATGGTTTATTGAAAACTGGGCAGTGGTCTTATTAATTTTATTAATCCTTTTTTTTATTTATTATCTTAAGCCTTAATTATTTTATTATAACAATAAGCTTTAAAAACACAGGAAAATAATCCTAATTATCTATTATGCCCATATAGTGTAGTGGCAACATAGGGCCCTGTCGCGGCCCAGCCCCGGGTTCGATTCCCGGTATGGGCGT
>JAFCDH010000019.1 GCA_017609795.1 Candidatus Pacearchaeota archaeon | reverse complement strand
TGCAAAGGTAGCTAAAAGAATCTTTAGAAGAAATAATTTAAATGGAATTAAAATTCTTGCAGATAAAGGCTATGATAGTGAACCCTTGCATGGAATTGTTAGAGAAAAAGGAGGGATAATGTTTGCCCCTCCAAGAAAAAAATGGAAAACTAGTTTAAGAAAATATCCAAGAGGAGCTAATAGAAAAAGATGCTTAAATCTTCCAGAATTTATGGGGCAGAGGAGTATTGTGGAATCTGTAAATTTTTCTTTAAAGAAAAAACAAATAACTGCTCTTAGTTGTAAAATATCAGAATTATTATTAATAATAAAAAGGGTAATTCAGTTGGTGAAGCCACTGAATTAGGAATTAGCTTTTTTTTGTTAAAGATTGAAATTTATGTCTTTCCGGACAGCGCTCCATAAAGAAAACTTTTAAATACACTTTAATATCTATATTTCTATGAGCCTGTAGCTCAGTCTGGTTAGAGTACCTGTCTGATAAGCAGGGGGTCCTCGGTTCAAATCCGAGCAGGCTCATTTTTTTATTCTTGAAGATTTATATGTTGTAAAATGTAATGACCTTAAGATGATGAGAATAAGTTATAAGAAAATCTCAGATAATCAAACATAAATATACATTAAGATACTAAGGAAGTTTTATTGTAAAAAGAGATTATAATTATAAACTCACTTAGCCTGCAACTCAAGAATAAAATTTCCCTCATCTAAACCATAGCTTACAATTGGTAGATTTACATTTATGGTTTTACTATAAACTTTGTTTTTTGAAAGAGCTTTTATTTCAATAGAGTTTTCTAATTGATTTATTAAAATATCATTTAAGTCTTCAACTCCTGGCATTGCAATTTCATATACTAATTTTCCTGCTAATCTTTTCATTGTTGTTTTTGGTTCTTTTCTTGGAAGTTTTGCAAATTTTTCTGCTTTTTGTTTAGATAGTTTGTTTTTGGTCTTTTTTTGTTGGTTTTGATTAATTTGTTGTGCTTGAATTTTTTGAGGAAAAACTTTTTTTCCATTTACAAAAAATTGAATATGCATATTTGGGTTAGGTTTTCCTTGATTTTGATTTGGGTTTTGATTTAAATCATTAGGTAATTCTCTCATTTGTTTTTCTATCATTTTCATAGCTTTATTAATCATTTTGTCCATAAAACCGATTCCAGGGCCAAATGCTCTTTCATTTTCAATAAAATCATTTTTACCTAAAAATCCAAAGTCTTCATTATCATATTTAGAACTAAGATTTTGACCACAATGAGGACAAAAATCATAAGCTTTATCTATTTTGCTTTTGCATTTAGGACATTTTTTTCTGAACATGTTATAATTGGATTTTTTTAATTTAAATAGTTATGGATTTATTTCAACTCCTTACCAACATCTCTTGCATATCTTCCAACTAAATGTAAAGGCTCTGGTTTTTTATGTGGTAGATTAATAAATCCCTTACAAAGATCATAAGAAGTCTTTACAGTTATTAAATTTCCAGGACTAATATACATTGGTCTACTTCCAGATTTACTAATTAAAACCTTTCCAACTTTTTTTTCTTTTTTTAATATATCTTCTCCTTTAATCTTACAATCAATAATTGAGTTAGAAACTCCAATTGTTGGGACTCCAACTGATAAACTAAAATGACTTGCTAAACCTAATCTTGGATGAATAATCCCTTGACCAGGAACCAAAAAAACATCTGGTTTCTCTTTAAGTTTATTAAATGCCATAACCATAATAGGAAGCTCTCTATAAGCCCTAAAACCTGCCAAATAAGGGAATTTTACTTTTTCTAAGACATAAGCCCTATCAATTATCTCATAATCTTTATTACACACAATAATGCAACAAAGAAACTTATTTTTCAAAAAAGTTGTACTTATAGCCCCAAATTTATCTGCTAGAGAAAAATCTATTTTATCTTTAATTTCAAGCTCTTTTGCTAATTTCAATTGCTCTTTCTCAAGTTTAGCAATATCAATATCATATTTTTTAATTAATTCTTCTCTATTCATTTTCTCTTCTTGTTATACATATAAGAATATATATATTAAAACACCTATCTTAAAAAGCTTTGGGTAGTGGTTTATTATTTTATATTCTGGAATTTCTACAAGCTTAATCAAGCTATAAGTAACTTAATCTTTTATTATGTATAACTTGGTTATTCATTAAGATGTTAAGAATTTTGATATCGAGAAAATTTATATTACTTAAACCCTTTCTTTCCAACTAATTCATAAGCTCCACCAAATGTTGGAAATCTTATTCTTCTTGGGACTAAACTATGAAATACTCTTTTTGAGTTTAATTTCTTTGTTTTTCTTATTTCTTTAATAAAAGGAATCATAGTTAAACTAACTATTAATCTTGCAAAACCAGATATTAAGAAAATAAATAAAATAGTGTCCATAAAGCTAATTGTTAGGACTTTTACTAAAATTGCTCCAAGTCCTGCACCTAAAAAGATTCCAACCCCATTTAGTAAATTATAATAAGAAATTGCTAAAGCTCTTTTTTTAGGTTTTACAGAATCATATACAAAATTTCCTGCAGATAAGTTAAATCCTGCTAAGGCAACCCCCTTAACTAAGGATGGGACAAAGATTAAGAAAATAGGTGAACCTGAAATTAACCATAAAACAGGGTATATTGGAATTAGTATTGCTGTGATTTTTAAAACTTGGTAATTACCATATTTATCTGCAAATTTCCCCCACCACTTCATTATAAATAATCCAAATAATGTGTGGGAAAGCACAACTGCCATAAATGTGACATAACTAAATCCTAAATTTCTTAACATATAAACTGCAAAAAAAGGTGTTGCAATATGTGCTGCAAATTCTAATAACCCTCTAAAAATGGCAAATTTACCAAAGTTGTTTGAAGGTGCATTTTTAATAAACTGAAACAAACTAAAATAAGATTTTTTTGTTATTCTATTTTTTGGTTCATAGGATTTTTTAAAATAATAAATACAGATTAATCTTGAAATTAAAGCTAAAGAAAATAAAATCATAAATCCAATCATAGTCCATTGATTTTTCTTAAAAAAATCTAAGAAAAAAGCAGCTAATATTGTGAAAATTAATGTGGTTATTCCAATAGCATAATTTCTTTTTGAAAACCATTTTCCCCTATATCCTTCATCAACTACATCTCCCATCCAAGAAAACCATGCAGGAGTTGCTATACTCACAATTATTATATATATTGCAAAAAAGATTAAAAGAAGTAAGGGAAGTGTTGAAACTAAGATTCCCTTATAAAATAAAAAAGCTAAGAGAATTAAAGATGCCCAAGCTATTGAGCCAAAAATAAAAGAGATTATCATTATTTTTTTTCTCGAATATTTTTCAAGTAGTCTTGAGCTTTGCCATTGACTTATTGGGCCTAATAATCCTGTGATAGAACTAAGCATTGCAATTACAGAATTGCTTGAATTAAGTGCAATTGCAAAAGGTGCAATATAAGAATCTCCTAAAGAGTTTCTAATACTTGCAAAAATTCCTTCTTTTATACTAAGGTGTCTTGTTTTTTTATGTAGTTTTTTGATTGATGTATTTTTTCTTTTTGGCATTTTTTGTTTTATATCTTTATTAAACTTAGAGCTTTGAAGATGAGGGGCTTAATCTTAGGATGGCATCTCGTAGTATTTCATAATGTATGAATTATTTATATGCCCTATTTTTCTAATATGTTTTAGTTTATTTATTACAATAAATATTAGTACAACTATCATTATTACAATTGAATAATAAGCAAGATAAGATATATTAAATATGTTTTGGGATATTTCTTGTTTTTCTTTTATAACAAATGCTGTTGTTGGAGCAATTATATTAGTTTTTATTTTGTTTTCTTTTTCAACTAGATTTACAAAACTAAATAATAAAAGGATTGAAACTATTAGTAATGTTGCATACATTATTCTTGGGTATTTTACACTATCGAGGATTGTTTTTCTTTTTATTTGTGTTTGCATTTTTATTTAATTTTTTTATTTATTTTGGAATTTTGATGGATGTAATGAGATGTTATGAGTGGCTTAATCTCTGAAGTTCATAGCTTTTAATTTTTTTGATTATTGGTTTTTGATTTCCCCTTTTTTTTAATTTCTTCAGTATCTAAATTAATTGCTAAGAAATCTCCTTTATTAAGATTAAATCTATCAATAGTATCTTTTGGAATAGTTATTACATAAGAATTACCTACTTTTCTTAGTTTAGCATCAAATTTTCTTTTTGACATGTTTGTTGTTTTGTATTATTTTTGGAATTTTATTGTGTCTTTGAGTTATGTTATGAGTAGCTTAATCTTTTGGTTGTGTAGCTTTATGTTTTATAAGATATTGATATTTACACATAAATGTATATACAAAATATATATAATAGATATACAGGGTATTTAAAGGTTTTTGTGAGTTTTTAGAAAAATGATGCGCCATGCGAGAATCGAACTCGCGTCCCAAGCTTGGGAAGCTTGCATTCTACCACTAAACTAATGGCGCTTATATAATACAATGCCATAAATCTTATAAATATAATTATTGTGGATTTTTGATGGTTGATGGAAAGATATTTTGGGATAAGGTTGTAAGAAATTCAGATGAGTTTAGAGAATATTTAAGGCGATTTAAGAGAAGCAATAGATCTAATTTAGATGATATGCAATCTTTTGAAGAATTACAATCTCATTATTTTGCTATCTTACATAATAATCCTTTGGAAATAAGATATAAAATAAGAAATCAAGTTATTGAAAAATTAGGTGCTAATTGTGTAGCTGAAGATTTTGTTATGGATACTGGAAAAAATTGTGAAGTTTATAGAATAAGTACACCAGAAAATATTGTAATTTATAAAAAAGAGATTTTTAAATATAATGCTTGGGAAAGAATGAGAGATTTACATTCTAAAGGGCCCCTTGCTATTGCTAATTTAATTGAAAGATTAGAATCTAGTGCATTTAGTTAGTTTTTTATATGCTTTTCTTGTGTTATTTCTATGGTAAATAATAAAAAATTTTATGTTACAACTGCAATAGATTATGTTAATGCTCCCCCACATTGCGGACACGCATTTGAGAAAATAATAGCTGATGCTATAGTAAGATGGTATAAATTGAAAGGAAAAGATGTTTGGTTTTTAACTGGAACAGATGAAAATGCTCAAAAAAATGCTCAAGTTGCTAAAGAACAAGGAATTCCTGTTCAAAAATTCGTAGATAAAAATTCTAAACTATTTATTGAATTATGCAAAAAGTTGAATATAGATTATGATGATTTTATTAAGACAACTGAGAAAAGACATGTAAAAGTTGCTCAAGAGATTTTTAAAAAAGTTTATGATAAAGGAGAAATTTATAAAGGAAAATATGAAGGGCATTATTGTAAAGGTTGTGAATCTTTTATTACTGAAAAAGAATTAGTTAATGGAAAATGTCCTGAGCATGATAAAAAACCTGAATGGCTATCTGAAGAAGCTTATTTCTTTAAATTAAGCAAATATAGGAATCAGATAATTAAATTTATAGAAAATTATATTATTCCTGTTTCAAGGAAAAAGGAGATTTTATCAAGATTAAAAAATGAAGAATTGAGAAATTTGTGTGTTTCTCGAAGTAATTTAAATTGGGGAATTGATTCTCCTATAGATAAAGATTTTAAAATTTATGTTTGGCTAGATGCACTTACGAATTATCTTACTGGCGCTTCTGGGAATTGGCCTGCTGATATCCATGTTATTGGAAAGAATCTTATTATCTGCTGGTTATGAATTACCTAAAAAATTATTAGTTCATGGATATTTGAATTTAGGTGGAAAGAAAATAAGTAAAAGTTTAGGTAATGTTATTGATCCAATTAGATTAGTAGATAAATATGGGGCAGATGCTGTTCGATATTCTTTGTTAAGAGGTTCTGTATTTGATGATTTTGATTATTCTGAGAAGATTTTAATTGAACGCCATAATAATGAACTTGCAAATAAACTTGGGAATTTGGTTTTAAGAGTTACAACTTTAGCTGAAAAATATGGGATTGAAAAGTGTGAAAATAAATTATTAAATAAATTGAAATTGAAAGAAATTGAGAAACTTATTAAAGAATATAAATTAGATAAAGCATTGAATTTGATTTTTGAGTTTATTGATGTTTGTAATGAGTATGTTCAAAAAACAAAACCTTGGGAAACAAAGAATAAAAAGGTTGTATATGAATTAGTAGATAGTATTAAGGGAATTGGAATTTTGTTATGGCCATTTATTCCTGAAACAAGTGAGAAGATTGCAAAGCAAATTGGATTTAAAATTAAATTTGATGAAATTAAGAAGCCTATTAAGGTTGGAAAGATTAAGAAAGGGAAGATATTGTTTGGGAAAATCAACTAACCTTACATCCTAATTCAACAACTCCATCTGTTTGAAGAAGTTTTACTTCGCTTTTGTCTGAATTTGAAACTGCTAAAATCATTCCTTTGCTTTCAATTCCTTTGATGGTTTTAGGTTTTAAGTTTGTGAAAACAATAACTCTTTTTCCTTCTAATTCTTGTTTATTATAATAAGGTTTTAAACCAGCAACTAAAGTTATAGTTTCTGTTCCTAAATCTATTTTAAGTTTGTAAAGCTTATCTGCTTTATCTATATCTTCAACTTCAAGTATTTCAGCTGTTTTTAAATCAAGTTTTTGCCAGTCTGAAAAAGATACAATTCCTTCTACCATTTTCACCCAAACCCTAACCCTCTAAATAAAGTGATGAAAAATCCTCTTTTAAAAGGTTCAAGTTCAATATCTTGTCCAAGCATTCTTCTTGATGCAGTGTCATAACTTTTAGCTGCTTTACTTTTAGGATGAGTAATAATCACTGGGTTTTTTATTACTTGTGATTCTCTTACTGCTTCATCTTCTGGAATAATACCTATTAATGGAACTTCTAACATATCTTTTATATTTGGAACAGACATATCTGTTTTTTTACCTTTATATCTTGTAATTATAAGTCCTTTAACTGGGGTATGCATTTCTTCTGATAATTTTATTGTTTTTAAAGCATCTGTTATAGAAGAAATTTCAGGATTTGCTATAATAATTATTTCATCTGCAGCTCTTATTGCAGATTTAGCTTCTTCTCCAAGTCCTGCTGCACAGTCAATTAACACATGATTTGTTATTTTTTTTAGTTTTTTTGATATTTCTGCAAGTTTTTTAGGATTAATTTTTTTAGTTTCTTTTAAAGAAAGAGAAGCAGGCATTATTTTTGTTCCTGATTCATGTTCATAAATAGCATCTTCTAGTTTTGCTTGATTATTTAAAACATGATTAAGTGTTATTGGAACAATTGGAGCTCCTAAATGAATCCCAACATTAGGAGTAGTTAAATTTCCATCAACAATAATAACATCTTCTCCTAATTCATTTAGACAAGTTCCTAAATTTATTGCACTTGTTGTTTTTCCAACTCCTCCTTTACCTGAAATTATTGCATATACTTTTGCCATATCGTATGAAAACCAAGGTTTTCCTAACAAGTCACCTTTCCTTTGATAGTAACCTTTGATTGTTATTTTTTTATTTTTTAACTTATATCTTTATAAGCGCAATCAAGCTATGTTATGAGTGGCTTAATCTTTTCATCTTTATAACTTTAATTTTTATAAATTATAGATATTTTTTAATTTATTTTGGAATTTCTATGAAACTTTGAGCCTTGTTATGAATAGCTTAAGTTTATTTTATAGCTATCAATATTACATTAACATATTAATTTTATAGATTATAAGTTTTATTATCCTCTATTTTTATTTAGATGTAAGGTATAACTTAGTGTAATTTATAAATTTTTCGAGAATTTCAGAATATTCTTTTAATTTATCTAAATCTACTCTAATTTCTTCTCCTTTGTATGTAATTGTTAAACAAACCCCTTTTCTAAATTCCCCTGCCTTGTTTTTTTTAAGTATTTCAATTAGTTTAAACATCTCATATTCTTTAACAGCATCTATTACTTCAGGGCTTTTCTTGAAAATTTTCTTTATTATGTCTATTTTTAGCTTTGGGGCGGTTGGAATCTTTTTAATCTTTTTTTTCTTTTTTGCTTTTTCTAAAAGCCCATCAAAAGCATAATCCATCATTATTTTCCATCTTTTTATGAGATTTATCATAACATCACATGTTTTAGTGTATTTCATACTAACATAAAGCAGATGATCTGAACTTATCTTTTCTTTCATTATTTTTTCAAGTGTTTCAGAGATACTAGTATTTAGTTATTTTACTGATATTTTTTCATATTTGATATATTACCTTCTTTAGCTAAAGGGTGTAAAAAGAGGTTTAAATGAAAGGTATAACTTCTATATAAATGTTGGTTTTATTCTTTTACTTTTTCATTAACCTTTATTAATAGTTCTTTTGCAAGTAAAAGGTATTGTTTTATGATTTGAATGTTAAGAACTTGTGTTTTTAGACTATCTGAGAGAATAACTACCTTATCTTTTTTAATAAATTCCATAGCACTTTGTTTGTGTCTTTTGTTTATTTCTAAAATTTCTTTAATTTTTTTGATTTGTTCGTTATTTAAAGTGTAATCTTTTGCACATTTATCTACAAAAGTCTGCATATTATCTTTATTACCTGTGTAAAGTTTGATTCTTTTGTATAAATACTCATAATTTAATATAGCATTTATACAACCAATTATTGATTTATAGATTTCATCAAATATTTTTAAAATAAGCCTTTGTTCTTTTACAAGGGGAAAAGTTACATAAGTCATATGATCTGCTATTTGTAAGGCTTTAATAGCTTCTTTTAGATTTTCTTGGAATTTTTCCATGTTTTGGATTTGTAATTATTTATATAGAAATAAACTAAAAAATATTAATAAGATTATGTGTTTAAGGATATATGTTTAATCAAATACAAGAAGTTTATGGAATATTTAGAAAGTTACTTAAAACAACTCATTATTCTTTTTCCTTTATGATAAGTGAAATCTGATAAAAGTCTTTTGTAATTAATACCATAAACAGAGATATAATGAAGAAAAGTTGCACTTATTACTAAAAATATCCCTCTTAATTTCTCTATCATTTTTTGTTTTCACCTGTTTTTTTGTTATTAAAAGCCAAAGGCTATTAATTGAAGTGATATTTTAGAAGTTGTTTGTATTTATAAATGTTTATTTTTGATTCTTATTATTTTGTTTAATTTATATTTCTATAAACTTTGAGCTATGTTATGACTCACTTAATTTGAGATAGGTTTAGTATGATTATGTCTAAAAATATTAAAAAAAGTGGTTGTTTATTTTTCAACTCAAACTTAAAATCGCCTCAGCTAAATCTTTGTCTGCTTTTTCATAAGCTATTTTTGCTTCTTGTTCTAAACAATTTGTTTTTTCTATAATTGTTTTAATATCTTCTTGTGTTGTGTCTCCTTGTTCTTCACTTAAGTTAGTTTCTTCATCTTCATCTTCTTCTTCACTTTCTCCTTCTTTAGAAATATCTCCAGAAATTTGAAAATTAGTTTGCCCTTGCATATTTATTTTTACTATAGAAGGGTTTTCAATTATTATATTTCCATCATCTTTTTCAATTATAACTTTATTAGCAGGGATTGATTGCTGAGCTATGCCCATTTTTTTCATCATTGCTTGCATTTTTTTTGGGTTTAATCCTGGAAACATTTTTGTTTTTATTAATATCTTATAAGTTCAATTAAGAGGTGTTTATGATTGTTTAACTTATGTTATCTGATTTTATCATGTTATATTTTATAAGATATAGGTTAATTATTAATTTAGTGTTTATACTGAAATAGGAAAGAAGAGTTTTAGAGCGGTAACAAGAACTATCATTAAAATTATAAATAAAACTACATGTGCAGGTTTTATTTTAAGCCTGCTTTTATATTCTTCACTATATCGCATTAATCCTCCTGCTCCAGAAGGCATTGATATTCCTTGATTTGCCATTTTATTTTTGTTTTTTTAACTGAAATTTAATAAATATTTTTTAATTGGAATCTTTTTATATCTTTTAGCTTTTTTATGAGTGGCTTAATTTTGATTTTATTAGCTTAATCTTATGTTTGGTGTATCATAATATTTTTTTAAGATATTAGTTTATTCTTATTCTAATTAAATTTTACAATAAGAGCTTGTTTAAAAAGCTTTTTATAGTTTAGAATTAATTTATTTTTATGGAAAATTCATTAAAAGGATTTTTAAGATCCTTTGTAAGAGCAGCATTGAGTAAAGTTCTAGGAATGATTTCAATTACTAGTTTTGTTATATCTTTTTTCTTTTTTACAGGAATAACAGGAAGTGTTGTTGGTTTAAGTAAAAATAATATTTATGCTTTGATTTCTCTTGCTACTGGTTTGCTTTCTGGGATGGGTTGGAGTGTTTTAAGAAGGAATTGATTTTTGGATTTTCAACTAGTATTTTTATAAATTTTAAAGCTTAATTATTTGAGTAGCTTAAACACATAATTAAATGGCTGTATTCTTATTAGGATATTAAGTAAAGAATTGAGAGATTTTTTTATAAAATATCAAACACAAACTTTAAAATCTAAGCTTCATAAGTTTAGATATGGCTGAGAAATATAATATTCAAAAAACAGAGAAAAAATGCAAAGAATATTGGAAAAGGGAGAGGGTTTACAAATTTGATGCTAAAAGAAAAGGTAAAATTTATTCTATAGATACTCCTCCTCCTTATGTTTCTGGAGCTATGCATCTTGGGCATTCTTTTTCTTATGCTCAGCAAGATTTTATTGTTAGATTTAGAAGAATGATTGGTAATGTTTTTTACCCCTTTGGAACAGATGATAATGGATTGCCTACTGAAAGATTTGTTGAAAAAATAAATAAAATAAAGAGTAAGAGTATGTCAAGAGCAGAATTTATAGAATTATGTTTGAAAACTATAAAAAAGATGACTCCAGGGTTTATAGAAGATTATAAAAATTTGGGAATCTCTGCTGATTATGATATTTATTATTCTACTATTGATAAAAATAGTCAAAAAGTTTCTCAAAAATCTTTTATTGAACTTTTTAAAAAAGGATTTATTTATAAAAAACAGTTTCCAACTTTGTGGTGCTCTGAATGTCAGACTGCAATTGCTCAAGCAGAACTTGAAGATAGACCAGGAATTGGTTTATTTTCAACTCTAAGATTTAAAGTAGATGGTAAAGATTTATTAATTGCAACAACAAGACCAGAATTATTGCCTGCTTGTGTAGGTGTTTTTATTAATCCTAAAGATAAAAAACACAAGCATTTAATTGGTAAAAAAGCAAAAGTCCCTTTATTTGATTTTGAGGTTCCTATTCTTGCTGATGAATCTGCTGAAATGGAAAAAGGGACAGGGGTTTTAATGGTTTGTTCTTATGGAGATAAATTTGATGTTGAAGCTATTAACAGACATAAATTAAAACCAGTCTTAATTATAAACCCAAATGGAACTCTTAATTTTGGAGATTATGATGGGCTTAAAATTGAACAAGCAAGAGAAAAAGTTTTAAATGATTTAAGAAGAAAAGGTTTAATTAAAGGGCAGAAAAAAATTAATCATGTTGTTAATGTTCATGATAAATGTGGGTGTGAAATAGAATTTATAACAACAGAACAATGGTTTATTAAAATATTAAATAAAAAAAGAAAATTAATTGAACAAGGAAAAAAAGTTGATTGGTATCCTAAATTTATGTTTAAGAGATATAAAAATTGGGTTAAGGGTTTAGAATGGGATTGGAGTATTTCTAGGGAGAGACATTTTGGTGTTCCTATTCCTGTTTGGGAGTGTAAAAAATGTAATAAAATTATTTTACCTAATGAAAAAGAATTGCCAATAGATCCTATTCAAATTAAAAAGAAATGTCCTAGATGTTCTGGAGTTGCAGAACCTGAGAAAAAAGTTTTAGATACTTGGGCAACTTCTTCATTAACACCTCAAATTGCTTTAAGTTTAATTGATAATAAGATTAAAATTCCTTTTTCATTAAGACCTCAAGCTCATGATATAATAAGAACATGGGCATTTTATACTATTGTTAAATCTTTATATCAGGAAAATAAGATTCCTTGGAATAATGTTATGATTTCAGGTTATGTTACATTAGGTGGAGAAAAAATGTCAAAAAGCAAAGGAACAGGGATTCAAACAGAACTGATTTTGCAAGAATATGGTGCAGATGCTTTAAGATTTTGGGCAGCAGGAAGCAAATTAGGAGAAGATTCAGATTATCAGGAAAAAGATTTAGTTACTGGGAAGAAATTTATAAATAAACTTTTTAATGCTTCAAGATTTGTTTTTATGAATTTAAGAAATTATAAAAAAGAAAAACCAAATAAGTTAGAGAAAATTGATGAGCTTTTTTTAAAAAAATTAAATTCTTTAGTTATTAATTGTACACAAGCTTTTGAAAAATATGAGTATTCAAAAGCAAAAGCTGAAACAGAAAAGTTTTTTTGGCATGATTTTTGTGATAATTATTTAGAAATTATTAAAAAAAGGATTTATAATGAAAAAGGAGATAGAAAACTTTCTGCTCAATATACATTATATAAATCACTTCTTGCAATTTTGAAATTAATTGCACCTATAATGCCTTTTATTACAGAAGAAATTTATCAAAATCATTTTAAGAAAACAGAAAAGATAAAAAGTATTCATTTAACAAGATGGCCTAAATCTGAAAAACAAGCAGATGCTGGTGAATTTGAATTATTTTTAGAGGTTTTAAAGAAAATTAGACAAGAGAAAACAAAAGCTAAAAAACCAATGAATGTTAAGATTATTTTAACTCTTGAAAAAGCAGATATAGAGGTTTTAAAAAATGTTTTGCAAGATTTGAAAGATGTTACAAATGCTAAAGATATAGAAACAGGGAAGTTTGATGTTAAGGTGATATGATTAGGTTTAAATAACTTAAATCTTAAAGGATAATGATATGAAGATGAGTGGATTAAGCTTTGAATGGTTAAAGAATTCAGATAATCTCTCTTGATTGAGCTTATAAGATATTGATAAAATATGATTAAGAGTAAAAAAATGACTACAAAACAAGAATTAGAAGAATTTGTTGAAGAAATGAAAGAATATAAAGCAAGGCATACAGAACTAATAACTGTTTATGTTCCTGCAGGTTTTGATATTAATCTAATTACTAAACAACTTGAAGGTGAGAAAAGCACTGCTACTAACATAAAAAGTACTACAACTAGAAAAAATGTTCAAGATGCTTTGGAAAGCTTGATTAGAATTTCAAAGGGAATGAAAAAAGCTCCTAAAAATGGGGTTGTTTTACTTGCTGGAAATGTTTCTAAAGTAGAAGGACAAGATGAATTTATTACAGAAGCTTTTGAACCTCCTGAGGAGCTTAATGTTAGGCTTTATCGTTGTGACCAGATTTTTGTTTTAGAACCATTAGAAGAAATGCTTGAAGTTAAAGAAGTCTATGGATTAGTTGTTATTGATAGAAAAGAAGCTGCTTTAGGATTACTTATTGGAAAAAAAATAAAAATTTTGCAAAAGTTTGATAGTTTTGTTCCTGGAAAAACGCATAAAGGGGGTCAATGTTTGAGTTCTGATACTGAGATTGTTATCAATGGAGAGATTACTAAATTAGAAAATGTTAAAGTAAATGATATTATATTAGGGTATGATTTTGAAGAGAAAGGTCTCAATGAGACTTTATGTACTAATAAATGGAAGATCAATAAAGATAAAATAGTTCAAATTTTTTTTAAAGGGGGAAATTCTATAATTTCTTCAGAAGATCATTTATTTTATGTTTATTTAAACGATAAAATTATTGAGAAGCCTGTTGAAGATTTGAGTGAAGATGATAAGCTTATTGATGATGATGGCAGACCAGTAATCATAGAAAAAATTAAGAAAAGAAATGAAAAAAAAGAATTAATTGATATTGAAACCAAAAATCATAATTTTGTTGCAAATGGGATTTTAGTGCATAACTCATCAAATCGTTTTGCAAGGATTAGGGAAGTTATGGCTAAAGAGTTTTTTAGAAAAATTGCAGAAGCTATGAAAAAGCAATTTTTCAATATGAATAAATTAAAAGGGATTTTAGTTGGAGGACCTGGACCAACAAAAGAGGATTTTTTAAAAGAAGGAAATTTAGTAACTGCTTTACAAGATAAAGTTTTAGGAGTAAAAGATATTGGTTATGCTGATGAACATGGTTTAGATTTATTAGTTGAATGTTCTGGGGATATTTTAGCTGAACAGGAAATTATATATGAAAAGAAATTCTTAGAGAAATTCTTTGATATGCTTGGGAAACAAAAAAACAAGACTGCTTATGGACAAAAACCAGTTGAAAAAGCTTTGAGTTTTGGAGCTGTTGATACTTTATTGCTTTCTAAAAAATTGAAAAAAGCAGATATAAAAAAGTTTGAGAAAAAAGCAGGTGAAACAGGAGTTAAAGTTGAATTAGTTTCTATAGATACAGAAGAGGGTGTGCAGTTTTGGAATTTAGGAGGTATTGGAGCGATTTTGAGATTTGAGATATAAAAATGGGTGTTTTGATTAGTAAGCAAAAGGGGTTTGTATTTACAGGTATAGCAAGGTTAGCAATAGTTTCTTTTATAGTTGCTTTGGCTTTTGCTTTAATAGATACGATTTGGGCAGTTTATTTAGATAGTTTTGTTAATAACATTGCTATTGTTGGATTTATATCTGCTTTTCTTACTTTAGTTTCACTTTTATTTTATTTTATTTTTATACCCTTAATTGAAAAATCTAGCAAAGCCAAAATTTATTCCTATTCTCTTTTGTTTTTTTCTATAACTTATACTTTATTTGCTATAAATACTAAATTTTATTTTTTAATTATATTGGCTTTTATTGCAACAATCCTTCAGACAATAAGGACAACTAGTTTTGGAATAATGGTGAGAGACAAGTCTTCTGAAAAAAATCTTTCTAGAAATGAAGGATTGATGTATAGCTTTATGAATGTTGCTTGGGTAATTGGTCCTTTAATTGCAGGACTTTTATCTGAAAAATATGGGGTTAATATGATATTTGTTTTATCTGCTATATTTATCTTTATCGCTTTTTTTATGTTTAAATTTTTAAGAATAAAAGATAATAATATAAAAAAGAAAGTTCATTCAAAAATTTTTAAGAATTTTAAAGCTTTTTTTAAAAGTAAAGACAGGATTCTTTCTTATGTTCTAAGTGGAGGTGTTAATTTGTGGTGGGCGCTTACCTATTTGTTTGTTCCTTTACTTATTATAAGAGAAGGTTTAGGTATTAAATGGGTTGGTTATTTTTTGTTTGCTGTAGCTGTTCCTTTGATCATGTTTCAATATATTTTTTCTAAGTTAGCAGGAAAAGTGGGGTTTAAGAAAATTTTTAAAATAGGTTTTTTTATTCCTTTCTTCTTTGCTTTACTATGTTTTTTTGTAGGGAATATTTATTTAATTATGTTATTTTTAGTTTTGGCAAGTATTGGGTTGGCTATGTTAGAGCCAACAACAGAGGCTTATTTTTTTGATATCTTAAAAAAAGATGAGGAATGTAGATTTTATGGACCATATAATACAACTGTGGGAATTAATCAGCTTGTTGGAAAGATTATCCCTTCTGTTTTACTTATTTTCTTTCCATTTAAATCTATATTTTTATTTTTTAGTTTTTATATGTTTATTATGTTTGTAATATCTTTTAAAATGAGAAATATTATAGAGTCGAAAAAAGAAGGTAAAAGAAATAAGTAGACTACAATAAGTTTTAAAATCTTGTTTTTATTAGAATATTAATGGAACAAGAAGAAAAAAAGGTGATTGAACATACAACCTCAGAAACAGCTAAGGAATTAGATGAATCTTCTGAGATTGAAGCTATGAAGAAAATTGAGGCAGTTTTATTTTTATCTGCAAGATTTTTGGATTTAGATAATTTAGTCATGCTTACTGATATTAATCCTTTAATGTTAAAAGAGTTGCTGAATAGATTAATTGAAAAATATAATTCTAATGAATGTGCTATTGAAATTGTAATTAAAGAAAATATGTGGAAAATGGATGTTAAGCAAGAACATGTTTCTATGATTAATAAATTAGCTACTGGAAGTGCTGAGTTTAGTAAATCAGAACAAGAAACTTTAGCTGTAATCGCATATAAACAACCTGTTAAACAATCTGTAGTTATTAAAATAAGGGGGAATAAAGCTTATGATCATGTTAAGAAATTTATTGATATTGGATTAGTTAAAGCAAAAAGATTAGGACATACTAAAGAATTAAAATTAAGTGATAATTTTTATGAATATTTTCATTTGAAAGAGAAGAAATTGGAAAGGATTGAAAAAAAGGATGATTTGAAGATGATAGGATTAAGAGAATGAGATTTGTAATTAAAAAAGAGGGTTAAGCGACTCAGATAATTTCTCTTGGTTGAGCCTGTAGAATTTTAGAATAAAAATAAATAAAACATTTATATCTTATAAAACATTATGAGATGTTCTACTGAGATTAGGCTACTTTTAACCCTTTCAAAAAGGCTTGACCCAAAGGATAGCTTTAAGATTTATAGAGATCTAGATAAAAATATTAAGATTAATAAAATAGATAATACAAATAGATAATTTTTAAATATTAATCTTTCCCTAAAGGAAAATGGCAATATTACCTTATGTATATTTGGGATACATGTTTGTCTCTTTGTATATGCTAAGTATGTTTTTGATAATTTATTTAAAAAATAAAAGAGATATTTTTAATTATCCAGAGATTGGAAAAAATTATCTTATAAGTTTTCTTGTTCCTGCTATTAATGAACAAGAAACTATTAAAGAAACTATTGAGCATATTTTTAATATTGATTATAAGAATATAATTGAGGTTATTGTTATTAATGATGGTTCAACAGATAATACTCTTGAAGTTGTTAAAAGTTTATGTAAAAAATACTCTAAATTAAAGATTTTAAATAATAAAAGAAATTTAGGAAAAGCAGGTTCTTTAAATAAAGGTTTAAAAATCGCTAAAGGAGAATTAGTTACTGTTGTTGATGCTGATTCATATCCTGCTTCTGATAGTTTGAAAAAAATAATTGGTTTTTTTAATGATGATAAAGTTGGGGCAGTTACTTGCCCAGTAGTTGTTAGAAATACAAATAAATTTATTGAAAAATTGCAGGCAATTGAATATAAAATGATTGCAGTTACTAGAAAACTTTTGGATTATGTTGAAGCTATTTATGTTACTCCAGGTCCTTTTGCTGTATATAGAAAAAAAGCTTTAAATGGAATAGGAGGGTTTGATGAAAAAAATATGACTGAAGATATTGAGATTGCTTGGAATCTAACTTATAATGGATGGAAAAGAAGAATGTGTTTATCAACAAGTGTTAGTAGTACTGCTCCAAGTAAGTTTAAGGCTTGGTTTAGACAAAGAAGAAGATGGAATGTTGGAGGATTGCAATGTATTCGTAAATATAGAAAATCTTTATTTGATATTAAAAAAGGGATGTTAGGTTTTTTTATTATTCCTTTTTTTATTTTAAGCACTTTTTTAGGATTATTAGGATTAAGTATATTTTTTTATCTTTTAACTAGAAGAATTATTTCTAATTTTTTAAGAGTAAGATTTTCTGTAATTACAGAAACCCCTATATTAACTGCAGAAGAGATTTTTATAACTCCAAGTGTTTTAAATTATTTAGGAATTGTTTTGTTTTTCTTTGGACTGATTTTGCTTATGATTATTTTTATAGTTTTAAAAGAAAAGATTTTGAAAAAAGGGAATATCTTTAATATCCCTTTTTATATGCTTATTTATATGGCTTTTTATCCTTTTATTATGTTAGCTGCAATATGGCATGCTTTTAGAGGTAAAAGAGTTTGGAGATGATTGGTTTGAATAATAATAATAAATATATATGGGAAACTATCACTATCTTAATGAATAATTAATATCTTATAAAATATCTTGAGATGAAAATGAGGGGTTAAAGAACTCCTTGTATAACTTAAAGTTTTATAGAGATAGATAAAAATAAATAAAATATAATAAAAACAATGAAAATTAAAAATTTTCAAGCATTTAAATTTCCAAGAAATCAGGAGGAAATTTAAATATGTTTAAATCACAAAAGCATGTTTTTTGGGAAGCTTTATTAGTAACACTTTTTATATTTGGAGTAGGGGTTCTTTCAGGTGTTATTTTGGAAAATTTGAGAACTTCTGAAATAAGTGATTTATATCAGATATCTGAGGTAGAATTATTAGATATTAGACTACAAAATGAAATTTATTCTAAGGGAGAATTTGATTGTGAATTTGCTATACAAGAAAATTTGAAATTTACAGATAAAATTTATGAAGAAGCAAAAATTTTGGAGAAATATGAAAAAGCAAGAAGACTAACAGATAATTTAATTATTAAACATAAAAAATATGATTTGTTAAGGGCTATGTTGTTTATGAATTCTATTGAAATAAGAAAAAATTGTAATACTTCTTATCATAATGTTGTTTATTTTTATCTTGCAGAATATGATAATCCTAGACTGGATTTAAAAGCAAAACAACAAACTTTCTCAAAATTGCTTTGGGAATTTAAGCAAAAAAAAAGAGAAGAAATATTACTTATTCCAATTGCAGCTAATAAAGATGTTTCTTCAATAAATGTTCTATTAAATCAATATAATATTTCTAGAGAGGAATTACCTATTATTTTAATAAACGAAGAAATTAAAATAACTGAATTACAAAACGTTGAAGAATTAGAAGCATATCTGTAGTAATAATAAAATATACATTTAATCACAAATAAGAATAAAAAGGAATTCTAATACTAATATTTTATAATATTGGAATCTTAAGGTATGATAACGATGAGGAAGATAAATTAGGCTAAAGAACTGAGATGTAAAGCTTAATCGAGCTTGTTAAGATATAAGGAAATAAAAATGGAAAAATGTGTGAGATGTAATGTTGATGGTGGAGAAGTAAGGCTTTTTGATGCTATTTATGAGGGTAGAATGGCTAAAATTTGCGAGAGATGTTCTATAATTGAAAATGTTCCAATCATAAAAAAACCAGATGTTTCTCAATTAAAAAAAGCTGAAATGAGTAGGGTTGGAGTTTATGACAGAATGAAGAGATTGTCTGGATTTAAAGATGTTAAAGAAGAAACTACTTTTTTTAAAGAAGATAAATTAAAAGAATTAGATACAAAACCAGAATTAGAGCTTCCTGAAAAAGAGCAATTGAATCTTATTGACCATTTTTATTGGGAGATTATGCAAAATAGAAGGAGAAAAGGACTTTCTCAAAAACAGCTTGCAGAAGTTATTAGTGAATCAGAAGTTGCTATTGAAATGATTGAAAAAGCAAAGCTTCCTGAAAATGCAGAAGTTTTAATAAAAAAATTAGAACAGTTTTTTCAAGTTAGATTAAGAAAACCAAGTAGAGAAGAATTAATGAAAGCTAAAATTGAAGAACAAGGTCCTGTTCTTTTAGATGAATATGGGCAAGAATTAGAAAATATTCCTGAACCCAAAATAAAAGAATCTTCTTTAGAGGTTGAAAAAGAGGAGATTGAAGAAATAGAAAGAGAACCAGAAGAAATTGAAGTAGAAGAAGAGTTTCTTAAATTAGATGAAGTAGGAAGTTTAGATATACATAAAACAAATATTGAGAAAGTTACAATTGGCGATTTAAGAGATTTACATAAGCAAAAAGTCGAGGTAACTAAACAAGAAAAGGTTGAAGAACAGAGAAAAATTGAAGAAAGACAAAGATTAATTGAAGCAAGAAAAGAAGAACTTAGATTACTAAGAGAAAAAGAATCAAATGAATTAGATAAAATCTTAGGTGGAACAGAACTTTTAGATAAGCAAGGAAAACCTAAATTAATTGAAGACTCGGAAATTGTTGAAGAGTTTGAAGAAGGGTTGGTTTAGTGGTTTCTGATTAAAATTCAGGAAGACAAGTCTAACCTGAATCTCTTTCTTTATTAATATGTTGTGAATATAGGGCGTTTTGAAGAAAATTAGTTCTTTAGAAAATTCATCTTTATAGCTGATAAAATTTATGAGATATTTGTTTATTAGTAACTTAGGTTATTGGAAATTCCTAAGTTTAGTGCTTAGAAAACCTTTAAAAACCTTTATTTCTCAGTTAATTTATGGATATTAAGATTCTTAAAGATGAAAAAAATGAATTAGAAGTTCAGTTTGATAATCAAACTATAGCTGAACTTGTTAGAGTTTATTTAAATGAGGATTCTGCAGTAAAATTAGGTGTTTGGAAAAGAGAGCATTATAGTAAACCAGTTATTTTAAAAATAGTTACAGAAGGAAAAACGGCTAAAAAAGCATTGCATGATGCAATTGCTAAGGCTCAAAAAGATTTGAAAAGATATTTAGATGAGTTTAAAAAAGCTAAATGATTAATTAAAAAATGTCTTCAGAAAGAGAATTAAAAGCAAGAGAACAATTGATTAAAGAAGGTATGAACCTCAGCAAATTGATGCTGTTCATGAAAAGATTGGATTAGGTTATGAACAATTAAAAGAAATAGGAGACTTTGTTAAAAGTACTAGGTTTAGACAAAGAAAATAAAATATTCAAAATGCCAACAAAAAAATTAAGTGAAAGAAAAGAAGCATGGTTTAGAATTATTGTAGCAATAATTAGTGGGATAATCTTAGCTGTGTGGAGGTATCTAGTTTTTGTGTTAGCAATAATTAATTGGCTTATAGCTGTTTTTTCTGGAAAAAGAAATAAAGAATTAGCAGAATTTTCTGAATATTGGAATACTGAGGTTTACAAGTATATGAGGTATGTAACTTTTGTTTCAAATAAAAGACCTTTTCCATTTACAAATATGCAGAGGATGAGTAAGTTTGAGAAATAACTTTTAATTTATTAAATTGTTCTTGATTATAATAATACTTATATTCTATAAAATATTTTGAGATGCAGATGATAAGCTTAAGCTATTTAGATAATAAATCTTGATTGAGCTTATAAGATTTTAAGAAAATAATAAAACACAAAATGGAACCTATTGCAATAAATCCTAATCTTGATAAAGAGAAAAAAATCATAACTAAGATTATGACTGGAAGTTATGATTTAAATAAATGGCTTGAAGGGGGTTATGAAAAAGATATTATCACCTTGTTTTATGGTCCTGCTGCAAGTGGGAAAAGTAATTTTGTTATGTTAGCTGCATGTCATCAAGCTAAAAAAGGAAAAAAAATTATTTTTATTGATACAGAAGGAAGCTTTTCTGTTGATAGAATTAATCAAATGTCTGTCGGAATCCCTGAATTTGTTTTAAAAAATATTGTGATTTTAAAGCCTACAAATTTTCAAGAACAAAAAGATTCTTTTTTTAAACTTTTAAAAGAGTTAAAAGAGAGTAAAAATATTGGTTTGATTATTGTTGATAGTATAACTATGCTTTATAGATTAGAATTAGCAGAAGCTCGTAAAAAAGGATTAGAAGAAATAAGAAAGATTAATTCTGATTTAGCAAAACAAATGAGAGCTCTTTTTGAGATTTCTAGGAAAAAAGAAATTCCTGTTTTAATTACTAGTCAGGTTTATGCTGAATTTTTATCAGAAGAAGAATGGATATCTGGAAAAAAAGCAGGAGTTAATGTTGTTGGAGGAGATTTACTTAAATATTGGAGCAAGTGTATAATTGAATTGCAGAATATTGGAGGAAAGAAAAAAGCTATTATTCGAAAGCATCGTTCACTTCCTGAAAAAGAATTAAATTTTGAGATTTGTAATGAAGGGGTGAGAAAGAAGGGGTGGTTGTGATATATAATAAAACACCAATTTATTTTTAAACCAATAGTTTTTTTAATTATTATGTTTAAAATAGAAATTCCAAATTGTTTAATTCCTGTTAGTAAAAATAATTATAAAAGATTAAAATCAGGAACTTCTGGAAATGCACTTTTTATATTTAAACTTAATGTTTTTGATACTCAACTTTCTGTTTATAAAACACCTTTTCAGTTTGTTGATGAAGAACATTCATTAGGGGTTGAAAGATTTGTAAATAGGATAAATAATGTTGGATGGTATATTAGAGAATATAATGAAAGAAAATCAAAAGATTTAGAACATGTTGGACCTAGTTCTGGCATATATTTTGATAGCAGTTTATGGGATGATTTTTCAGAAAAATTAATTAGAGATAAACTTAAAGATAAACAAGGACAAATATATAGGGTAAATTGCCTTCAGACTTTTGCAACAACAGCCACATATGGATTAAATCCTAAAGATTCTTACTTTTTTTCTGGGAATGATTGTGATTTAAAAAAAGCATTTAATTTTAGTGCATTAAAATTATTAGGAAATTTTGAAAAGTGTGAATTTGCTAAAAATCAAATTGAAAGATTGAATAATTTTATGTATAAAGATTTTACATCATTAGAACATAGTAATGAATCTAGAAGGATTGGACAAGAAGCAGATGCCGTATTTTTTGCTTAATTCACTTCCCAACCCATCTCTTTTTTTTCTTTTTAACATTGCCATCAATATCTAATTCTTGTTTAGAAGGGCATTTAGGATTAGGGCAAAGAACCCATGGGCGTTTTCCTTTTTTTATTCTTAATAGCATTGGCCATTGACAATCAGAGCAGACTTTGTCTGTTTTTTTGATAAGAGATTGAGAGGGTAAAGGAAAAGTTTGTTTGCAATTAGGATAGTTTGTGCATGCTATAAAATAAGATTTAAATCTTGGAGTATATTTTATTGTTAATTCTCCTTTATTACATCCTGGGCATTTTATTCCTAATTGATTATCTTTTTTTTGTTGTTCCCATAAAGCCTCATTTGCTTTAACTAATTCTTTTCCAATTGCAGATTCTTGTTTTTTAAAATCAGTTGAGATTTTTGTTAAAGTATCTTCTGCTTTTTTTATTGTTGTTTGCTGTTTTTTTTCTAAATCTTTTTTTGAACTTCTTATGTTTTCCATATCTTTTTCAATCTCTCTTGTTAATTTTTCATTAATGATTATTGGGGAGTGTTTTTCAAGAGAGTCAATTAGTCTTATTCCTAATTCTGTTGCTTGAATTGACTTTTCTTTTATGTAATTTCTATTGTAAAGTGTTTCAATAATATTTGCTCTTGTAGCTTTTGTTCCAAGATTTCTTTTTTCTAATTCCTTTACTATAGAAGCAGGACTATATCTTTTTGGAGGTTTTGTTTCTTTTTCTTCTATTCTTATCTTATCAATCTTAACTTTACCATTAAAATCTTTTATTTCTTTTTCATTCATTTTTGCTGGATAAACTTGCATCCAGCCAGGTTTTAAAACTTCTAACCCTTTTGCAGAAAATTTTAGTTTGTTTATTTCTGTTTCTACTTTTTTGTTTTCAAGTTCAGCATTGTCACAAAAACAAGAAATAAATCTTTTTACTATAAGATTGTAAATTTTTTCATCTTGGTCTTGTAATTTTTGTCGATTTCCTGTTGGGATAATTGCAGGGTGGGCAGGATCTGATTTATGCCCCTCAATTGGTTTTTGTTTAGTTGTGTGTTTAGTTAGATTTGGAAATATTTTTGATAGTTTTTTAAGAATTTCATTTGGTTTCATATCTGTAGGAATTTTCTGAGAACTTGTTCTTGGATATGAAATTAAACCTGCTAAATATAATTTTTGAGCTATTTGCAATGCTCTTGAAGGAGTTATTGAATGAAATTTATATGCTTCTGTTTGTAATGTTGTTAAATCAAAAGGAGCAGGAGGAGTAATTGATTGTTTTGTTTTTTTAGTTTTTGCAATTGTTTCTTTATCTTTTAAATCTTTAAATTTATCTAAATTCTCTTTTTTAGTTATGTCTTTATTATGTTTTAGTTCTAAAGTGTTTTTATTATCATTTATTGTTATAAAAACTTGCCAGTATGGTTGTGGTTTAAATACTTTAATCTGTTTTTCTTTTTCTACAATTAAATGTAATGCAGGGCCCTGAACTCTTCCAATAGACATTATTTTGAATTTTCCAGTTGTTTTAATTGCATGCATTAATGCTCTGCTTAAATTAATTCCATAAAGCCAATCTAAGAAATGTCTTGTTTCTCCTGCAATTGCTTGTCCCCATTCAATTGTTGGAAGTGCTTGTTCATAAGCTTTTTGAATTTCATTTGCTGTTAATGAACTAAACTTCATTCTTTTAGCATCTTCTCTATTTCCTATAAATCTTATAATATTATAGCCAATAACTTCTCCTTCTATGTCAAAGTCTGTTGCAACTATGATTTCAGAAGCATCTTTAATTAGTTTTTTAATTACTGTATAATATTTTTTACTCCAGTCATTTTTTTTAACTTCAAAATTTGGAAACCATTTAATATCAAAAATGGGATATCCTGGCTGTTTTTTTGTTTGAGATACTGCAAATAAATGTCCAACTGCACAACCAACAATTATCTTTTTCTTGTCTTTTTCTAATTCATAATAAGAAACTCCTGTTTTTGTTATTTTTTTATCTTTTCCATTTGAAAGAGCTGCAGCAATTTTAGCTGCTGCTTGAGGTTTCTCTGTTATTATTAATGTGTATTTCTCTTTTGTTTCTTGTTTTTCTTTAGATTTTTTTGGTTTTTTTCCTATTTTTTCAACAGTTTCTAAATCTTCTTTTTTAGGTTTTGGTTTTACAGCTATTTCTATTGTTTTTTTAATATCTTCTGGATTAAAGATATTAATTTCTTCTGGTTTTTTGGTTTTCTTTTTTCTTGGCATTTTTTTTGACTGGTTTTTTTATCTATATTTTAATGAATATTATGTTACTCAGATGAGTAGCTTAAGTTTGGCCTAAATAACTTGAACTTGTTTTGAGTAGCTTAAGTTTGACATGAATAGCTTAAACTTGGTTTGAGTAACTTAATCTCTTATTTGTATCTCATTATATTTTATAATATTGATATTTTTATTAAGTTATGTTTTTATTTAGAACTAGAGGGTTTTAAAAGCTTTGGGATTTTTGAGAATTAGATTTTAATTATTCTTCCTTTTTTTCCTACATTAATTACCTTTGTTTTTCCTATTTTTTCTTGAAGTCCTTCTGCTTCATGAATATGTCCAGACAAAAATAAATCAGGTTGAAATTCTTTAATTGCTTTTCTTAATGCTTTGCTTCCGGGAATTCCTGAAAATTCTGATTTTGTTCCTGCTGCATGCATATGGCTTACCATAATTTTTTTTTCTAAATTTTTAATTTTTTCAAAATCTTTTTTTAATTTGTCAAAAGCTTTTTTTTCATTTAAATTAAGCTCCCAATCTGCACTTCCAATACCAAAAATTCCTAAATCTTTGTATTTAATATAGTGTTCTCCTATATTTTTTACACCATAAAGTTTTGATAAGAAGTCTGCTGTTTCTTTTGTCTCCCAATTTCCAGGAACAAAAACAACTTTTTTCCCTTTTTTAAGAAATGGTTTTAATAGGTTTTCTGTTTCAATCATTCCAGTTATATCCCCTGTTAAAATAACTAAATCAACATTTTCTTTCTCAGCTTTTTCTGCTAATCTTTTTGTTATAGAGGAGTCTCCATGAAAATCTCCTGCAGCTAAGATTTTCATAGTGATCTTTTTTTGTTTTTTCATGAATTTTATAATTAAAGAATACTTATAATATTTTCTACTTGAAACTAATTGTTAATTCTAGTATTTCTATGAAATATAATGGGATTAAGAGGACAGGATTAAGCTAAAGAAATCTTTTTTAAAACTAATGAACAGAAGAGCATATCTTAAAGATTTATAAAGATACTAAGAAGGGGGGAGAAATTGTATACTATAAAATCACACCAAAAACTCAACAATTAAAAACATTACTGTTCCTGCTGATAAAGGAATGATTAAATTATCATCTAATTCAATCTTTTGAATTTCTATTATTAATGATTCAAAAAGCATTGCAGATAATGCTCCTGTAAGAGCTAGGACAGGAGGAACAAAAAACATAGCAAATAAAGAACTTATTATTGTTCCAGTAATATGTCCTTCTATGTTTTTTCTATGGTCGAAAAAAGATTTTGTTTTTCCAAGAGCTTTTCCAATTAAATGTGAAATTGGGTCTGCAAAAGTTAAAATTATTATAGATGCCAATGCAATGTTTCTTTCAAATAATTGTAATGCAAGTAAACAACCTACAACTGCAAATATGATTCCTTTTCCAGGAAGTTTTTCTTCAGGCTTTTCAAATTTATCTAAGAAAAAAGAGAGTATGGGGATTCTAAATTTTAAACTTAAAAGACTTAAGAAAGTTCCTATAATTAAGATTATAAAAATAATTAAAGGAGTGATGATATTATAAATAATTAATAAAAGTGCAATTATTCCAACCATCATGTGGATTACTTTTCTCCCTAGTTCAGAGCGATTCATTTTTATAAATTATTGGAAAATTCTTTATAAATTAGAAGTATTTTACCTATATTCTTCTTAAAAGTTTATACAATTTTGTTTTTAAGATAGTTCTTATAGGGGAATGTATTTTTTGATAATTCTCTAATTGTCTACGATATCTTTCTTTTTTAAAGTCAATTCTTTTAATCTCCCTTCCTGAATTTGGATTAGAAAAACCAACATCTCTTTCTAAATCATTACATCCTCTACTCAATTTTCTTCCAAATGCATCAATAAGATGTTTTGTCATTTTTATTTAATTTATATCTTTATAAATCTTTAAGTTACGCTCTTATGTTTCCTTAGCTTGATAATTCTATTTTTAAAGCTTAACCTTAGTAAGGTATCTTCCTATGCTTATTAGATTCTAGGATTTATTTCTTCCTTCCTTTTCTTTATTACTTTAAATCCAGTATATTTCCAAAGAGCTTTTGGAATTTTAATTGAACCATCTTTTTGTTGATTATTTTCTATTATTGCAACCATTGTCCGAGAGGTTGCTAAAGCTGTGTTGTTTAATGTGTGAAGAATTCTCCTGTGGTTGTGTTTATTAATTACTTTTATATTTAATTTTCTTGCTTGATAATCTCCACAATTACTTAAACTTCCAATTTCTTCATATTCTTTTGTTGTCGGCCTATAGACTTCTAAATCTGCACTTCTATACTTCCAATCAGCTAAATCACCCGAACAAATCTCAATAA
>JAFCDH010000074.1 GCA_017609795.1 Candidatus Pacearchaeota archaeon | reverse complement strand
TTAGAAAGAAATGGTGGTTATTGCCAATAATTATTCTTTTAGTAATTGTTGCAGTATTAGTTATATTTGGACAAAGTTCTGTTTTATCTCCTTTTATTTATGCTTTAGGTTGATGTTTTATCACTTTAATATTATATTTAAAATCCTAATGAATAATTAATCTCTTGCATATTTTTCACTATCCCAAGCATCTCTTAGATTATCTTGTCTTTTTATTAAAAATTTTCCAATAACTAAATAATCTATTCCAGTGCCCATCATACATTTATATGCATCATAAGGAGTGCATACAATTGGCTCTCCTCGAATATTAAATGAAGTATTTATTAGTATTGGAATTTTAGATAATTTTCCAAATTTTTTTATTAAATCATAATAAAGAGGATTTTGTTTTCTTCTAATCGTCTGTAATCTTCCACTTCCATCTACATGAGTAACTCCTGGAATTTTTTTATGCCATATTTTTTTAATTGGATAAACCATTAACATAAAATCTGTTGGAAAAGGAATTGGTCTATCAGATTCAAAATATTTTAATGCATCATTTTCACAAACAACCGGAGCAAAAGGTCTAAATTTTTCTCTGTGTTTAACTTTTAAATTAAGTATCTCTTGCATTTTTGGATTGCATGCATTTGATAAAATACTTCTTGAACCTAATGCTCTTGGCCCCCATTCCATTTTCTCTTGAAACCAACCAATAACATTATTATGAAAAATCAATTCTGCTATTTTTTTAATTAATTCCTTATCATCTTTAAACTCAGAATAATTTATTTTGTTTTTATCTAGAAAATGTTTTATTTGTTGATTAGAAAATTTTGGACCTAAATAAGCATCTTTTAATTCAAAGTTTCTTTTATTCCCTAAAATTGTGTTATAAACATAAGAAGCTATTCCTATGCTTGTTCCTCCATCTCCAGAATCTGGCTGGCTCCAGATTCTTTTAAATCCTGTATTTTTAAGAATTTTTCCATTAGCTACACTATTAAGCCCGCATCCGCCAGCTAAAACAAGATTTTCACATTTAGTAACTTTATTGACATGATTTAATATTTTAAATAAAACTTCTTCATAAATCATCTGTAGAGCAGCAGCAATATCTTTATGTCTATTTGTTACTTCTGTTTCTGGTTTTCTGATATCTCCTTCAAGAAGCTTACATAATTTTTTAGAAGGCATACGATTACGAAAATGATATATAAAATAACTCATATTAAGATGAAAACTGCCATCTTCTTTTATATCTATAATTTTTTTTAGTTTATTATAATAAGGATTTGTTTTTTTGTTCATGTTTCCATAAGGTGAAAGCCCCATAACCTTATACTCTGAATTATTGACACTAAATCCTAAATAAGCAGTAATAGTTGAATAAAGTAAACCTAAAGAATGAGGAAATTTAATTTCTTTGAATAATTTTATTTTATTGTTATTTCCAATACCATAAGTTGTAGTTGTCCATTCTCCAACACCATCTATGGTAACTATTGCAGATTTTTTAAATGGGCTAAGTAAAAATGAACTTGCATGTGCCATATGATGCTCAGCAAATAAAACAGGCCCCTTATATTTTATTTTTTTCTTTAATATTTTTATTATCCTTAATTTTTCAATAATCCAAGAAGGTAAGGAACTTAAAAAAATTCTATAACTTTTTGGAAAAGTTTCTAAATACTGATATAAAGCTCTTTCAAACTTAAGAAAAGGTTTTTCATAAAAACCAATATAATCTATATCTTTTATTGTAATGTTTTGGTTTTTTAGACAATATTGTATTGCGTTTAATGGAAAAGAAATATCATGCTTTTTTCTTGTAAATCTTTCTTCTGCAGCAGCTGCTATTATTTTTCCATTTTTTAATAATGCTGCAGAAGCATCATGATAAAAACACGAAATTCCTAGAATGTACATTTTTTTATTTTTTAGTATTTAATAAGCTCAATTAATAGAGATCATCTGATTTGATTAGCCTATATTATTTATTTTAGTATTCATATATTTTTAAGTTAAACAATCTGAGTAACTTAATCTTCTAAACATCCTTATTTTATGCTTGTAAGATATTAGTATTATTTTTCTATTATTGATTTTTTGATTAAAACTGTTTATAATAATCTCCTTTATCTTTTAGTTCTAAGTTTAAATCTTGCCAATATGTTTGAGCTTGTTTATTAATTTTTAAATCTAAGAAATGTTTTCCAAAGATTTTTGCAAGAATTGAAGTTCCGCCTACTCCAATAAAATAAACAAAACTTAATAATATAGAATTCACTAAAACAGCAATTGTTTCTCCAAAAGATTTCTGTCCTGCTTTAAATCCTTTAATAAATCCCATTTTTATATTTATTATATTTCATCTTAATAATAATTTAATTAGAGTTCCTAATAAAACAATAAATAATGTTAAAATCAAAACATGAAGATAATTCCAAGAACCTGGTAATTTGTTTAATAATTTTAAAATAAAATAAAGGATAGTTGTAAAAACTAAATACATAAAAACACATCCTATTTTTTTATCAAGTGAATTCGTGGCTTTTGTCTTAAACTTCATTTTCTTAGAAAAATTTATCTCTTTATAAATTTAGTTGCATTATAAAAAACTATACCCTTTTTTTTAATTTAACATATAATTCATTTGCAATCATTTCATTTCCTCTAGAAGTCCAGTGTCCGTCTACTTTTAAAAAAATATCTGGATCGTTTGATGTAATTTCTATAACATCTAT
>JAFCDH010000073.1 GCA_017609795.1 Candidatus Pacearchaeota archaeon | reverse complement strand
TTTTTCTGGTATGTTTATAAATCTTAAAGTTATTCAATTGAGTAGCTTAAGAAAACAGAACAATAGCTTAATCTCTTGAAGGCATCTCTTTATATTTTATAAAATAGAGAGGTATAGTATAAGTAGATATCTTTAAGTGTTTTTAATAATTCTGTTTTGGGATTTTCAATACCACTTAGCCTCACCTGTGCAAGAAACATTTAATTTTGGTTCTTTGGCTGATAAATCTAAGTTAATATGTGCAGTTCCCTTATAAAAAAGAACTACATCTTCTGTTAATTGATTGTCATAGGCTCTATTTAATTCTACTTGAATATATTTTTCAGAATTAGTTTGTTTACTTTTATTTCTTTTAGCTCTTCTAATTAACTCATTAAATTTTCTTTTAAATATAAATATGGGTTGTCCTTTTAATTGAGAATCTAAAGTATATAATGCATATCCTTTTGAGTTTCCTTGATGTTCAGTTATTCTTTTATTTTCAAGAAAGTGATTTACAATATCTTCTATCATATTTAATTTAAATTAAGCTCATATAAATATATTATTGAGTTAGAAAATAATGTTTTGAGTTTTGATTGGGAGGAGGTTTTTGGTTTTCTTTATTAATTAAGGATGATTTTTCCTTAAAAATTATGGTTTGATTTTTTTATCTCATAACCAAGATAATTCCTCCAACAACAAGGATTATTCCAGCTATCCTAAACATGACAGTTATATTTTTTTCAGTGTAAAGTTTTCTGTAAAACTTAGATGCACCCTTTCCTATATTCTTATTATTAAAAAAGAACAGAATTCCAATTACAATAAGAATAATTCCTGGAATTAATTTTTCTATTGGCATTTTATTCTAAAAGGTATGTATTATATGTTTATAAAACTTAAGTTTTATTATCTGAATAATTTAAGCTCTTGAAGGCATGTCTTTATGTTTTATAATATAGAGGTATATAAGATAGGGAGGGGTTTTTCTTTCATTTTTTCTTTAGTTTGATTTCTCCTTTTTTGACAATTGCTTTAAGTTCATCTCCTGGTTTGAAGCCTGCGTCTTTTAGGGCTTGTTCTGGAATATTAAGTCTATACTTAAAATATTCTTTATCTCTATAACTTCTTGACTTCACCCTCATAACTTTCATATAGATACTAATTAATAATATTATATAAATGTTAGGGGGCGAAAGGTTTATATAGTTTAGGGGGCTAAATAATATGTAATAAATTATAAAAACATAGGCTCTTTTACATTAAAATGAAAAAACAATCTTTTCCTCGCTCTCAATTTGCAATATTAATCTTGTTATTAATATTATTTGTAATAACTATTTCTTTATATTATTTTAAACCTATTCAAGAATTAGATGATGAGATTTCTTTTCCAGATAATTATGTAGTCAGAGTTATTGATGGAGACACATTTGAGATTTATAGTGGGGAAATTGTGAGGTTGATTTGTTTGGATACCCCTGAGCTTGGAGATGCTGGTTCTTATGAAGCTAAAGATTTTCTTGAAAGTTTAATTTTAGATAAGGAAATTAGAATGGAGAAAGATGTAAATGATAAAGATAAATATGGAAGGCTTTTGAGATATGTTTGGGTTTCTTCTTCTTTGGGTTTTAATGAAAGTTATGAAGATGAGGTGTTTGTTAATAAAATCCTAGTGGAGAAAGGTTATGCAAATGTGTTTAGATATGGAGATGATGTTAAGAGGTGTGGGGAGATTGGTGGTTAATTAGAATTATATTTTAATCATTTTTAGAAATATTGAGGAAATTTCTTTTTTTAATCTTTCCATTTTTACTAGAACTCTTCTTCCCTTGCAGGCTAAAAATAATATGAATTATGGGTTTTTAGGGTTTTTGGTTTTTCTAGAATGCTCATGAAACTGAAATCTATTAAAATCAAATTGTTTGCTGATGGTTAGTTGATTAAATTTTTTTTAATAATTTGATTTTTTCTCTACCTTTTGGAGTTTGTGAAAGCTTTTTATAAAATCTTCTTGCCATAATAATTTGAGAATCTAAGAAAGGCTTAAGTTGTTTTTTCCAGTCGGGATTATTTTTAACATATTCTGCCCATCTTTTTACTTGTTCTGTATGTGATTTCTCTCTCATTTTATTCTTTTAATCTTAGATTTTTTATTTTTTCTTTAATTTTATTAATTTCGTTTTCATTTATATCTTCCTTATAAATAATTCTTAAATGTCTTGCGTCTTCTAGGTCTTTATCTGATTTTAGTAATTCTTCTTTAAAAGCTATGTTCATTTCTATATTTGAAAAATAAACATCTAATCCTGTAAATGGAAATTTTTGTCTTGTTGAAATTTGATAATTATCAAGCTCATCTTTTGCTAATTTTAATTCCATTTCTGGAGGTGCTAGGTTAACTCCTTGTCTGGTATACCTTATACTGTCCCCTTTAATTAAATAATCATCATAGATTCTTTCTGGTTTTTCAGACTGCATGCACTCAAATCCTGCGTTAATAAGAGAATTATGGAGATTAATAAAAATATCTTTAGAGATTCTTTCTATAATCATATCTATGTCTTCTGTCCCTCTGCTTCTTCCATGTGCTATTGCAACAAATCCTGATACAATTATATATTTACAGTATTTCTCAACTATTTTTGTAAAATCTTCTGCAAATTTATCTAAGATTGTTTTATCATCTACTTTTCTATCCATTTTAGATTAAATGATTTAAAGTATAAAATATTATCGGTTAATTTGAGATTAAGAATTATTAATTTTTATGGTGTTTGGTTTTCTTCAATCATATAAATCTTTAAAAATAATTGATTCTTTTAATAAAAAT
>JAFCDH010000018.1 GCA_017609795.1 Candidatus Pacearchaeota archaeon | reverse complement strand
AGCCCTCTGGGAAGTTTGTGCAATAGGTTGTTTAATAATAGCTTCTAAATTTTTATTTGCTTTATTTTCAATTCTATTCTCATTACACCCTAATAAAACCAAACCACAAAACCCGAATAACAAAGACCTACAAATTTCTTTCATAAAATCAAATATTTTAACTTATATTTAAGAATTATTGTGATGAAAACGCCCCCGCCCCAATCAAGACCTTTCTGGCAGAACCAAAAGATTTTATCTTGCAGTTCAAAAAAATCTCTACAATCTGCCAAAAGACGCCCCCGCCCGGAATCGAACCGGGAAGCCCAAAGGGCACTGGTCTCAAGCCAGCTCGAGTACCATTGTCGCACGGAGGCATAAATATGCTAATAATAAGTGATTTTTAAAGGTTTTTATGTTCAAAACCTATTAGAATTATAAGTGTCTAAACTAAGTTCCTCGGCTAGTTTTCAAATTAAAATAAAACATTTAACTAGCCGAATAAAGCACTTAAACCTTCAGCAGCAGCTTCTTTCTTTTCTTCTTTTGGTTCTTCTGCAGGAGCTGATTCTCCTTCACTAGTTCCTCCACTAGTTGCAGGTGCTGCGCTTGCTACAATTGAAGATTCAAGTTCTTTGTCTATGTCTACATCTTTCAAACTTGCAACAAGACTTTTAACTTTGCTTTCATCTACTTGTGCACCAGCTGCTTGCATAATCTTTGTGATACTCTCTGCATCAACAAGTTTGCCTAACTTGTGCAAAAGCAATGCTGCATATACATATTCCATTTATGATTCCTCCGGATTTAATTTAATATAAGGTAAAATTCTAAAAGCTTCTATTTCTAATTGATCTAGACCTCCCTCTAAAACTTCTTTATTTCCATTACTAATTAAATAAGCTTCATAAATTTCAGAATAAAGTAATCTATTTTGTATTAAAGCTATTTCAAAATCTTTTTGATTACAGGATTTTTTATAATCTTCATACAACCTTTCTCTTTGTTTTTTATTCATTTTTACTTTTCCTCCTTATTTGGATTTTTATTAGTAATTTTATCTTCTTCAATATCTGTTATTGGTTTATTAGATGAGTCTTCAGTAGTTTGATCTTCATTAGTTTCTTTTTCTCCTTTCTTTTCTACAGGTTTTTCTTCTTTCTTTTCTTCAACTTTTTCCTCAGAAGGTGCAAGCTTATTTAATGCATCACATTCTACATTTGCTTTTCCAATAAAATATCCAATTGTATCTTTACAATAATACAAAATCTTTTGAGCAAATCCAAGAGCTTTTCCAGCACAAATCTTCAAATCTTCTACAACTTCTTTAGAATCAATCTTAATATTTGAATAAATCTTTTCTTCTTGAGTATCATAAATAGCAAGAGGTTCTAATCCTACATTAAATGGATGAATATCTAATTTTTGTAATATTGAAGCAGCGCCTTCATTAATTTCCCCACCTTTTCTAATAATAACTTTTGGAGCTTTAATTAAGATTTTTCCTTCTTCAATAGCTATTTGTATTCCTAATGCACCTAATTCACTAATTGCAGGTCCAGGAACCAGACTTGTTGGGCCTGCTTTAACTTCAATATCTTCAGGAGCTATTTGTCCTGATTTTGCAGATGCAGGAGTTTTTTCTTCAGATAAAATTCCAGCTAATTCAAATCCTTCAATATCTGAAATAACAAAGGCACAATTTTCTTGAATTTGTTTTTCTAAAGGCAAAATAGACTCTTTTCTAAATTCTTTAATTGTCCTTAACATAATATTTTTTTTAGCAACTTTAACTAATGCTTTACCTCTAAGAGATTTTTTAATAGATTGAAATTGTTTTGAAGGAAGATTTTTAATTGAAACTATCATAAGAGTTTTAGCATTTTTTATTTTTTCAACTAATTTTGTTACTGTTTCTGCTTTTGCTTTATGAGTCTCTTTAGTTTGTTTTTTAAGCTTATCTTTATTCATCAATGATTTATTCTCAGTAGTTTTTTCTTCAGGTTTTTGAGAAATATCAGTTAATTTAGTTTTTATTTTATCAGATACTGGTTTATTTTCACTGATTGGTTTAATTATTCCAGTTTTCATTTTATTTTCCCACAAGAACTGGCTTATCCATTGTTAATTTAATTTTAATATTTCTAATATTATCCTTTTTTCTTGGAAGAGCTTCTAAAATTCTATGATAAACTGCAACAGCATTTTGTAGAATCTGTTCATTAGTTAAAGATTCTTTTCCAATACCTGCTTTTATACTTGGTTCTTTTACAACTATCCGAATATTAGAATTTATTTTATTAATAATCGCTTTTAATATTTTCTCATCTTCAGAAGGCAAAATTCCTAGTTGAGGAGAAGGCATTTTTCCAGCAGGACCTAAAATTCTTCCAAAAGAAGTAGCAACTGCAGGCATTAATTTAGCATTTGCAACAAAAAAATCATATTTTTTAATTAATTTTTTTATATCTTTTTTTTCTTTAAATTTAACAAACTCTTCTTTTTTAATTGTATCAATTAAACTAGATTTCTTCTCAAAAAATCCAGCTATTTTTTTATCTTTAATCTTATTTGGAACTTGAACAAATAAATTAAAAGCATGTCTTCTAACATCAAATTCTTTTAAATTTATAATTAAATCTATAGTTTGATCAAAATTTACCTTTTTCTTACTAGTCCTAAGTTTTTCTATTGCTTTTAAAAAGTTTTGTTCATCTGACATTTTCTTGTTTTTTTGAAAATGACAGGCTAGAAATTTTTAATTTCTTTGTCTGACATTTTGTTTGTGTATTGTTTAATCTATATCTCTATAAATCTTTAAGCTATGTTCTTCTGTCTCTTAATCTCAGTAGATCATCTCGTCCCACGCTTATAAGATATTAATTTTTATTTTTATCCCCCCTATCCAATACCTCCTACCTATGCACATAAAGCTTAAGAAAATAAAACCTATGTGATGTAGTTAATAGTATATTAATTCATTAAATTTAGAGTTTTTAAAACTATTGTTTTATTAAAAAACATAAAGAAACATTTAAATATTATAATTTCGATATTAATTTAGAAATTTTTAAAAAAAGGTGAAAGGAGGTTACGAACATTTTTAGTTAACTAATAAAAATAAAACAAAAACTAAAAGTGAGAGGTGAAAATATGGCAAAAAAATTAACAGTTAAACAGGTTAATGCTAAAATTAAAAAGCTTAGAAAAGAGATTACTCAATTTAATTCTCTTAAAAAAGAAATTGCAAGAGAGAAAAAAGAAAGAGCAAAGATAAAGAGAATTAAGAAAAGCATTAAAAGAACAGAAAGAAGTGTTAAAAAGAAGAAAAAAACTGTTCGAAGAAAGAAAAAATCTAGGGGAAAAAAGTAATTTTTTATTTTTATTTTTTTATATTTAATGTAATTGTAATTTTAATAAAATTTCATATTTGGTAATTTTAATTTTTAGAATTATTAAGATAAATTTATAAGTTTATATATGATTTAAATAATATGAAAGATCTTCCATTATCTGAAATAACTTTAAGAAAATATGAAAAACCTATTAGATTAGAAAAAAGAGAATTAGTAAGAAAAATATGTTTAAGTTTAGGGCTTCTTCAATTAGGAGATTCTAGAGATATTATAGTTGATATTCTTATGGTTTTAATTAATTCAAATACACAAAAAGAAAAATTAAGTAGTGAAGAGATTAGAATTCGGGCTGAAGAATCACGAAAAAAATATAGTTTAGAAACAAAAGGACTTGCTGAAAGTAATATTAGAAGACAGCTTAAACGACTTCGCGATTCTATGTTAATTGAAAAATCTGAAAACAAATATTATTTATCAGAACATTCTTCTCTTATAGAAATTTTTGAAAATTCTATTGAAAAATTTATTATCCCTCAAACAATTGAAAGAATTAAGGAATATTTAAGAGAATTAGAAAAGAACAATTAATTTATTCAATCACAACAATACTTAAAAGATAAATAAGTTTTCTTAGAGAATGGAATTAGTAGCCTTATTATCAACAGGAAAAGGGACTTGGGCTCAGGTTGCTGGAGTAATTAATAGGGGGGAATGGGATAAAATAGTTTTAATAGGAGATAATTTCGCAAAACAATTTAAATCTGAAAAAGATTTTGAATTTATAGAAATAAATTCTTCTAGAATAATGGATTTAAAGAATGAAATACACAAAAAACTTCAAGGAAAAATTAAAGGAACAGAAGTTGCTTTAACCATAGCATCAGGAACAGGAAGACAACACATGGCTTTAATTTCTGCGCTTCTCTCACTTCCTACAGGAATCAGATTTACTGCTTTAACTAAAGATGGAATTGTGTTTTTGTGAGGATGAAATGGCATATGAAAATATTTATATTAATGATGAGGGAAAAGTTTTTGTAGATGGAGCAGGTGGTTCTTCGGGTGTTGTGAGTTTTGCAGATGGATTAAATAGGGGTTTTGGAAGTTCTATTTTAACAGAAACAATTTATAAAATCCTTAAAAAACCTTTAAGATTTGGAAACCAAGAACAAATAAAAGCATTAAAAGCTTATCAGGTTATAACAATCCAAAGGGAATTAGATGATAATGATTTCTTTATATTAGGTTTTTAACCAACACATTTATAAACTATTTTTATACTTAAATAATTACATACGATCAAAAATATAATATAAAATATTATTTAATTTGTTAAAGAAATACAATTAGCTATTTCTTACCAGAAAATTTTGAACAATGGAACAATTTACAAAATTGTTAGGACAAGACAATCCTTTATTAAAATCAATAAAATCTAAAGGATTTGAAATTCCAACAGAAATACAAGAGAAATCTATACCTGAAATTTTAAAAGGAAAAGATGTAATAGCAGGAGCTATGACTGGTTCTGGAAAGACTTTAGCATTTGCAGCAGGATTAATAAATAATGCAAAAAAAGATAGGGGTATTCAGGGATTAATTTTAACACCTACAAGAGAATTAGCAGAACAAGTTTCAAATGAACTTTCAAATTTTTCAGAAGATAAAGATTTAAAGGTAATTCCAATTTATGGAGGAGTTTCTATTATTAATCAAATAAAAAGACTTCCTTCTGCAGAAATTGTTGTAGGAACTCCTGGAAGAATTCTTGACCATATGGATAGAAATTCAATTAACCTTAGTTTTGTAAATACTTTAGTTTTAGATGAAGCAGATAGAATGCTTGATATGGGGTTTAGAGATGATGTTCAAAAAATAATTTCTTACTGTCCAGAAAAAAGACAAACATTACTTTTTTCTGCTACAATTTCTAATGATGTCTCTCGTCTTGCACAAAAATATATGAAAAAACCAATAGAAATCTTAGCAACACCTCAAGTAGACCCAAGAAAATTAGAACAGGTTTATCATGATGTGGATAGTAAATTAAAATATTCATTATTAAAATATCTTCTTGAAAATGAAAAATCAAAATTAGTGATGATATTTTGTAAAACTAGAAGAAATGTGGATTTTGTTGCAAATAATCTTAAATTAATGGGTGTAGAATCACTTTCAATCCATGGAGGATTTTCTCAAGATAAAAGAACTAAAATCCTTAAAAGTTTTCATTCAAAAGAAGTTCATGTTCTTGTGGCTACAGATGTTGCAGCAAGAGGATTAGATATTGAGGGGGTAAGCCATGTTTATAATTACGATATTCCAGATAATAAAGATGATTATATTCATAGAATAGGTAGAACTGCAAGAGCAGGAAAACAAGGAAAAGTAATTAATATTCTTTCTAGTAGAGATTATGAAAATTTTCGTAATTTAACTTCTGGAGATATTAAAATAAGAAGAATAAATACTCCTTTTGTAAAAAGAGTAATAATAAAATGGATTCCTAAACAAAGAACTTCAAGATACAGTAGAGAAAACAAACCTAGAAGATATGAGAAATCAGATAAATCACATAGACATTCATATAATAGATCAAGTAATAGGCAGATCTAAAAGAGATAATAGGTCACAGGATAGACCAAATAGACAAAGAAGATATAATAAGCCAAATAGTAGAAGATGATTTCTTAAATTAAACTAATATTTATATCTTATAAAATAGGATGAGATAAAGACGAGAAGATTGAGCGACTCATAACATAACTTAAAGTTCCATAAATATTCTAGAAAATAGAATCTTTAGGTGTTAGAATTATATCTTTTGTATCTTCATCATCCCATCATCCTTCCTAACCAACACAACTCTAGAAAATTCATGTTCATCTAAAATCTTATAAGGAGCCCCTAATTCTTTAACAATCTTCTTAGCAAACTCTTTAATTTCATTATGATTAGGCATCATATCATAACCAAGTCTTTGGCGTGCAAAACCAACACTCATATAGAAAGGTTTCTAAAATAAAGGGTCCTAATAATATTAATGAAAGATTATAAAACTATCATTAAAGAAGGGGGAAAAGACCCTAAATTTTATCTTCCAGTAATAGAATTATTTGAAAAAGAAAAAGCCCCCCTTTCAATAAAAGAAACAGCAAATCATCTAAATATTTCTTATTCTTCTGCAAAACAAAGGCTTCACAAATTAGTTAAATTAAAAATTCTACAAGGTATGAAACGGGGATTTTATTGTCTACTCCAAGAAGCATCAAATTATACCAAAACAAAAAAAATAAAAGGGAAGTTAGTTTTTCTTAATGGTTGTATAAGGATAATGAACAGTTCTAATAATGTGTGGATAACAGTATATAATTCAAAATTTGGAGAATTTGTTAATGGGCAATATTGTAATGTTTGTTATTTTGAGAGAGATAAGTTTATTATACGAAAATCAAATCAATTTGCAGGAAGTAAACTATATTTTTTAATTTCTAAATCTGTAGGAATTTCTATCTCCAGAAAATTAATTCCAGAAGAATTTGTTTCTAAATTATCCAACAAAGTGATACAAATTAAAATTGGAATATATCTTGATGAATGGAATATTTCTATTAAAGATCTATTTAGCACAGAATCAGAAAAAGAGGGAGAACTAGCTGAAGAATTAGATAAATTAGGAGAAATTGATAAAAAAAAGAAATTTGAAGATTTTAAGGCAGACATAATTTTCACTAAAAATAATATAAAAGTTCCTATAGAGATTACCAATACAAACCTTGCTTCAAAAGGAAGGTTTAAACAGGGTAGAAAGAGTGGAATTAAAAGTGCCTTGATTTTTTCGAGACTTTATTTTTTTATTAAATGGTATCTTATTAATAAATCTCCGACAGTTTTGATACTTAATAAAGATTGGGAAAATTTTAAATGGTTACAAAATGAACAAGAGTTTATGAAAAAATTTAAATGTAAGATAATCTTCACAGATTTTCAAAATAATTGGGCAAAAAAAGTTTCTCAAGAGATAAATCGTTTAACAAAATCATCTCTTTTTAATAAGACCACACAACTAGGTTCAAAATCATCCTCAATTTGATATCCTGTGGTTTTGACTATTTTTTTAGCAAATTCCTTAACTTCATCATGAGTAGGCATACTATTATAACCCATATCTTTTCTATTTCTTGCAAAACCTACAGCTTTGTATCCTTTAATTTCAATAAAATCACATTCACTCTTTTTTATCAATCTAATATAATCTTCAATATATTCATTTTTCATATTATTATAAGGCCCTTTTACTAAAGTCATTCTAATAACTGTTCTAGTTTTCAAATCTTTCATAATCTCCAGACTTTGATTAAATTTCTTCCAAGCATTTTTTTCAGAACTTTTATGCCATTTATTATATAATTTTTCATTTGGAGAATTCATAGAAACATATAATTGAGTAGGAAGATTTCTTTCATCAGCTAATTTCTTTAAAACTTCTGGACATAATCCATTTGTAACTAAAAAACAAGTCTTACCTTGTTTTTTTAATTCAAAAATAAGTCCACCTAATTTAGGATATAAAGTTGGCTCACCAACTAAACTTATTGCAAATTGCATTGGTTCTTGAGCTTGTTTAAATTTCTCAAGATTAATCTTAGAATTTCCTTTAAAACCATTTATCAATATTCTCTGCTGTTCAATACAATCTTTAATTATTTGTTTAGGAGAATCAATATTTTCTTTTTTCATTTTATTATCAAGAGTAAGTTCAATTGCCCTCCAGCAATGCAAACATCTATTTTGACAATATCCAACAGCAGGACTCATTTGACAACATAAATGGCTTTTAATCCCATAAAATTGTTCTTTATAACAAACTCCCTCATCAACTAAACTCTTTTTTGTCCATCTACATATCTGAACTCCAGAATGATTTCCAACTAAACCATAATGTTGTTTTTTAAGTGTTTCAGTTAGTTTTTCTTTTGACATAAAACTATCTAAATATTATAACTTAAAAATATATCTAATATTATAAGTATAGGAAGAAATAGGTAATAGATTATATCAAAATATAGCACTAAACCAACCAATCATTAAGGCGAAAAGTGCTCCTAAAATTACATAAGTTACAATCTTAAAAAGAGCTTTTGCAAATCTCTCGCTTCCTGTTATTGCCCAAATAGTTAACATAAACATTCTTCCACCATCAAAAATTGCAACAGGCCACATATTAATCAAAGCAACACTAAAATTAATTAAAGCAAGCCACCAAATAAGATTATAAATAAAAACAATAAATTCTGCATTAAACATAGGCTTGTAATAAGTTGCTGGTTTTTTAAAGAAATTAAAAAAGTCTGCTATTCTTCCAACAATCCCTCCTCTTTGAGAAGTTGCATACCCAATTCCTATCATTGGTTTTCCTTTTGCAACAGGATTTTCTCCTAAATTAAAATTATATTCTAAAATTTCTCCATCTACATTTGTCTTAATATTAATTTCATCCCCAGGACCATATCCTTTTAAAATCAAAGATAAATCATCATGAGTTTGAATTTCTTTACCATCAATTTCAATAAGAATTCCTTTTAATCCTGCATTAATAGCTGGCAAATCTTCATATAATATCACTTGAGAAGTCTCTTTTTTTAATTGTTCTTTTAAAATATCTATAGTCATAAAATAATTCTTACCATTAGCAGTGATTTTTGTAAGATTTAAAGAATTTCCATTAGTTCCTAAAACTAAATCATTTGTTATATTATTTTTATCAATTAAATCAATAATCCCTTGATTAGTTGGAGCATCAACTATCATTCCTCCAACCATATTTATAGAACCAATACTAACTAATCCTGTTGCATAAGTATTAAACATTGCACCTGCAGGAGAGTAAGTTAAAACAAAAAATCCAGAAAGTAATAAAAAGAACAAAAGAGCCAAGATTAAATTAGTAAAAGTTCCTGCTGAAAGAACAGTTATTTGCTGAAATTTACTTTTCTTTTGCATTTGTTTTTCATCTGGCTCTACAAATGCAGCTAAAAAAGGTCCTAAAAATCCAAATCCAGTTGTTTTTATCTTAATTCCATATCTTTTTGCAAAGATCCCATGAGCAAATTCATGGAAAATAGCAATAACAGCAATAGCAATAATCCAATAAGTAAAATAAAAAGGAGGCAAAAAACTCACATTAAATAATGAAGGTAAATAAGGAATCAAGGGCATTAAAGGAGGAATCTTAATAGCTCTAACAATCTCAGGATTAAAAAAATAAATTTTTATTATATAATATAGAAAATAAATCATACTAGTCATTAATAAATAACCACAAATAACAGCAACATAACTTAGTACCCTAAGTGTTTTTTTATATTTTCCACCAACATAATTAATAAATTTTATTCCAAGCTGAGTTCTATAAAGATACATTAATCCTTCTCTTTTAAGATTTTTCTTTCTTTTCCAAAGAAACCAAACTACTCCTAATGTAAATAAAACTAAGAATGCTATATCATACATATAAAACGCCATTTTATTATTTTAACCTATTTTTTGTTTTAAGATTTTATTTATCTGGAATCTCTATGAAATATTAAGCTTTGATAAGGATTTGTTTAGCTTAATCTTATCATCTTTATCTCATAATATTAAATCAAGATATTAAGGAAATTTATGTTTATTAATCTGATTTTGATTTAACTTTTCTCGGAAAAGTTAATTTTTGAATCATAACCTTTTTGAAAGGTTTGTTCACTTCTTCCTAATAGGTCTAAAACATTTTTTCAAACATTTTCTGCACCTAACTTTTTTTTCTAAGATTTTTCTTGGATCTGCTCGTATCTTTGATTTACAATGCTTACAAACAAATATGTTTTTAAATAATCTTGCTTGTGTTGCTGGTAATTTTGTCGCCATTTTTATGTTTTAATTTTATACTATTTAACTTATATCTTTATTAAACTTAGGGTTTTGAAGAGGAGGGCATAGCTTCACCTTATCCTCTCCATCTTATTATATTCATTAAGATATTGATATCAGTTTATAATTTTAATTTTCAAATCTTTCTTTTAATTATTTTAACACCTTCAACATTCCAATATTCTATATTATCTCCATCTTTAATCTCAGATTTTAATTCTTCAGGTATGGGTAATTCAATTGTTTCATAATTTTCCAAATCCATAACACTTGCTTTTTCTCCAAGAACAGACAATACTTGAGCCTTCTTTTTATTAATCATAGGGCATTCAAGTTTATCATGTCCTCCTGTAAGAAAAACCTTTTTCTTACCATCTAAAACACTTACAGCCTCAATTCTGCATTTAGCATGTCCATGTCTTCCTGTTTTACTAATATCATTAGATTTAACAACACATGCAATTCCATCAATCAATATAGTTGTTCCAGGCCTTGCTTGTGTAGCATGAATTAATTTAAAAACCATAATGAATAAATCAAAAGTGCGTTTATAAAACTTTTTAAACCCCTTCTCTTTCAGAAAATTATGAAAACCAAAAAAAACGACTTTGTTGAAATAGAATTTACAGGAAAAGCAAATGATCAAATTTTTGATACAACAAATAAAAAACAAGCTGAACAAATGAATTTGCAGGTAGATATCAAAAATATTAAACCAATAATTGTTTCTGTTGGAAATCAAATGTTATTAAAAGGTTTTGATGATGAACTTGAAGGAAAAGAAATTGGAAAAAAATATTTAATTCATATTCTTCCAGAACAAGCTTTTGGAAAAAGAGATCCAAAATTAATCAAAACAATGCCTATGAGAATTTTCAGAGAAAAAGAAATGAACCCAATTCCTGGAATGACCTTACAATTAGATAATTATATAGCAAAAGTTTTATCTGTTTCAGGAGGAAGAGTTATTGTTGATTTTAACAATCCTTTAGCAGGAAAAGAAGTAGATTATGATTTTAAAATCTTAAGAAAAATTACAAGTATAAAAGAAAAAATCAATGCCTTACAAGATTTTTTCTTTAAACAAAGATTTGAATTTGATATAGATGAGAAAAACAAAAAAATCCTTTTCAAAGATGCAAAAATCAAACCTTTAGTACAGATGATGAACCAGAAGTTTAAAGATATGATTGAGTTTGATTTTGAGGTTGAAGCTAATACTGCAAAACAACGATAAAAACGCAACAATCTTTAAATATTAATTTAAGTCTTTCTTAGACATGGATTATGAAAGAGATGAATCTCAAGACAGTTATGGTTATCAAAGAGAAGAGCCAGAAGAATCTAACCAAGATAGATTTAGCGAAGAAAATACTATTTTAAGTGAAGAAACATCATTTTCAGATACTCCAATAACAGATTCATTAAGAGAAAATATTAAGGAAACTCCAATAATAGAAACTTCAACTCCTATTTTTAATAAAAATCCAGAAGTTGAAGAAATAGATAAAGAATTAGAAGAACTTCTTAAAAAACAAAGTTCAAGAGTAAAAGTCTTTGGAATTGGAGGAGCTGGTGGAAACACTGTAAGCAGAATGAGGGAAATTGGAATTAAAGGAGGAGAATTTACAACATTAAATACAGATGCACAAGATCTTCTTTATACAAATGCAGATTATAAGATTTTAATTGGAAAAGAATTAACAATGGGCCTTGGTTCAGGAAGTAATCCAAAAATTGGAGAAGAAGCAGCTCATGAATCTGAACAAGAAATCAAAAAAACATTATCAGGAGCAGATATGGTTTTTATTACTTGTGGATTAGGTGGAGGAACAGGAACAGGAGCAGGCCCTGTTGTTGCACAACTATCAAAAAAACAAGGAGCATTAACTATTGGGATTGTAACTCTTCCTTTTACTATTGAAGGAAAAAAAAGAATTGAAAATGCAGAATATGGTTTAGAAAGAATGGAATCTCTAGTAGATACTTTAATTGTTATTCCAAATGATAGATTACTAGAAATTGCACCAGAATTACCTTTACAAACTGCTTTTAAAGTTGCAGATGAGATTTTAACAAATGCTGTTAAAGGAATAACAGAACTTGTAACAAAGTCTGGTTTAGTTAATCTTGATTTTGCAGATATTAAAACAATTATGTCAAATGGAGGAGTCTCTTTAATAGGGATGGGAGAATCAGATTCAGCTAAAAGAGCAGAAGAAGCAGTAGAAAAAGCAATAACAAACCCATTGCTTGATGTAGATATTTCAAATGCTACAGGAGCCTTAGTAAACATTATCGGAGGAAATGATATGAGTTTAGATGAAGCAAGAGAGATTATAGCAACAGTAGGAGAAAAATTAAGTCCAGACGCGAAAATGATTTGGGGAGCTCAATTATCACCAGAAATGGAAAAATCAATTAGAGTTATGATTATTATTACAGGAGTTCAAAGTTCTCAAATAAAAGGAGGAGAACTCCCGCCTGAAATTCAAAGACAAATGGAAATTTCTGATGAATTAGGTATTGAGTTTTTGGAGTAGATTTAAAATGCCAACTTACCTTTGCACAGAAATCAAAGATTGTTCTATTTACCAAAATTGGACTCATCAAACAAATGATAAAAGATTAGATATTATTCAAAAATCCTCAAATAAGGATCCTTTTAGTTGTCTTGCTTTTGAAGATTTAGGTGATGTTGAAACAGGTATACCTGCTGGAGAAAATTTAGAAGGAATATCAATAGGAAATAATTGCCTTCATATTTTAAATTTGAATCTAAAAAGGGATATACTTCATAAATTAGGCTATCAATTGTGTTTGAACAAAATTTAAAAACCCCTTTTTCTAATAACTTTTATATTATAATATCAATAACTTATAAAATATAACGAGATGAAGATGATAAGATTAAGCTACTCATAACAAGGCTTAAAGATTTATAAAGATATAAGTAAAAAATAAAATAAAATAAAAATGTTCAGTTTAAAATCATTTACAAAACAATGTGTAAGAGTCTGGCATCTTATGAAAAAACCAGATAAAAAAGAATTCACAATAATTGCAAAAGTTTCTGCAATTGGATTAGGTTTAATTGGATTAATGGGTTTTATTATCTCTTTACTTATGGGATTTATTAAGATATGACAACAATAAATTTATAAACCCTTGATTTTAACTATTATTATCAGCTTCTATGATGTTATTAGTTAGCTGAGCTGAGAAATTAGAAATATTTAAATAAGATAAAATAACAGATTAAAATATTAAAAATATCAATATCTTATAAAAGATAACAAGATGAAGATGATAAACATAAGCTACTCATAACAAAAGCTTAAAGATACAATAAGATTCCAGAAAATAAAATATCCTAATTAAAACAAAATAAAAAAATAAAATGATATTTGTAATAAAAGTAACAACAAATAAAGAAGATAGAGCATTAGATTTAATCTCTACTAAAGTTCATAAAAAACAGTTGCAAGTATATTCTTTAGCTCGTCCTCATGGATTAAGAGGATATATTTTCTTAGAAGCAGAAGACAGAGAATCAGCAGAAGAAGCAGCTTATAATCTTCCATATGTAAAAGGAATTATTGGAAAAACAGTAACTTATAATGAAATTAAAAATATGTTAGAGCCAGTTATGGAAGAAATTAATATTGAAAAAGGAGATATTGTTGAAATAATTGGAGAGCCCTTTAAAAAAGAAAAGGCAAAAGTAATGAGAGTTGATAAGACAAAAGGAGAAACAGTAGTAACTTTACTAGCTGCAGTTGTTCCAATTCCAGTCACAGTAAAATTAGATAATGTAAAAGTTATTAGAAGAGAAAAAGAAGAAGGAGAATCAAAAGAAACTAAAGAAAAATTAAATTCTCAGGAAAAAATAGAATCTTCTAAAGGAGATAATGTAAACATCTTAGGGAAAACTCCAGAAATCAAAAAGGATTATGATGAGCCAACTAGAGGATTAATTCCAGAGGGGTTCTGATTCCAAATTAAAATAATCAAAATAAATAAAAACCTATATCTTATAAACTATCAAATTATACAATCAGATAAAATAAGTTTTGCAAAACTCAGATAATCTCTCTTGATTGAGCTTATCAAATTCCAATTAAATAATATAAATCAAATAAGAAAACAAAATGAACATAAAATTATTAATCGATGGTGGAGATATGAAACCAGGCCCAGCAATAGCCCAGCAATTAGGCCCAATTGGAATTAATATGGGGCAAGTTATTTCTAAAGTTAATGAGGCAACAAAAGAATTCAAAGGAATGAAAGTTCCTGTTAACCTTGATATTGATGAAAAAACAAAAGATTTTACAGTTGAAACATCTTCTCCTCCAACTTCAGAATTAATTAAAAAAGAATTAAAATTAGAAAAAGGAACATCTGACCATACTAATATCAAAGTAGGAAATGCTTCTATTGAGGATGTAATTAAAATAACTAAAATAAAGTATTCAAACATGCTTGAAAAAGATTTTAAAACAGCTGTAAAATCTATTCTTGGGACTTGTGCAAGTGTTGGAATTCTTGTGGAAAACCAAGAACCAAACGAACTTATTCATAAAATAGATTCTGGAAGATTTAAACAAGAAATTAATAACAAATCAACAGAAACAGAGTCTGAAAAAAGAAAAAGATTAGATAATCATTTTGCAAAGATAAAAGAAGAACAAGACGCTAAAATAGAAGCAGAAAAGAAAGCAGCTGAAGAAGCAGCAGAAGCTGCAGCTGAAGCAGGTACTGAAACTACAGAAGCCACTCAGGCCCCTGAAGGAGCAGAAACAAAGCCTAAAGAAGCTGAAGAAGAAAAGAAATGATTCTTAAAACTCCTAACAATAAGTTTATAAATTAAGTTAAATCCTTATTTTTACGGGGATGTAGTATAATCTGGTTAGTACTCGAGCTTTGGGAGTTCGCAATCCCAGTTCAAATCTGGGCATTCCCATTTTAAAGATAACCAAAATAAACAAAAAACAATATTTTATAGAATATTAAGAGACACAATTAGATAACCTAAGCTTCACAAAAACTCAGATAATCTCTCTTAATTGAGCTTATCAGATTCCAGAATAAATAATAAAACTAACAAAAATGCCAAAAAAGAAAAAAGCAAAAGCAGCAGCAAGATTTGGAGCAAGATATGGACGTAAAATTAGAGTTAAAATTGCAGAAATAGAATCTCTTCAAAGAAAAAAACAACAATGTATTTTTTGCAATGGGATTGCAAAAAGATTATCAAAAGGAATTTGGCAATGTAAAAAATGCAAAAAGAAATTCGCACATCATACATATATGCTTCCTAAAAAAGAAGAATGATTAAATAAAAACACTTAAAAACCCATCAAAACACAATTATTATATAATAAAAATAAATAACAACCAAAGGTTGACTATCAAGGGAAAGGGGACTTGTTAGGAAAAACTTCAATCTTTTTAAAGTTGAAGTTCTTAAAAATCTTTAATTTTTGAGGACCGTAGGTTTTCATACAAATGGCAACATATAAATGCTTTAAATGTGGAAAAAAAGTTACATCAACTGCTCTGCAAAAAAGATTTCTCTGTCCTAGTTGTGGTTCAAAGATTTTCTACAAACCTAGGAAACACACTGCAAAAATCAAAGCTGTTTAATTAAAGAAACATTAAGTTTATAAACCCTTTAAATCAAATTAAAACATAAAACTAAGATTTGTAACAAAACAAAAAAAATGGATCCAAATAAAATAGACAAAGAAACACAAGAAAAAATACAGATGCTTCAGATTTATGAGCAGAATTTTCAAAGTATACTTATGCAAAAACAAACTTTTCAAGTAGAATTAAATGAAACAGAAAAAGCATTAGAAGAATTAAAAGATTCTAAAGATGATGTTTTTAAAATAATCGGAAACATAATAATAAAAACAAATAAACAAAAACTAGAAGAAGAATCAAAAAAGAAAAAAGAACTTTTATCATTAAGATTAAAATCAATTGAAAAACAAGAAGAAGAATTAACAAAAGAGCTAGAAAAAATAAGACAAGAAGTAATGGCAAAGCTAAACGTTCCTGAAAAATAATTCTACACCCATATTTTATAAAACTTATAGCTTTAAAGAAGAGAAGATTAAGCTATAAAATTAAGAGTTTAAATCTCATCTGTATAACTTAAAATATTTATAAGATATTAATAAATAAAATTATTCAAAAATTATTTAAAATCTAAATCATTATAATTAATAAGAAAAATGACAAAAAAAATAAAGAAGGTAATAGAAAAAGGATTGATTATTTTAGGGATATTAGCAATAGTTTTGCTATGGTCAGCAATTTTAGGGATAATCTAAAATGGGAGAAATACTTGAATGGATAGGTAAATTTATTGATTTTTCAATATTAATCTATTTTTACTTAAGATTTATCCAATATAAGGGGGATCTCCAAGATATATGGATTGCAACCATTGGTATTATGATTGGATTAATAATTTACATTTTTAATTTAAAAGAAAGAAGAAAATGGTAAGTAAAAAAATAATGAGATTTTTGAATGATGTATTATTATGGGCATATATAATCTTTTTAGCTTATATAATATATACAGTTATTAAAATGATTTTTTTTAAAACTGTAAACTAATTTATCTCCACGTATATACCTAAAGATTTCTATTCTAGCACAGAAATCTTTATAAACTTGTCACAATAATTCTTAATTATGGTGTTTGATAGATTAAAAAAAGGTTTTTCTGGAGCCTTTAGTGGAGGTTCTGACGACCTTGATTATATTGAAATAGATTTAGGAAAAGAAGTGAAAAAAGCCAAAGTTATTGTAAGGCCTTTTGTTTTAAAAAGTTATGAAGATGTTAATCCTATATTAACTGCATTAAGAGAAGGATATACAATAGCAATTATTGATTTTAAACCATTAAAAGC
>JAFCDH010000072.1 GCA_017609795.1 Candidatus Pacearchaeota archaeon | reverse complement strand
TTATGTCCTGCTATTAGAAAAAGATATCCAAGAGGGCATTTTTGGAATAGGGGTTATTTTTGTGATGGGGTTGGAAGTAGTGATTTTGATATGGCTTACTCTTATATAAAGAATTAAGAGAAACATCATTGCATAGCTTAAACCCAAAGGACGCCGTGCCCTTTAGGGCATGGAGGATGTCACAAAATCACTTTAACTTCAACCCAGAAAGATTGGGGGTGTTAGGCCTTTTAGAAAGTTCTTTTTTAACTTGCTTTTTTTCAGCCCATTTAAAAACAGGAATTTCCCACATACCTGTTCTTTTTCCATGAAGTTTTTTCCAAGAATAACTTAACTGCTCATTAACCCAGCCCAAAGGTTTTAGTTTTTCAAAAACCTCTGATTTTTTAAGTCCTTGATTTAGAGAATTATTCATAAAATTAATTAAATTAAATAATTGATTTTTACTTGTGAATAAACGAGATTCATAATGCTTTTTATACCATTCTTGTAAAACAATATAAACAATAAATGCTGAAAAAATTAAAGCAAAAAGCCAGAAAATAGTCCATCCTAGTGGTTTACAATCTGTTCTACAATTTTCATAATTTTCTCCACGCGCTTTTTCACATTTTTTATTACTATTACAAACACCAGCAACAACTCCGGTGTCTAAATATTTAAGTTCAGGAGAAATATAAATAGGAAAACTTTGCATATCAATTCCTTCAGGATATAAAAATTCAATTGTTTCTCTTTCAATTAATTCAGAAAAAATCACAGCTTCTGCTGTTTCTTCAACATCTTTAGTATCAATGCCTCTGAATTGTATTTTCTCAGGGTCTCCATTTACAACAAGATAAACTTCATCTAAATCATTTTTTGGCTCTAAAACAAGCTTAACATAAGAAATCAAAGGTTCAATTTTAGAATCTCTATAATAAAAAGAATATGTTTTAGATTCTAAAGAAATATCTAAATTTAATTGAATCCAATTATTAATTGCATTATAATACTTTTCCTTTGTTTCATCAGCAGTTCCAGCACCAAGATTTTCTAAAGCTTCTAAATCTAATTCTTCTTTAACTGGAAAGAAATTCATTGGATTAATTAATTGACTTATATTCAAACTATAAGGAATTTTTAATTCTAATAAAGAAGTCATTATTTTTATGTAATCTTCATCATCAAACGCATCTTCATATTTTCTTTCTTGAAGATTAACACTAGAATTCAAGTTATCTACATCAAATTTCTTTTCAATTTCTGTTTGAACCCATAAAGGAAGAGTATTAATCTGTGCTTTAATATTTTTTAAATCTTCTTTATATTCTATTATAACATCATCAATTGCATCTTTAGGAGAGATTGCATTTAATTGAAAAGTCTTAGAAGCCTCTCCATATTCATTTGAAACTTTTATAACTGCCTCATAACTCCCAATTTCAGAATACATATGAGTTATTTTATTTGTTTTTGTGATTTGTTCATCACTTCCATCACCAAAATCCCATGTATAAGTTAAATTAATCCCTATATCTTCTAACACCACTGAAAATTCTATATCAACTAAGGCAGGAACAATATTTGGCATTAAGTTTTTTATTCCAGGAACTGGTTTAATCTTAATATCTTCTTCAAATATCTCTTCATCATCTAATTCAAGTCTAAATTCTTCTTCACCATAATCATCAGGAGTTAAAAAATTACCATCAACTAAATCTAATTTTTGAAAATCAGAACTTATTAAAGCAGGGGTTTCAGTAACCTCATAAATATTAGTTTCTAATAAATCTCCATCTCTTTTATACTCTAAGTTTAGATTTGAAATTGTAATTGTTTGACTAACTCCAGAATAAAACTTTATTGGAATTACACATTCTGGATTACAATCTCCATTATATTTATTCAAAATATAATCACCCCAAATTTCAGGCCCTAACTCTATTCCTGTATTCCCATCATCAATTAAATCTTGATTAAATGTAAAATCATTGACTCCTTCATATTTTCCAGGTTTTACAAATATAGGAAAATCATATTCTCCACTTCCAACAAAACCACAAGGAGAAACAGATTCATATTTTATTTTATATTTCCCATTATCAGAAGATTCAACACTTATACAAACTTCTGCTTGCACATTTTCTTCAAGGGCGTCATCAAATTCAACACTACAACTAACTTCCCCTTCAGAATTTACAATCTCAGTACACTCTTTAACTTCTCCAATATCCATCTCCATAATAATCTCAGCTTCTCCTCCACTTCCTTGTGTTATTTCTGCACCAATTTCAAAAACTCTTGTAGGAGCAATTACATTTATTTTTTCACAATATTTTGACTCACTTGTTATAATAAAATCCTGATTACTAGAATAATCATCTTCATCCCAACATCCATAATTATTACTTAAAATACAAGTAAAATCATTAGTAATTTCATTAGCTTTCCAATCAATTCCATTATCTAAAATATCTATTTTAAGAGGATGTAAACAAGATTTTCCTGCATTTGTTGCAACATCAAAAGAAAGGTCATTAATTCCAGTAATATCTCCAGTTAATTTAATCCCTAAAACTTTTTCTTTAAGCGCATTAATAGAAAAAGTTTTTGAACCAATACCACTTCCAGAAGAAGAATACCTAGATGCACAATCATCTGGAAAACAAGAATAAGAAGCATCTGTTTTATCTAAAAATTCTTTTAATTCAATAGAACTATCAAAACCAGTTAATAAAGAATCTGTAGGTTCTTTATCTAAGCTAATATTTACCCATCCTATAATTGGCTGAACAGGCCCATAAATCAAATCTATATCATAAAGTTCTTTTCCTTCTTCAAAATCTGACATAACTAGACTTACAGATAATATAGAAAATACTATTACAAAAACTAAAATAAACACATCTTTTTTCATAATCAGATAAACTATTCATATTTATTTTATGTATATCTTTATAAAACTTATCTTATAATTATTTATTTTATGTATATCTTTATAAAACTTATCTTATAATTATTTATTTTATGTATATCTTTATAAAACTTAGAGCTTTAAATTTCTATTTATTAAGCTACTTACAACATAGCTTAATCTTATCATCTTCATATCATAATAATTCATAGACATTCTAGAATAAAAAATCTGTCATTTTTTCTTCTTAACCTGTATATAAGAATAATATATAAGAATTAAAATTAAAACAACTACTATGATATTAAACCAAGTAAAAAAATCTAATTTTACAATTTTTTCACAAGGAATTGTAATAATATCTGTATTTTGACATTCATTTTCATCAGCCCCACCCTCTGCATAATTTCCTGTTCCAATTGCAGTCCAAGAAGCATATATAAATCCATCTACATCACAATTGTCTTGCCAAGTATCCATAGTATAAGTACAAACACCTTGTACACTTGGAGTAAAAGTATCATTACAAACTGTTATTCTATTGTCTATTGAAACACAATTTTCATTATCTCCATCCCATTCACAACCACATTCTGTTTCATACCAACAAATATTATCTCCAGATGGCCACCAATTATCATCTACACCACAATATCCCTCTCCTTTATGGCTTTCAATATCATTTATAGCAATCCATTTTGTATATTCATTACATGCTTTTTCATTATCTTCATTACTTGATTCTTCATCTTTAAGTTTCCAGCAAAAATCTTTATTAGTATAAACACAATTATAAATCTCTCCTCCAGGACCAGACTCTCCAGTTGGCTCACATTCTGAACCTATTGGACAACAAAATTCCTCCCCCATTGCACCAGGTTTATAACAAGCACCTAATTCCAAAGTAGAAGAAGTTATAGGATTATCTAAATCAGTATAATCAATCCAATATTCTCGGATTGCTACTTCTATTTCAGTTCCTCCACAAATAAAACCACTAGGACAATCTGCACTTAAAAATGGAATTATAAATAAAACCATTACAATAGTTAAACCAATTATTATTTTATACCTCATTTTTGTTTTTTATATTTAATTTATCTATATTTTTATGAATCTTAAAGCTTTATCATCTAGGTAGCTTATTTGGTTTGAATAACTTAATCTCCTTATTTTCATCTTCATAGCTTAATCTCTTATTAAAACTTTAAGCCTTAAACTTCAGTTTATATCTCTTTTATTATCTCAATAGCTATTCTCCTGTTTTCCTTAATCTTCTAAACATTCTCGTTATATTTTATAGAGATACTGATATTTTTTAATCTCCTTTCAAAGTTTATATTTAACATTTAAATTTATAATATGTTCACCAGGTTCATCAAATACTTTTACATATTTCATTTCATTACCTACTTGATTAGGTGTAAAAGCAACA
>JAFCDH010000017.1 GCA_017609795.1 Candidatus Pacearchaeota archaeon | reverse complement strand
ATTAAAAACTTTTAAAAAGTATGTTTTCTTTTTAAAAACATGAAAGATATGGAAAATATTAAAGAAAAGGGCAATATAAAAGAAAAAGAGAATATGAAAGAAAAGGGTAACATGAAAAAAGAGTTAGATAGTGGAAGTGTAAGTAATAAGATTGAAAATAAAAAACCTAGAAGTCTTTCAACAATGGCAATTATCTTGGTTGTTTTGGGAATAATTATTTTAATTTGTGTTGTAATCTGGCTTACACAAGGTTGGGATAAGATTTTAGGATGGTTTACAGGAGGAGTTGTTTCTACTAGTTATGTATCTCAATGCAATCTTGCTTGTGAAAATGAAAATGTATATGCTTGGTGTACTAATGAAATAGTTGGGGGTAAAACTTGTGTTTATTTAGCAGATGAAAGAAAGATTAATGATTGTCCTGCTCTTCAAGCTAAATGTAGATGTTCAGAATATCCTGGAAAAATAGGTCCTGATGGAAAACCAACAACAGGAAAGACTTGTTCTAGTAAAGATATATGTCCTGATCCAGACCCTGCTATTGAAGGAAATCAGTATCTTATAGAATCTGCTAGCAGTTATATTTGCTGTAAGGTTCCTTGTGTGTGATTTTCTGTTTTTTTATCTTTATCTTATAAAATATAACAAGTAAGTAATAGGGGTAAGACTTTAGAAAAATTTATTAAATCATAATTTTTTTATTAAATGAATTAAAATGGAATATGCAGTAGCAGGAAAAAGAAAAAGTAAATGTGATAAACGAGCTAAAGCTCGTTATAATAAGTATAAAAAAGGCGGGGGGCAAAGGGTGGTTAAAAGGAAGGATAAAAAATTAATAGATTCTGGTTGATTATAAAAATGTTTATAAGTATTTTTAATTTAACTTATAAATGAGTCAACTAATTATTATTGAGAATTTGTTTTTGATTGTTTTAGCTTTAGTCTGGATTATAGTAGCTGTGCTTCAGGATTTGAGAAAAAGAGAAGTTGATAATATTTGGAATTTTAGTTTAATTGCATTTGCTCTTGCTTATAGATTTGCTGTTAGTGTTTGGGCTGGAAATTATTGGTTTATTTTAAATGGTTTAATTGGATTTGCAATATTCTTTGGTTTAGGTAATTTATTTTATTATTCAAGGCTTTTTGCAGGAGGAGATGCAAAACTTTTAATGGCTTTAGGAGCGATTTTACCATTAAGTTATGATTGGATAATTAATCTGAAAGTTTTTGGATATTTTATTTTATTATTTTTAATTACTGGTTCTATATATGCTTTAATTTATGCAATTGGTTTAGTGTTTAAAAATTGGAAAGATTTTAAAAAAGAATTTTTAAAACAATGGAAAAACTATCAGAAAATGTTCTTGATTTCATTGATTTTTGTTGTTGTTTGGATTAATGTTATTTATTTTATGAGTCAAATGAGATTTATTTTAATTGGGTTTGTTGTTTTATTGTTTCCTGTATTATTTGTTTTTTCAAAAGCTGTTGAAGAAACCTGCATGATTAAATCTGTTCCTTCAAATAAAGTTACCTTGGGAGATTGGTTGTATGAAGATATTTTCATAGATAGAAAAAAGATTAAATCAAATTGGCAAGGAATTTCAAAGAGTGAATTAAAACTAATTAAAAAGTATAAGAAAAAGATTTTGATTAAATATGGGATTCCTTTTACTCCTGCATTTTTATTTGGATTTGTTGTTTTGTTGTATTTAATGTGGAGATTTGGTTGGATGTTTTAAGGAATTTTATTAACTAATATCTATATCTTATAAGCGTAGGACGAGATGTTCTACTGAGATTAAGCTGTTCAGATAATTTAGATACTCAACAAAAGAGCATATCTTAAAGTTTTATAGAAATATTAAAGAAAATAATATTAAGGAATTCTAAAACTAATTTTTTGTAAGCCTTTTAATGATTTTGATTTTGTGGTTGTTGATATTGCTTTTGGGCTTCTTTTTTTAGTTTCTAAAAGAACTTGGAGTTTTTTAAGATCTTCTTCTTTTGCTTTTTCTTTTTTAGGAGGAATGTCTTTGTAAAGAGGAACTACATTTATAATTGCATGCCCTTGAAAACTTGAGGTTTCAAGTTTTATATCCTCTGGTTTAAGTTTTGTTTTGATTTTTTTAGCTATTTTTTGTGCAAGACTCATTGATAATTTTGGTAGTTTATCTATGGTTGTATGTTCTAAAGGAAGAATTAATACATGTCCTTTTGTTAAAGGATTTATTTCTAATATTGCAATTGCTTTTTTGTTTTCAGCAATTTTATAAGAAGGCATTTTATTTTCTATAATTGAACAAAAAATACATTTAGGTTCTTCTGTATTTCCTGTTTCTGCTCCTTGTTGAACTTGAACTTTATTTTGGTCTAAAAATGCTTCTAATTGTTCTTCATTAAATTGAGAAATCTGTTGTTTAATTTGTTCTTTATTTTCCTGAGGAAGATTTTCAACTTGTACTAAAAGTTGCTTTTTTATTTCATCTGCTTGCTCTTTTGTTAATGTCATTTTGGTTTTTGTTATATTATTTTTTGGAATTTCTATGAAATTTTAAGCTTTATAATCTGAATAGCTTAATCTTTTGTTATGTGTAACTCAAAGTTTCATAAGATATTGATATAATTAATTATTAGTTTTTACCCAAATGCTCTCCCTCCCCTTTGGATAATCTATTTAATTATTTACTATTATCCAAATGCTCTCCCTCCCCTTTGGATAATCTATTTAATTATTTACTATTATCCAAATGCTCGCCTAAAATCTATTACTTCAGCAGAGCTAACTTCTGGGATTTCTTTTAATTTATTATTTATTTCATCTACAGATTTATCTTCGTTCCATGTAAATGTTAAAATAATTGCATTTAAACCAAATGCAATTGGTTCTTTTTCAGTTTTTATTTCAGAATTACTTGAACTTTTAATTATTTCTTTTGCTTTTTCTTCAATTGCATTTAAATTTGCATCTGGAGAATTAGGCATAATTTTCATTTTAATTATTGCAGTTCCCATACTTAAGATTTGAAAAATCGATTTATAAAGCTTTGGTTTTTAAGTTTTTGATTGAAATAAAATTATATCTTATAAAATATAATGCTTCAAAAATGAGGGGCATAGCTTTGTTATGATTAGAGATACTAAAGAAATTAAATGTAGTTATAGGTAGTTTTATTAAAATTCATTAAACATTATATTAATCTATAGTAATTTTTATAAAGGATTTTGTTTTTGGTTTGTTTATTAAAAAGAAGTAAAATGGAAGAGAATTATCAACAATTAATTGAATTTATTTCAGAGAGTTCTGGGGTTGCGATTAGTGAAATTGAGAGAAAAATTGAGGCTAAAAGAGCTAAACTTGCTGGATTAATTAGCAAAGAAGGAGCTGCTCAAGTTATTGCTGCAGAATTAAATGTTAATTTTGATAAACAAATGATTAAGCTTTCTCAAATTGTTCCTGGAATGAGAAAAATAAATTTGATTGGTAAAATCATAGATTTATTTCCAATTAGAGAATATAATAAAAGTGGAAGAACAGGAAGAGTAGCTAGTTTTGTTTTAGCAGATGAGACTAGTAATATTAGAGTTGTTTTATGGGATGAAAACCATATAGAATTAATTGCTAAGGGGCAAATAACTAATGAGAGTATTGTTGAGATTACTAATTCAAGTATAAGAAATGGTGAAATACATTTATCTTCTTTTTCTGAAATTAAACTTTCTAGTAAACCTATTGAAAATGTTGTTGTTGAAAAACCTGTTTTTGAAAAAACAATTGTTAATTTTAATCCAAATGATAAAGTCTCTGCAAGAGCTTTTGTTGTTCGGATGTTTGAACCAAGATTTTTTGAAATATGTCCAGAATGTAGAAGAAAAGTGAATGAATTAGGAGAATGTCAGGATCATGGAAAAGTTGTCCCTGATAAAAGGGCCTTATTAAATTTTATTATGGATGATGGAACAAGCTCTATAAGGTCTGTTATATTTTCAGATGTTTTAGAAAAAATAATGTCTAAAGAAGAATTAGAAAATCAAGAATTATTTTCTATTAAAAAAAATGATTTTCTTGGAAAAGAGATGATGATTACAGGACAAGTAAGAAAAAATTCTATGTTTGGCAGTAATGAGTTTATTGTTGAAGAGATGAATGAAGTTGATGTTAATAAATTAATTGAGAAGTTGGAGAAGGATTGAATTAACAGAATCTTTATTAAGTTATATTTTCTTTGTTATTTTGGGGTGTAAAATGAATCAAAAAACTTTTAATTTAATTAATGGAATCTTAAATATTTTTTTTGGAATTTTTTTGATTTTTATATCTTATTTTATGTTTGGAGAGGAATTTTGTGATGGAGGAAAAATTACACTTCCTTTGATAATCCCCTTTATTGTTATAGGTTTTGGGTTTTTTATTATTGGAATTATTAGATTAAATAGGAAAATTAAGAAGAGGTGATTTATGTTATTAAAAACCCACTTGGCATTTGCAGTTCTTATGATTATATTATTTGTAGAGTTTGTTAATAGTCCTTGGATTTTTATTGCAATGGTTGTGATTGCAACTATTATTCCAGATTTGGATTTAAGCTCTTCAACTTGGGGTAGACATTTAATTTTTAGGCCTTTGCAGTTTTTTGTTAAACACAGAGGGGTTATCCATAGCTTTACTTTTGCAGTTTTAGTTTCAATTTTAATAGCTGTTTTTTGGCCTGTAGCTAGTTTAGGTTTTTTTATTGGTTATTCGGTTCATTTGATAGCAGATTCTTTTACAAAAGAAGGGATTCAACCTTTTTGGCCTTTTAAAGCAAAAAGTAAAGGATTTATTGCTTCTGGAGGAGCAATTGAAGAAACTTTGTTTTTCTCTTTAATTGTTATTGATATTATTTTATTTTTCTTAATTATTGTTGCATGATTTTATTTGTAAGATGGATTATATTAAGGTGTTTTAAAATATATAACTCTATTGAATAATACTTATAAACAATAATAGAGTATTATTGATATGGCTGAAAAAAAGAAACAAGCTAAAATTAAAAAGATTTCTAAAAAAGAAAAAGAAATGAAGATTTCTGATTTACCTGGAATTGGACCTGCTGCTGTTGAGAAATTAGAATCTGCAGGTATTTTTGATTTAATGGGTGTTGCTGTTCTTGGACCTAAGGAATTAAGTGAAATGGCAGGTATTGGAGAATCTGTTGCTAGAAAAGCTATTCAAGCTTCTAGGAAAATGATGGATTTAGGTTTTCAAAGTGGATTAGAATTTGCTGAAAAAAGAGAAGAAGTTTTTTATATTACAACTGGAAGCAAAGAATTTGATAATCTTTTAGGAGGAAGAGGTATTGAAACTAAAGCAATCACAGAAGCATTTGGTGCATATGGTTCTGGAAAATGCATTACTAAAGATACTTTTGTTAATTATTTTAATAATTCAATGCATTTAGAACAAATTCAAGAAGTTTATAAAAAATATAATCAGGAAAAAGAATTTAATTTTGAAGAAGGGACAGCTATCCCTTTGAATACTGTTAAGGTTCTTTGTTTTAATGGAAATAGTTATGAGATTTTGCCTGCCTCTCATATCTATCGTGAAAAAGTTAAAAAGATTTTTAAAGTTAGAACAGAAAGAGGAAGGATTTTAAAAATTACTGGGAATCATCAATTATTAAGTTTTGATGAGGGGTTTTCATGGAAAAAAACTAAAGGATTAAATGTTGGAGATATTATTGCTTTTCCAAGAAAATTAAATGTCATTGATGAACAAAAGAAATTATCTTGTGATGATGCTTATTTCTTAGGATTTTTTGTTGCAGAAGGTACTAGTAATCCTTTTTTTATTTCTAATTCTAATAAGCAGATAATTAATTGGATTTGTAAATATGTTAAACATAAATTTGGTTACTTTCCCACAATAAGAAAAGATAATAGAAGGGAAAATGTTGTTTATGATGTTTTGTTAAGAAAAAATACTAGGAGTTTTATGAATGGACTTGATATAACAAATTCTTCTAATAAGTTTATACCTGAAATTATATTTAATTCTGATGAAGATATTATTAGATCCTTTCTTGCAGGTTATATTGAAGGAGATGGTGAATTATCTAATAATATTTTAACAGTTACTACTAAAAGTCAAAAACTCGCTATTCAACTAAACTATCTTTTTTTAAGATTAGGAATTACAACAACATTTAGAATTAGAATCATTGATGGGGTTAATTTTTATGTTGTTTTTGTTGTTGGAGAAGAAAGATTAGCAATTAATAGTTTCCCATTTAAATTTAAAAAAGCAAATTATTTTTCATTTAATAGTAAATATGGATATCCTAAACAGATTATTAAGTTTTTAAGAAAAATCTATTCTGAGACTCTTGGAGGGAATAGGGGGAGTCATAGAAAAGATATCGGTAAAATAAATTCAGATAGTATGGCTTATAGGCATCTTACTAGAGAGAAGATAGTTGAGAACATGAATTCTAAAACATTTAATGTTATGAGGTCTCTTTTCTTGGATGGAGAAAGAAATATTGAGAAATTGATTAATTGTTTATTGGAAAAAGAATTTAATTTTAATTTATTAAAAAATATTGTTGATAAATTACCTTTTGCATTTAATTCTTTAGCTAGTCAAATAGGAGTTAAAAAATCGAGCATTAGAAATTATAATTTGAGGAAAGTTCCTGAAAATAGAAAAGAAATTTTAAAAAAGATTTTGTTAGGAGAATTGATTATTAGAAAAAATAAATTAAAAGAAGTTTTAGATTTAATAGATAACTTAAATGATTTTAAATGGGATAAAATTGTTGAGATCAAAGAAATGGATTATGATGATTATGTTTATGATTTTGTTGTTCCAAGAGGTCATTCTTTTATTGGGGGAAATATGCCTACATTTATGCATAATACTCAGCTTGGTTTAAGTTTAGCAGTTAATACTCAATTGCCTCTTGAAATGGGAGGAAGTGAAGGTAAAGCGGTTTATATTGATACAGAGGGAACTTTTAGACCTGAAAGAATAAGGCAAATTGCAGAAGCAAAAGGGATGAACCCTGAAAATGTATTAAAAAATATATTTGTTGCAAGAGCTTTTAATTCAGATCATCAAATCTTATTAGTTGATAAAATTGGAGAAATGATTAAAGAGGGAGAGCAAATTAGACTAGTTATTGTTGATAGTTTAACTGCTCATTTTAGAGCAGAATTTGCAGGAAGAGGACAATTAGCAGATAGACAACAAAAATTAAATAAATATCTTCATAATTTAATGAAAATAGCAGAGCAATTTAATTTAGCAGTTTATGTTACTAATCAAGTTATGTCAAATCCTGCTATGATGTTTGGGGATCCTACAACTGCTATTGGAGGAAACATTGTTGGACATGCTAGCACATTTAGATTATATATAAGAAGAGGAAAAAAGAATAGTAGAGTTGCTAAATTAATTGATAGTCCTAATCTGCCAGATAATGAATGTATTTTTTATATTGGTGCTAAAGGATTAAGTGATGAGGAAGACTGAATTTTATTTTTAACTGGAATCTTAATGTATCTTTAAGCTTGATTATTTGATTACTTTATATTTTATAATTGGAATTTTAATGAAAGATAATAAGATTAGTAAACCTATAAGAACCTTTATAAATTTAAAAGTTTTTTACTTGTTATGGGTGAAATATTTAAAAAAGAGGCTTGGAAGGTTTTAAAGGTTGCATTATTCCTTATTATAACTATATTTTTAGTTTTGCCTTATTTAATTCAAGTATCTACTTTTTTTCATGAAAGAGGGCATCAAAAAGTTTTAACTAAGTATGGAATTAAAAATAGTTATCAACTTAATTTATTAAGCACAGTTCCTAATTTTTTTAATCCAAAACAAAATAAACTTGGAGTTACAAAATTTGATTTAGCTGCTTATAAGAATTTGAATAAGTATAAAAGAACAGAAATAAATATTGCAGGAATAATTTCTGATTTAAGATTTTTGTTTTTAATTGGGGTTTATTTAGCTATAATAAATATTTATACTTATTATAAAGTAAGATTTAAAAAACAATATAATTTAACATGGATTTTAGCTATAAACTGGATTTTATTTATGTGGCTTTTAGCTTTGGTCCAGATAACTGTTGCAAATATAACTTATGCTTCTGGAGATGTTTATCAGTTGATTAGATTTTTGAATATTTGAATTAATTTAAACTAGTATCTTATAAAATTTAGGGTTTTAGAGAAGAGATGAGGGGGAAATTCAAAAAATAATTATGTGTAATTAATTATATTGAAGTATTAAAGAATAGGAGAATATTTTAATTGGAATATAAATATATAAAAACTAATTTTTATTCTGATTTTTATGATTGAAAAGGATTGGTTTATAGGGGATTTGCATATTCATTCTAGATTTAGTAGAGCTTGTAGTTCTGCTATTAATATTCCTAATTTAGTTAAATGGGCAAGGATAAAAGGTGTTGATTTATTAGGAACAGGAGATTTTACACACCCTGAATGGATTTCTGAATTAAAAGAATTGCGTGAAGATGAGGGAATATATTATTATGAAGATTTTCCATTTGTTCTTTCTTCTGAAATAAGTTTAATTTATACACAAAATGATAAAGGAAGAAGAGTTCATTTGGTTTATTTGGCTCCTAGTTTAGAAGTTGTTGATAAAATCAATCAATATCTTGATACAAAAGGAAGAAGAGATTATGATGGAAGACCTATTTTTAAAATTAGTTGTAGGGATTTTGTAAAAGCAATGAAAGAAATTGATGAAAGAATTGAAATTATTCCTGCTCATATTTGGACTCCGTGGTTTGGAGTTTTTGGAAGTAAAGGGGGCTTTAATAATTTAGATGAAGCTTTTGGAGATATGAGAAATAGGATTCATGCAATTGAGACAGGAATTTCGTGTTATGATGAAAAAACAGAAGTTTTAACAAATACTGGATGGAAAAGATTTAATGCAGTAAATAAGGAGGATGAGATATGCACTCTTAATAATAAGAATAATAATATAGAATATCAAAAAGCCCTTAATATTTTTAAAAGAAAATACCATGGAAAAATGTATAAATTAAAGACAAAACGAGTTGATTTATTAGTTACTCCTAATCATAAATTATTTGTTGGACATTGTGATTTTAGAAAGCCGGTTAGTTTTGCTTTGAGAAAATCTGAAGAAATGATTAATAAGTCTAAAAGATTTAAAAAAGATGGGATTTGGGTGGGAGTTAATCCTGATAATTTTATTCTTCCTGCGGTTAAAATAAAATGTGGAAGTAAATACTATTCTGGAAAAAGAGATAAACCAGAAAAAATTATCCCTATAAAAAAATGGTTAAAATTTTTTGGATTTTGGACTGCTGAGGGATGTACTTATCAAGGAAAATATGGAGATTATGGTGTTTATATCTATAATAATGATAGAGAGATCCTTTTAGAAATGAAATCTATTTTAGAAGATTTTGGATATAATCCTTTTATATATAAAAATATCCTTAGAGTTAGAGATTATCAATTATTTTCTTATTTAAAACAATTTGGAAAATCTAGAGATAAGTTTATTCCTAATAGGATGAAGTTCTTATCAAAAGAATTACTAAAAATTTTTTTTGATTATTATATTAAAGGAGATGGTCATAGATATGGTAGAAATAAAAAAGGTTTATTTGCGACAACTATTTCTAAGAAACTTAGGGATGATTTACAAGAGATTGCTTTAAAAATAGGTTTTTCTGCTTATTATAAATTACACAATAAAAAAGGGATTTTATTTAAAAGCCCAGGTTATGATTATAAAAAAGAATATAAACAGTCTGCAGACTCTTGGGTCATTTATTTTATTAGACAAAATATTCATACTGTTCTTCCTTCAACTATAAAAAAATGGAATTATGAAGAAAAATGGGTTGATTATAAGGGAGATGTATATTGTGTTCAGGTTCCTAATCATGTTATATATGTAAGAAGAAATGGAATTCCTGTATGGTGTGGTAATTCTGATCCTGCAATGAATTGGAAAATAAAAGATTTGGAACGTATTTCTATTATTAGTTTTTCAGATGCTCATAGTTTTTGGCCTTGGAGATTAGGTAGAGAAGCTACTATCTTTAAATTAAATGAAGGAGAAAAGATTTCTTATGATTTAATACTTAAACAAATTAGAGAAAATAGTTTTATTGGAACAATTGAAACAGATCCTGCTTATGGAAAATATCATTATGATGGACATAGAAGCTGTGATTTTTCTTGTTCTCATTTAAGGACTAAAGAACTAAATGGAATTTGTCCTAAATGTAATACTAATTTAATTATTGGGGTTGATTATAGAGTTGAAGAATTAGCAAGCAAAGATGCTGATTATCAAAACAAGAAACAATATTATACTTTATTGCCTTTGCATGAATTAATAAGTTTAGCTTTAGGTATGGGAATGAATTCTAAATCTTGTTGGAGAATTTATAATGAATTGATTGAATGTTTTGGAAATGAATTTAAGGTTTTATTAGATGTTCCTAAAATTGATTTAGCTAAAGCTTTGAAAAATGAGATTTTAGTTGATTTGATTATTTTTAACAGACAAGGAAGAATTAGGGTTAAACCAGGATATGATGGAGTTTATGGAGAGGCAGTGTTACCTGAGAAGCAGAGTAGGTTATTTTGATTTTTAATTAACTATAATTTGATAAGTTTAATTAAGCTTTTGAGAGGAGTAGATTGAGATTATAATGAATAGCTTAAAGAGCAGAAGCACATAACTTAAAGATATAATAAGATATTAGAATTTTAGAGAGTTAATGCTTAGTCTTTCTTATCTCAAACTCACAATTTTCTTTTTTAGCTTGTTTTTCAATTGATTGTGTAACCTTATTAATCTCTGATTTGATTTCTTTGAAATCAGGACCTTGTATTCTTAAACTATATTTTCCTGCTGCTATATAGCTTATATCACATTTAGAATCTTTGCAAGCTTGATTAATTATATTTTTTACCTTTAAAATCCCATTTGAAGAATTACTTGATAGTTTTATTATATGTCTTATTTCTTTAGGTTTTTCTTTTTTAGATTCAAGGATTTTAATTATTTTATCTGCGTCTTGTTTTTTCACATATTTTTCTAAAATTTTTGGTTCTTGTTTTACTTGCTCAAAAAAATCAGAAAGTGTTTGATCTTCTGTTATTTTTTTAATTATTTTTTCAGATTCTTTTTCTAAAACAGTTTTTAAAATCGCTTTGCAGTTTTTTTCTTTTTTAATTTTATCAAGAAGTTGTTTTCTCTCATTTTGTTTGACTCTTCTTAAAGATAAGTGAATTCTGTTTCCTCTTATATTAAGTATTTTACACACTATCTTTTTGCCTGGAACAACATAATCCCTTAAATTTCTAATTCTTCCTGGAGAAATCTCAGAAGTGATTAAAGTTCCTTCTCCATTTCCCTCTATTTCTACAAAAACAGTAGTTCCAACTATTTTATTCACAGTTCCTAATATGATTTGCCCTTCTTCTAATTGTTCAGTTGCCATA
>JAFCDH010000071.1 GCA_017609795.1 Candidatus Pacearchaeota archaeon | reverse complement strand
CCTTCTAAACAGGATAGCAATTGCTTAATTGATTCTTCAATCATTATATTGTTTTTCGCAAATCTATCAAGTATACTTTTGGATTTTTTCTCAAAAATATTTTTCTCAGTTTTAGTTTTCAATGTATTTTGCCTTTATTTTTCAATCAATCTAGAAATTAAATTCTTTATATCTTTATACTCTAACCAATATTTTCTAACCAACTTTCTTGTCTCTTTGTGTTGTGGATATCCAATGTCTTTGCAATCTATTAAATCAGAAAATTCCAAATTTAATATTTCTGTTAAAGATTCTTTTATATTGTAATATAATTCTTTGCTAATGTTCTGATCTTTTAATTCTTTAGCAATGGCATACCAAGTATAAAAATGAAATAATTCATGCATAATTATTCCTCTAGGACAATTGGTTTTTGCACCAATAAAAAAATAGTTATTTTTAATAGAATAACCGCATCTATCGTTTGTTGTTAAATATGCTGTAATATGTTTTGTAGGTAAATTGATTTCAAAAATCTTTGAAATTCTATCAAAAAAATTATTATTGACAGGGTTCCAGATTTTTTGAAAATTTTTAATAGTTTCTTTAAAATTAATTTTGTTTTCTATTACGATATAATTTATAAATTTTCTTAAATTTTCGTTATTCAAATTCTTTCCGAATTTTATTTCGTACATATCTCTTTTTTTTGAAGGATTAACTGATTTAGAAGTAATATAATAATTCTCTATGTCTTTATCAATGTCGTACTTAAAAAATATTTTCATACATAATAAATATTAACAAATATATAAAAATTAATAAACACCTTAAAAAAGAGAACCCTTATTTTCTAAGGGTTCTCGCGGTTCTTTGGTGCAATTCACCACAATCGCTAATCAATGATCGCAATCGCATGTAACACAATCGCATCCGCCTCCATCATCTTCGCCATCTCCGCAATCACAGTCATAACAATTATCCATAGACTGAATTGACACTATACTCATTTTTTTAAAGTCGAGAGTATCCTTTTCCGACTTTTTGCTTTTTCCCATATTTTTCATATGAATCCTCCTTGTTAATTTTTTTCTATTAAGAGAAATCTTTTCTTAATAAGAAATTTTACAATTTTCTGAAAATAAATGTCATTGAAATCGGTTCCACTTTTCCCGGCTAACGCTTCTAATGTTATTGATTTTGTCTTGCGTAAAATCAACAAAAATTTGAATAATTCAATATTAACCAAAATTGAATTTCTTGTGGTTCTAGCGCAGACCAAATAATAATCGTTTTCTTTGCGCCACCTAAACTCTTTTGATGGAAAAACTATTGTATTTGAATTTATATTTAGATCCCGTGATACTCTTTCTGCTCTAAATCTGTCTTTTTTTAATGGAGGATATGACCATGGATCTTCTCCTTTAGGATTGCCCGTAAACGCCCTAGCTGTCATTCTACAACCACCCAAACATCTATATAACATTTTACATTTGCCACATTCATCTGGAATATATCCATCGTTTCTCCATTTTTTCATCTTGCTCCAAATAGACTCTAGAGACTCATTAAATAAATTTCCATATATATCAGGATTATGTGAACACGGTCTAACACTTCCATCGCTTGCAATTGATACAACTGTCCTTCCGGCCTGACATTTCCTTTCTAGAAAACCAAGGTCTTTATAATATATATCCTCAGGTAAAAGACATTTTGGAATTGCTTCAAATATATCGACTTCAATTTTTAAATGTTCTTCAATCCAAACAAGATCATCGACCAGTTGTTTAACCTCTTCTTTCTCTAGAAATAAATCTAAACGTGGATTATTAACATTGAGAGCCATTGGAGTAGCGCCAAATCTTTTGATGCCCAAAAATTTCAGATTGATTGCTGTTTTTCTTATTGAATGAAGATTTAACTTGTTGGTAACCATGTTGACTGAAAAATGCAATCCTGTTTCAATGATCATCTCCAGTTTTTTTCTAAATTGAATATAATCTGCACCGCCAGTCATAAGCTTATAAATCTCTGTGTTTGAAGATGGACAAGATACTAAAAGCCCATCTATGCCTAAATTAGCAATAATTTTCAATGTTTCTTTATCCATTAATGTTAAATTGGTGTTTAGTGAAACATACAAATTATTTCTTTTTAAATATTCTACTAAAGAAATAACCAGTTCTTTCCTAATTAACGGTTCTCCGCCAGTTAAAACAACTGAGAACAAACGCAAAGAAACTATTTGTTTTGCCAAGGACATAATCTTTTCATTGCTTAAATCACAACTCTTTCTCGGAACACAAGAATTAAAAAAATAACAATAAGGACAACGAAGGTTGCATCTGTCAGTAATTTCCAGTTGGGCGGTTAATGGTAAATTTATATTTATCATAATTATCCCTCATTCTTTGACACAGCACCTGTACCATTACAGACAAAACATTTTTCTATTTTTATTTCCTCTTTGCTTCTGATCTCGACCTTCCCTTTGCCCTTGCATGATGGGCACCTCTGAAACAGATTGGTATTAAAAATAATCTGTTCACCCATACCATAATCAAATCCATATTTTTTGGGATCTATCTTTTTGGGGTAAGAATTAAATAAATTCATCATTTCCTCCAGCTGCTACCTATCTTGTTGTGTGGATTTGTCCAAAAGGACAGCAAGATAAATCTATATTAAGATTTGCTGACATCCAGCAAATTCAATTATAAAAGAACACAATTAAAGAATCTTTAATCTACATTTATTAAATTATCATTTTAATAAACAGCTGTCAATAGCTCCTCTATCTTCTTGTTTTGTCTCATTGCTTTCCTTTAATTTTAATATAATGTATAATTAGAAAAGATAATAATTAATTAAAAAAATATGAAATCAAAGTATTTATTAATAATAGGTGTTATTGTTGTAATTATAGTA
>JAFCDH010000070.1 GCA_017609795.1 Candidatus Pacearchaeota archaeon | reverse complement strand
TCAAGAATTCAAGAAGCTAAAGTCAAGCTTATAAGAATAAATATATTTAGAAATAAATATATAACGCAATTCATCTACGCCTTAAAAGGCGTAGGGTTCTTGCGTAAGTCTAAAGAAGTTTCTGATATGGTTGCTATAAGAAATAAAGAAGGAATTATAGAAAATTTAATTAAGATTATTTGTTCTTATTATGAGGGGAACGATGAATCGTCCCAAACTGAAAACTCTTCTAAAATTGATTGAGAATACAGCACAGAAAGATATTTAAACCCATTATCTTTAGAAAGATAATGAAATTAATAAACGAAATAACTATGAATATAGTAAAAAATGCCAAGGATGGAGAAAGCATTTATAGCGTGGCTTCTAAAATTGGATTTGCTTATTCAGCAGTTTATAAATGGATTTCTGAATTAGAGAAGTATGGAGTTATTAGTTTAATAAGAAAGGGAAATAAAAATATTATCAAGATTAATAAAAATTTGATCTATAAGAAATTTAAAGAGTTAGACAATGCTGTTTCTGTTATTGAAAAAGATAATACTTTCTGGGATTTAGTTAAAACCTCAAAATTAAAGATAAGGTTTGTCAAGGGAAGTGCTGCAACTATCTGGACTAAGGGAAGTTTTATAACTGGAGATTTTTATGATAGGATTTATTTTTTGGAAGTTGATAAAGATGATGTAGATAAATTAAAGAAAGCTTTGAAAAGAGAAGGAATTAATTACACAGAAGGCAAGGCTGTTAATAAAAGACCTTTGGTTTGGATTATAGAAAAAGAAAATTTAGAGATAGAAAAAAAAGATGGCTTGCCTGTTATGCCTTTAAGAGAATTAGTAGAATGGGGAAAAGAATTACATTTAGATAATATTTTAGAGCAATTGAATATATTATATAATTTAGGATTAAATGCAAGATATGCAGAGGTTGTGACAAATGCCTAAGATAGATTCCCGAATTGGTTTGCTTGAAAGAGAACCAGAAGTTATGAGGATGCTTAATTTACTCTTGGATAAAAAATTAGATTTTATTGTAGTTGGAGGTTATGCAATTTCAACCTATAAGAAAAGATTTTCAATTGATTTAGATATTGTAGTTAAGGGAGATGATCTTAAGGATTTTGAAAAGCTATTTGAGAAAGAAGGTTATGTTTTGCATTATGAAAAAGAAATAGCTTTGCTGTATGGAGAAAACTTTAAGAGATTTAGGAAGAAGATGAAAAATCTGCCTGTTGATATAGATATATTAGTTAATGGTTTAGTTTGCAGGACAACAGATGCAACATGGGGGATAGATTATATTAAAAGACATTCTGTAAAAAGAAAATTAAGTAATTCAGAATTTTTAACTCCAGAAAAAGAGCTGCTTATTGCAATGAAATTCCATAGTGGAAGATTATCTGATATTAGGGATATTGTTGCATTAATGCCTTGTAATTTTGAGAAACTCAAGAAGCATTTACAAAAAGGAGATATTAAAAAACTTAAACAATCTATGAAAACACAGGCATCTTTCCTAAATAAGCCACAGTTTGATGATAGTTTTAAGGGGATATTTGGGCCTTATTCCTACAACGAGAAAGATGTTCAGGCGACTAAGGAGTTGATTAAAGAGTTTCTAGAGGAAAAGGATAAAAAGGGGGAAATGGGCATATAAATATGGAAAAGAAAATATTTAGAATAAATATAAGAGTTTAAAATGGGACAAAGACAAGGAACACTCTTAGAAAAGAATATTGAAAAAATTTTCAAACTTAGTGGTTTTAAAACAAAAAGAAATGCTTTTATGAAAGGTTAAGAGTATTTATAGTGAGGCTTTAAAGAATGACTAGAAGGAAAGGTTTGTTTTATGAGAACCGTGCTAAAAAGCATGATTTTCATTTTTTAATTCTCTTCTATGATAATTGAGCCAATTGTAGTACATATCTTTTTCTAGAGGTTGCCTGGAACTAATGAAACCAACCAATTTTCTCAAATATTCCAAATCCATCTTAAAGGGCGCTTTTCCTTTTAACTCCAACACCTTAATTACCTCCACATCTTTGGAACCCTCATCCCTCATTTTTCTAGTTATCTTTATTATTGCGTTTTGATTATATTTTGACTTTCTATATAAATCAACTACTGCTTGAATTTCACAACCTTGTCCAGAATGTTTTATCAAATTGCACATTTGACATATCACTTGCAGATTTCCATCTTCATTATTTTCAGGATTCCCATCAATATGGTCTATAATTTGATATTTTTCTGATTTGTAGCCACAATAAGAACAAATATAATTATCTCTTTCAAGAATCTTCTTTCTCAGTATTTGCCACTTTTCTCTTTCTAACTTTTTTGTTTGTCCAGGATTTCTCCATTTTTTAGGAGGAGCAAATGATAAAGCTAAAGGTTTCATTTTCAATATTTATTCTTATCAAAATCTTCTGGAATTTTATAAGTTTCATTGGTTAATTTTGCAGAAGCAATTCTGCTTGTTCTAAATTTTCTAATTCCTTTTTTTAAGTGGCAATAACCAATAGTGTATCTTCTAGATTTATAATAAGTATCAATTTTTCTTTTGCTAAATTCTGCACCTTCCATATTGAAGTATTTTATCTCAACTGTTTTTAACTGAGAAAATGCTTTTTCTATTACAGAGTAAACTTTCTCATCTATTTCATTATTGAATGTATGATACTTTTGTCTAAGAAAATCTTTATCAATTTCTTCTTTTTGATCTTTAGGAAGAAAATTACTAACCTTTCTAAGAATTTCTTTTATTACCTTTTTCTTTATTGGTTTTTTATATTCATCATAGTAATCATCGTAATACTCTTTATCGCTTTCAGGAGTATCTTTTTCATATTCTTTTATTATCTTGTAAATTGCTTCTGATTCTTCTTTTGTTATTTTGAAGGATTTTTCTTCTTTCTTAGTTTTTTCTTTTTCATCCATAGTTTTTCTATTGATTAAGAGTTTATATCTTTTACTCCATTTTTCAAACCTCCA
>JAFCDH010000069.1 GCA_017609795.1 Candidatus Pacearchaeota archaeon | reverse complement strand
ATAAATAGAAGATAATACATTTTCTATACCGTAATCTACTATAGTTTTTTCTACTAAATCATTTACAATTATAGTTGCAGAACTTCTTATAATATAATCACTTTTTTCTTTTTCATTTATATCACTAGTGGTTTCCATTAATGATAATTTTATTTTTTCAATTTTGTTTGTTTCCATAATTTTTATTTTTAATATCCTGCAGGTGTTTCTCCTGCCTTAAATGCAATTCCTGATCTAGCTGGATTCATTCTATTACTAACATCATCAGGTCCCCCACTACCTGGTGATGAATTTCCTTTAGTTTGTAATTCACCAGTTACTGTATCAGCATTTGGTTGTAAACCCATACCTTCATCTACTTCTCCTTCTGCTTCTCCTTCTACTTTTTCTGTAGGTGTTTCAGTTTTTGGGGCCATAGTTCCAAACATAGCTCTTTCATCCCAGTAATCTTTACCATAATTAATTGTTAATTCTTCATGAGCCTGGATAACTTTTCCCGCTTTAAAATACATTTGCCTATTTGATCTATTATATGCATATTCTACATTAGGATTATCTGAATGTTTATAAAGTGAACCATATCCAAGAACTAATCCCCACATACCTCCATTTTTTCCATCTTTTTCAATTTCAAAAATAAAATCTTTTAATCTATCAATTGCTTTTGCTTCAAAACCAAGAAAAATAATAGGAGCTATTTCAATTATTTCTCCCCTAGCAAATTGAGTTTTAGATAATACAGTAAATTCAGCATTAGGACGTTTTGAATAAACAACTCTATTAATATTAAAAATTTCTCTACGAGGTTTTAATAAACCACCTTGATCAGAAATACGAACAGGTTTTTTATTACCTTTTGATTTCCCTGCTTTTTCATCTTCATCATAAGGGTTGTAAAATCCTTCTTCGTTTAATGTTTTAATTTTATAACTCATATTAGTTTTTAATTTTTTTATAATCTTCTAATGATATAAATCCTTCTCCTAATTCTGTCCAATCAGTTGGTTTTTCTTCAACTGATGCATCTCTTCTTTTTTTCATTTGTTCTTCCCATTCTTCTCTTTCTTTATCAGGCCACATTTCTGGAGGCAACGGATGATGTTGTTCAACCTTAGGTATATATTTTTTTATTTTATAAACAGCACTTAAAATATAATCTACTCTTTCTTTAATTTTTTTAATATTATCTTTAAGAGTTTCAATATTTTCTGGAGAAATTTTCCTAAGAACTCTAATATTTATTTTATCAATAAAATCAAGCGCATCTTCTGCATCATCAATCGTTTGATCTATTACTTCATCTTTATTTTCTATATCACTATTTTCTATAGCATAATAATTTTCTGCAATTTTAAGGTATAAATCTTTTGCTCCAAAATAATAGTCTTCTGATGTATTCATATTATGTTATTTCTGTTTCATTACGTAAATCTCTTTTACTTTCATTATCTAAATTTTTTCCGCCGGTCATTCCATTACGAATTGTAATATGAGAACCATATATAGGATTTACTATTTCTTTAACAATACAATAAGGTCTAATATAATAATCTAAGGGAGTGTTTCCACTTATATAATCTTTCCATCCACCTAATTGATATCTATTTGTTCCTGTAAATTTTTTAACTACGGCAGCTCCTTCTAATGTAAGTTCATTATCATCTTGGTGTATTAAAAAACCTTTTTCTACTACTTTAAATCTCGCCCCAGATATTCTAAATAAAATTTTAATTGCGAAACCAAGATCGGATTGACCTATATGTTCGACGAAAAAATCTGCATCCTTTAATTCTCTAGCATATCTTCTTGATTCAACAAATGCTTTTATTTCAGCTATTATTTCATCTATTCTTTTCCATCCTTTTGATTTTATTAAAATTGTTTTGTGTTCATCAATTTTCATTTTTGCTATAGCACCAAATTCTTGCCATTTAGCCTTTAACTCACCTTTACCTTTTTCTGAAAGTTCTACATTAAAAACAAATCCTGGAGTATCTATTCTTTGATCTATAGCATTAGTATATGCATTAAAAATATCCTGAATACCTTTATCTAAAATATCCATTTGTTCCTTTTTATATGTTTCTAATTCTTTAAGATGAACCTCCATAGCAGATTTAGCCTCCATATCTTTTCCTTCCGCCGCAAATTTATCTACTTCTTTTTTAAGTTTTTTATATTCTGGGTCTATAGTAGCTACTTTTGTTTGGAAACTTTTGGCAAATTTGTTTATAACTTTTTTAGATTTTTTAATATATTTTCCAAGAGATCTTTTCATAGTTTTCTTTGCCTTTTTAAAACGCATAGCTCTTGGAACAAATGATAAACCTCTATCAATGATTTTCCCAAAAATACCATTTCCATCTTCATCACCTTTTTCTAAGATCATAGTTTCATTAACCAAATTCTTTTTTGAAGTATATTCATTTAATGATATAAATTTATGTTCAGACATATAGTTTATATTTTTAGTTTACTTTTTTAATCATTCTTCTATCATCAAATACCTGAAACTGACCCTTACCTTTTACTTGAATAGATCCATCTTTTTGATGTGATAAAACTTTTACTTTAATTTCCGTATAAGGATCTTTTGTTGTTCCTTTACCTTTTTTGTAAACCCAGAAACTCCCCACTTCATATTTTTCAGCATCAAATATATCTTTAGGATCCGCCTCTTCTTTTCTTACCCCTTCCTTTTGTACTTGTGCAATCTCAGCAGGTCTTGGTGTTTTATTTGTAACATCATACTTTTTGGTTTCCTTATTAAATTTCACAGGAACCCATTGTAACACCATTTTTGATAATTCTGGTTTTTCTGTAGGCCCAACTCTAACAATTTTACCTAGTCTTTTTTTCTTAGTTCTTTTAGCTTTTTTTGTATTTGGATCTAGCACAACCTTTCCATCTTTGTCTACTTGATCTTGTTTATTCCAAAAATACCATTTCCATCTTCATCACCTTTTTCTAAGATCATAGTTTCATTAACCAAATTCTTTTTTGAAGT
>JAFCDH010000016.1 GCA_017609795.1 Candidatus Pacearchaeota archaeon | reverse complement strand
CATATAACCTAATGCTCTTAATTTTTGCATCATATGGTCTTTTTCTTTGTCTTGAGATCTTCCGCTTCTTTCACTTATATTTGTTGTTTGTAATTCTTTAATTATTTCTTGTATATTAGAAGCTGTAGATGGAATAGGAGAAGTACATGGAATACATCCAAGACTCCTATATCTTAACCAGTTTCCATTTATGTTTTTAGCAAAATATAATGGATTTACAGGAAGGTTTTCTTTTTGCATATATTTCCAAACATCAAGTTCTGTCCATTCTAAAATTGGATGAACTCTTGTATGTTCATCTTCTTTTGATAAGTTTTTGAAAAGATCCCACATTTCTGGTGGCTGGTCTTTATAATTCCATTTAAAATTAGAGTCTCTTGGTGAAAAAAATCTTTCTTTTGCACGAACTCCGTGCTCATCTCTTCTTATTGCTAAAAAAAGTGCATCAAATTTATGTTTTTCTAATAATTGTTTTAGTGCATTTGTTTTTAATTGTGTACAGCATTCAAATTTCCCTTTTTTAGGACCTATTCCTTGTTCAATTGCTTGATGATTTTTTGTAACAAGTAAATTTAAACCCCATTCTTTAACAAGATTATCTCTAAAAGCATACATTTCTGGAAATTTTCTTCCTGTATCTATATGAATCACAGGAAAAGGAATTTTTCCAAAAAAAGCTTTTCTAATTAAATGAACTACTGTTGTGCTGTCTTTTCCAACACTCCACATACATGCTGGATTTTTAAACTGAGATGCTGCTTCTCTTATTATATGCAATGCTTCATTTTCTAGTTTTTCTAAATCACTCATTTTTCTTAAATTTTTAATTATCTTTAATATTTTATCAAGCTCAATTAAGCTGTAAAGAGAAGATTTCCCAAGCTTAATCTCTGAAGTGCTCCTCTTAATATTTCATAAGATATTAGTTTCTTTTTTAACTAATTATCCTAATTATATATAATTATAGTATATAAATGTTTTGTAGGAGAAATAGGGTTTTAAGGATTTATTTGCTTTAATGTATTAACTCCTTAGAAGTAACAAATAGTAATATTTATAAAGGGATTTTTCTTGAGAATAGTAAGATGAAACAAGAAACAATAATTGAATTAAAAAATGTGCATAAGGATTATGAAATAGGAGATAGTATAATCCAAGCAGTTAATGCTGTAGATTTAGTTATAAATAAAGGAGATTTTATTGCTATTGTAGGTCCTTCTGGAAGTGGTAAAAGCACAATGATGAATCTTGTTGGAGCATTAGATTTAGCTACACAAGGAGATATTTTCTTAGATAATATTAATATTGAACATCTTCATGAATCTGATTTAGCTCAAATAAGAGGTAAGAAAATAGGATTTGTTTTTCAAACATTTAATTTAGTTCCTACACTTACTGCACTTGAAAATGTTATGTTACCTATGATTTTTCAAGAGGTGGATAAACAAGAAAGAATAGAAAAGGCAACAAAACTTTTAGGTGATTTAGGTTTAGATAAGAGATTAAATCATCTTCCAAATGAGCTATCTGGTGGTGAAAGACAAAGAGTTGCTCTTGCAAGAGCACTTGCAAATGATCCTGAAGTTATTTTAGCTGATGAACCTACTGGTAATTTAGATTCAAAAAGAAGTAAAGAAGTTGCTGAAATGTTTGTTAAATTAAGCAAACAAGGAAAAACAGTTATTCTTGTTACACATGATATGGATGTTGCAAAATATGCCCAAAAGATTTATAAACTTAAAGATGGAGAGATAGTTAAGTAAAATGAAACCCACACATCTAACACTAATAACAGCAATCATGATTATTCTTAGCTTAGCAAATATTCAAGCACTTGTAATAGATTCTGTAAATATGAATCCAAGTGAAATTGCACCTGGAGAAACAGCTAAGATAAGAATAGGTCTGGAAAATGATGGAGATGAAGACATTACAGATGTTACTATTATTTTAGATTTAACAGGAATTATTGAATCAGATATGATTGGGGTTGCTACAACAATATTAGATGTTCCTTTTGCACCATATGAATCAAGTTCAGAACATAGCTTTGATGAAATTGAAGAAGATGATAAAGAATATGCTGAGTTTGAGATTATAGCATTAAATAATGCTAAATCTGGTGTTTATAAAATTCCTTTAAAAATAAGTTATCTTGAAAATGGAGAAATTGAACGAACAAATAGAAACTCTTTAATTGGAATTACTGTAAATTCAGAACCTATAATTGGGATTAATATTGAAGATGGTTTGTTATTAAAACCAAAAGAAAATGAAATAGATGTAAAAATAATTAATAAAGGTTTATCTGATGTGAGATTTTTAGAAGTTGAAATTGGCAGTTCTACTTATTTTGATATATTATCTAATAAACAAGTTTATATTGGAGATATAGATAGTGATGATTTTGATAGTGCTGACTTTAAACTTTATTTTAAAAGCAATGCACCTAATAGTTTAACTATTCCGATTAGTGTTAAGTACAAAGATGCTGTTAATAATGAATATAATCAAGATTTTGATTTAGAAGTAAAAGTTTACACAAAAGATAAAGCTATTGAATTAGGTTTAATTGAAAAAAACAACACTAAATTATATGCAGGGATTGGTGTTGGAGTAGTTGTTCTTTATATTATTTATAGAAGATTAAAGAAACGAAGAAAGATAAAAAGGATGAAGGTTTCTTAGGAGCTCAAAAATGATTAAAGATTTCTTTGTATTAGGTTTAAATAATTTGAAAAGGCGTAGACTTAGAAGCTGGCTTACTATGATTGGAATCTTTATTGGAATTGCTGCTGTTGTTGCTTTAATATCTTTAGGGCAAGGGCTTCAGGATTATATAAGTGAAGAATTTGAAAAATTAGGGGCTGATAAAATAATTATACAACCAAAAGGAATGGGTCCTCCTGGAACAGCAGGACCTAGCTTAATCTTAACAAGTGATGATTTAGAAACCATTGAAAAGGTTCGCGGGGTTAAATGGGCTGTTGGATTTTTAATAAAACAAGGAAAAGCAGCATACAAAGATGAAGCAGGAATTGGTTTTGCAATTGGTTCTGATCCAGAAGACTTAAAACTTATGTCTGAAATACAATCTTTTAATATACTTGAAGGAAGAGATTTAAAAAAAGGAGATAAATATAAAGTTGTTGTAGGATATAATCATGTTTATGGAGATATTTGGGAGAAACCAATGCAAATAGGAAGCACTATAGAAGTTGAAGGATATGATTTTAAAGTTATTGGAGTTTTAGATAAAATCGGAAATCCTATTGATGATAGTTCTCTTTATATGTCTAAAGAAGTCTTAAAAGAAATTTTAGATGTTGAAGATGAGGAAAGCCAGATAATGGCTAAAACAGCAGAAGGATTTGATCCAGAAGAGGTTGCAGATACAATTGAAAGAAAATTAAGAAGATCAAGAGGAGAAAAAGAAGATCAAGAGACATTTAATGTTCAAACTTCTGAACAACTTTTAGAAACTTTTCAAAGTATTTTTGCTGTTGTTCAAGGTGTTTTAGTTGGAATAGCAGCTATTTCTTTACTTGTTGGAGGTATAGGAATTATGAACACTATGTATACTTCTGTAATAGAAAGAACAAAAGAAATTGGGACAATGAAAGCAATTGGAGCTAAAAACTCTCATGTTTTATTACTCTTCTTATTAGAATCTGGTTTATTAGGCCTTGTTGGTGGTTTAATTGGTGTTGGGATTGGTATAGGATTAGCTAAAACAGCTGAATATATGGCAGGAATTGCACTTGGTAGTGATTTATTACAAGCATCTATGAGTCCAGTAATATTAGGTGGAGCATTAGCTTTTTCATTTATAATTGGTACTTTATCTGGAATCTTGCCTGCTTTACAAGCAAGTAAACTTAAACCTGCTGATGCTTTGAGGTTTGAATGATTTTTGCAAGAGGAAGATTTTTAAAGCTCTTATTTTTAAGAATTTTGAGATAGATTAATATTATTAACTAATATTTTATAAAACTTAAAGCTATACAAATAAAAGATTAAGTTTAACAAAGAGAACATATTTTGTTTAGCTTGATTAAGCTTATTAGATACTAAAAAAGAAAAAACAAAAATGATAAAAAGAAAAAGACAAAGGGAACATGGAAAGATTAAACTTAGTAGATGGTTCCAAGACTTTAAGAAAGGAGATAAAGTTGCAGTTGTAAGAGAATTATCTGCTCAACCTAAATTTCCAAAACAACTTCAAGGAAGAAGTGGAGTTATAGAATGTAAAAGAGGAGATTCTTATTTAGTTAAAATAAAAGATTTAAATAAAGAAAAGACTTATATTATTCATCCAGTACATTTAAAAAAGCTGAAATGATTGAAAGTTTAGATGAACAACTTATATCTTATAAGCCAAACCTTTAGAAAAGGTTATGATCCAAAAGATAATAGATATGAAGATGAAAAGTTTAAGCATATCATCAACACAGCTTAAAGATTTATAAAGATATAGAAAAAACTAAAACAACAAAACACAAAAATGATATTAGATAGAACCCCTTTAAATTTGAATGAAGTAAAAGAAATACTTGAACAGATTGAAGATAGTGATAACAAAGAAGAAATGAAGATATATTTAAAGAAATTTTTAAAAACTAAACCAGAACAAGTAAAAAAAATTAAAGAAGCATTAGAAAAATTAGATTTATTAAAAATGAAAAGAGAACATTTAGTAAAAGTTGTGGATTTGATTCCAAAAGATACAACAGATTTGAACAAAATTTTTACTGATGTTAGTTTAAACGAGGATGAAACTAACAAAATATTAAATGCTGTTAAATAAAAAAAATGATAGAAAAAGAAGAACACTCAATAATCTTAGATTACCTACCTTATGGTTATCCTTTAGAAAAGAAAATGATGCCTATAGCTCAAGCTATAGGAGTTAAGAATTTTACATTACTTCAATTAGTTCCTAGAAGAGGAGTAAAATTAGAAGTTGGAGAAAAAGTTTATATTGGAGAAGGTAAAAGAGATAAAGTGTATTATATTCTTGGAAAGCTTCCTGATGATAAATTAACTGAAACAGCAAGAGAACAACTACAAGAGTTTATTTTAAATCAAATTAAAGAAACTGAACAAAAATTTATTAATTTTTTTAATAAAGCTGAGGCTATAAATACTAGATTACATCAGTTTGAATTACTTCCTGGATTTGGAAAAAGACACACAAAGGCAATTTTAGAAGAGAGAAATAAAACTCTTTTTAATTCTTTAGAAGATTTAAAGAAAAGAGTTTCTAATCTCCCAGACCCTAAAAAGGCTATTGAGAGAAGAATTTTTGATGAAATAATTGGTAAAGAAAGATATTACTTATTTATAAGCAGATGATTAAGTTTTTAAAGCCAATTATTGATTATTTAATAAACTAAATACCAATATCTTAGAAGCATAAGATAAGATTAACTAATATTATGTGAAATATTAAGAAATGCTTTATTGAGATTAAGATGAATATGTAGGGTTTGAGAAGAAAGTTAAAGCTTAATTGAGCTTATCAAATTTTAGTTAAAAAAATAAAATGCAAAAACAAGAACAACAAACTAAAGGGAAATTTAATCCTGAAGAAACAAAGGAAAAACATGAAGAAAAACCTAAACAAGAATATTTCTCTATAATTAGAATTATGCAAACTGATATTCCTGGAAATAAAAATGTTTTAACAGGACTTACATATATAAAAGGAGTTTCTTGGAGTATTTCTAATGCATTATGCAAAATACTTAAATTAAATTCTAAAAAAAAGATTATGGAGTTAGATAAAAAAGAAATTAAAGAAATAGAGGATTTTTTGAAAAATCCTGAAAAATTACCAGAGTTTTTGAAAAATAGAAGGAATGATTTTGAAACAGGAAAAGATTCTCATTTAGTTGGGGCTGAACTTGATATGAAAAAAGAATTTGATATTAGAAGACTAAAAAAGATTAGGTCTTATAGGGGATTAAGACATGCTTTTGGACATCCTGTAAGAGGACAAAAAACTAAAAGCCATTTTAGAGCTAAAGGAAAGAAAAAAGCAATTGGAGTTAAAAAGAAGAAAATGGGGAAGAAAAGTTAAAATTGAAGGATTAAAAAATATCAATATCTTAATTAAAGATTATGATATACATAACTGAGATTAAGCTACTCTCAAACCTTTAGAAAAGGTTATGATCTAAAGGATAACTTGATTGAGCTTATCAAATTCCAGAATAAAAATAAATATAAAATGCCAAAAAGAAAACGTAAAAAATATTCAAGGCCACAAAAACCTTTTGATAAAGTAAGAATTGAACAAGAAAACATACTTAGAGATAAATATGGGCTTAAAAATAAAAAAGAAATCTGGAAAGCAGATGCTGCAATAGGAAGGATTAGAAATCTTGCAAAACAATTAATTACTAAATCTGAAGAAGAGAAAAAAGCTTTTGTTGAAAAATTAAAGAAAAAAGGGCTTAAAGTTGATAGTATTGCAGATGCTTTAGCATTAGATAAAGAAGATTGGTTAAAAAGAAGATTACAAACTCTTGTTTTTACAAAAAAATTAGCAAGAACTCCTAAACAAGCAAGACAATTAGTTGCTCATAAACAAGTATCTATTGGAAATAGAACAATTAATATTCCTTCATATCAAGTTAGTTTAGAACAAGAACCTCAAATAAAATTAAATATTGTTTTAAAAACCAAAGAAAAAAAGAAAGAAGAAATAAAGCCAGTTAAGGAAGAAAAGAAAGAAGAAGTTAAACCCGAAATAATTGATTGAAAAACCTAAAGTTGAAGAAGTAAAAGAAGAAGTTAAACCTGAAATTGAAAAACCTGAAGAAATAAAAAATGTTAAACAAGCTGAAGAGGTTGTTGAAGAAACTCAAGAAAAAGCTTTAGAAATAGAAGAACCTAAAGAAATTAAGGAGAAAGAAAATGCCTAAAGAAGAAAAAATAACAAAACAAGACAAAGAAAAACTTTCTAAAGAAATAGAAGAAGCTAAGAAAAAATTAGAAGCTAAAAAGATAGAAAAACAAGAAGAGAAACCTAAAATAGAAGAAAAAAAACAAGAAAAACCTATAGAAGATAAAATTAAAGAAGCCCCTAAGAAAAAAGAAAAAAAAGAGAGAATTGGGATTTTAAATATTTATACTACTTTTAATAATACTCTTATGAATTTAACAGATTTATCTGGAAAAAGTATTGCTAAATTTGGTGGAGGACAATCAACAAAGCAGGATAGATTAAAAGCAAATCCTACAATTGCTATGTTTGTTTCTCAAAGAATAGCTGAAGAAGCAAGAGATAATGGGATAACTGGGTTTTATGTTAAAATAAGAGCTAAAACAGGTCAAAACAATCCAGGACCAGGAGCTCATGCAGCTATTAAATCACTTACAAGGGCAGGATTTAAGATTTTAAGTATAATGGACACTACAAGGGTTCCTAGAGGAGGACCTAAGAAAAAGGGAGGCAGGAGAGGGAGAAGACCTTAAAGACAACCTTTAAAAGCATAAAAATCAAAGATTAAATATTATAAAACCTATATCTTATAAGCCAAACCTTTAGAAAAGGTTATGATCCAAAAGATAATAGATATAAAGATGAAGAGATTAAGCTATTCATCTCCAAGGCTTAAAGATTTAATGAGATATAAATAAAAACACAAACATGATAAAAATAAAAGATTATAATAAAGAAAAACAAAAAATAAGTTTTATAACAGATATGTCTATTAATTTAGCTAATGCTATTAGAAGAAGTGTTTTAGAAATCCCTATTATGGCGATTGATGAAGTTGAGATTTCTAAAAATGATTCAGCATTATATGATGAAATAATTGCTCATAGGCTTGGTTTAATTCCTATAAAAACAAGCAAAACAATTAAAGAAACAAAATTTAAATTAAAAGAAAAAGGGCCAAAAACAGTTTATTCAACAGATTTACAACCTTCTGTAGGTATAGATTATAAATTACCTATTATACTCTTAGATGAAGGCCAAGAAATAGAAATGGTTGCAAATGCAAAACTTGGTAAAGGAATTGAGCATATTAAATATTCTCCAGGATTAATTTACTATTCTTATAATCTAGATCCTGAGATTATAGATTTTGTTAATGTAGATGAAAAAGGAAAAATCAGTTATGATGAAAAAGAAATTAAAAATAAAAGATTATCAGAAGAACAAATAAGTAATATAAAAAAATTAACCAAAGTTGAAGAATTGATTATTAATATTGAATCTTGGGAACAAATAGAAGTTAAGGATATTTTTCTAAAAGCTATTGAGATTTTAGGTAAGAATTTAGAAGATTTAGGAAAAAGTATTAAATAATCTTGTTTTAAAATATTTTCTAATATTATAAGAGGTTTTTCTATAATTAAGCTAATAAAAACAAAAGAGTAACCTAGATAATCTCCTTTGATTGAGTTTAATAAGATATAGATAAAAAACAAAAACAATTATAAATCAAATTCTCTGCTTAATTTATATGCAGGAGTGCCAGAGCGGTCAAATGGGACACGTTAAGGCCGTGTTGGCTTAGTGCCTACAGGGGTTCGAATCCTCTCTCCTGCATTAAAAAACACTTCCACCTATTTGCTCAATTCTTTTTTCCATATCAACAAGATGTTCTAACCAAGCAATATTATGATAAATTGGAGCTTCAAGATCTATGATTTTTCTTTCTTTATCTAAAAAATCTTTAATATTTTCAGCCATTTCCTGAACAGATTCATTTATAGATATTTTATATCTAAAACCTAATTTTTCTTCTAATTTTTTATTAGATATTTGATAGCTTCTATCAATTCTTCCAGATTTATAGTCAACATCTATTTCTACATTTATTATATCTTTTAAAGCATCTTTAACTCTATGAGCTACATCTAAGATTCTAAAATTATCATAAGACACATTAAAAATTTCTCCTTTAATCTTTTCTTCATCTGCTTCTAAACAAGCAAGATGTGCTCTTGCACAATCTCTAATACTTACTAAAGGCCTCCATTGATCCCCTTTACAAAATACTTTAAGTCTATTATTTATAAAAGCTTTTTTAACAAAAGTATTTACAACTAAATCATACCTCATTCTTGGACTTTGTCCATATATTGTGCCTTGTCTTAAAATTACAGGACAAAAATCTTTGTTTTGTTGTGAAAGCTCAAGTAAAATGTTTTCTGCATTATATTTTGATTTAGAGTATGCTGCTAATGGATTTAATTCACTAGTTTCGTCTTGCAACTCTTCAGTTGCTTTTAAACCTTTATCATAAACAGAAGCACTAGAAGCAAATGTAAATCTTTTAATTCCTTTGTTTATACAAATATTAGCAAGAGTTTTAGTAGCTCTTGTATTTATTTGTTCATTAGCTTTTGGATTAAATTCTGCTGAAGGGTCATTAGATAACCCTGCTAAATGAACTACAGCTTCAATATTATTAAAAATAGTTTTATTTGGTTTTCTTATGTCTCCTTGAACTATTTCTATTCTTTTTAAAGAATCAGTCAAACCTTCTTTTCCAAAATATAATTTATCAAATACTCTTACATCATAACCTTTTGACACTAATTCAGATACAACAATACTTCCTAAATAACCTGCTCCACCAGTAACTAAAACTTTCATTTGATTTTCTCTCTTTTGATTATATTTTGATTGTTTTGTAATTTATAAATATTTATTTAATAGATTGTTTATATTCCTTATGTAGTTTTGATATGTAAAAAAGATTCTTTAGAAACCTTTAAAAACTAATTTCTATCTGAGATAATATAAAGAAAATGATATCAAAAACAAAAATCAGTAAAAGAACAAAGAAAAAAACAAATCCAGAATTAATTGCAACTATTGAACTAGCTAAGAAAAATAATCTTTTGGATTTAGCAAAGAAGTTATCAGGATCTACAAGAAGACAAAAAAGAGTTAATTTAAGTGATTTAGATAAAATAAAACATGAAAAGGTTCTTATTGTTGGAAAAGTTCTTGGAGAAGGAGATATAAAGAAAAAGATTAAAATTGCTGCTTTAAGTTTTTCAGAACAAGCTAAAGAAAAACTTAGTAAAGCAGGGTGCAAAATATTTACAATAAAACAAGCTATTGAAAAAAATAAAAAGTTGGAAGGTGTTGAGGTGATTAAATAAATTTAGGAAAAAATTAATCTATTTAATAAAAGATTAAGAGATAAATAAAATACAAAATGGCAAAAATAATAATTGATGGAAATGGAGCAGTTTTTGGAAGAATTTGTAGTTTTGCTGCTAAAAAAGCATTAGAAGGAAATGAAATTACAATTGTAAATTCTGAAAAAGTTATCATTAGTGGGAATAAAAAAGATATTCTTAAAAAATATAAGATAATTAAACAAAAAGGCGGACATTCTTTAAAAGGTCCAAAACTTTCGAGAATTCCTTATAAAATATTAAAAAGGGGAATTAGAGGTATGCTTCCTGATTTTAGAAAAGGGCAAGGAAAACAAGCTTTTTTAAGAATTAAATGCTATCAAGGAATTCCTAAGAAACTTGAAAATGAAAAGATGATTAAATCAAAAAAAACTAAACCTAATAAATATATTGAATTAAAACAACTTTCAGAGAGGATTTAAAAATGACAAAAATAGAAAAAAACATAACAATAAGTGGAAAGAGAAAAAAAGCAATAGCAAAAGCTACAATTAAAAAAGGCAATGGAAAAGTTTTGATTAATAAAAAACCTTATGAAAATTTGGATTTTTTTAGAAGACTAACAATAAAAGAACCTATTGAAATTGCTAAGAAAGTTTTAGGAAATTTTGATTTTGATATTAAAATCAATATTAAGGGAGGAGGTAGTGAAAGCCAGATTTCTGCCGCAAGATTAGCTCTTGCTCGTTCTTTAGTTAAATTTACTAAATCTGAAGAATTAAAAAGAGCTTTTACTGCTTATGATAAAAATCTTTTGGTTGCTGATACAAGAAGAAAAGAACCAAACAAACCTGGAGACAGTAAGGCTAGAAAGAAGAGGCAGAAGAGTTTTAGATGATTTGTATTTTAACTTATCTCTTATAAATTTAATCTCTTTTATAATCTTAAAGCTAAGTTGATGAGTAAATTCAGTGTGTCTTCTTCATAGTAATATTTCATTAAGATATTGATATTATTTTAACAAATTCTCAAAATCCATAACATTTATTAATTCTTATTTATAATTACTAGTATAAAAAGAGGCAAAATGGTATTTGATTTAATTGCAGGTTTTTTTCAAGGAATAGTAAACTCAGTTCCTGAAGAATACAGGATATTAGTTACTCTGTTTTTATATACTTTTTTTATTGCAATATATTCTATATTTGTCTGGAAATTTTATAAATTTCTTGCAAGCAGGGATATAATTGAATTAAATCTAAGACAATATAATCATTCAAAATATCCTAGTTTAGAAAAAATTTTTGCAGTTATTCTTTATACTATTGAGTATATAATCATCTTGCCTTTTTTAGTGTTATTTTGGTTTGCAATCTTTTCTATGTTTTTATTAATTTTATCTGAATCACAAAGTGCTCAACAAATACTTTTAATTTCTGCAGCAATTATTGCTTCAACAAGAATAAGTGCTTATATAAGTGAGGATTTATCAAAAGATCTTGCAAAAATCCTTCCATTTACAGTTTTAGCAATGTTTATTTTAGGTACTAATTTTTTCAATGTAGATACTTTAATTATGAAAATTTCTCAAATTCCTTCTTTATTTACCAATGTTTTAATGTTTATTATATTTATTTTTGTTGTAGAATTTATTTTAAGAGGACTTCATTCTATTATACAACTTATTTATTCTTCTCCGGAAGATTCTGTAGAAGTAAAAAAGGAGAAAGAAGAAAATAAAGAAGAATGATTTTATTTTTATTCTAAGTTATTTTGAATGTTTTCTGTTTTAAAACTAGAATTAAACAAATAACAATTATTTCTAAATCCACACCATTTACATAATTTGCTTGGATTAGGAGGGAACTCTGTTGTAGATTCAATTTTATTAATTAATTCAATTATTTCTTGTTTTAGGCTTTCAAGTTCTTGATCTGTTCTTTTTGAAATTATTTTTTTATTAAAGGCAAGAAAATGCCAGACTAAATGAACCTCTTTTACATTTTCGAAATTATTTTTAATTCCCATTGCATATAAAGCTAATTGTCTATCTTTATCTAATTCTTCTTGGGATTTTAAAAATCCATTTGTTTTATAATCATGAATCTCATAAATATTAGTATCTTTATTATGAACTAACCTATCAATATATCCTTGAAGTTTATATTTTCCTTCAAAATCTAAATTAATCATAATTCTTTTTTCTGTTGCAATAGTGTTGTCTTTAAAAGGAGAGTGTTTGCAAAAATAATCTATTAAAAATTTAATGCCTTTATGAAAATAATGTTCTGCATCATACTCTTGTTTTATTATTTTAATTTCATTGTTAAATTCTCTGTTCCAGATTTCAATAAAATATTTAAGAACTTCATCTAATTGTAAAATAATTCCCCTTGCTACTTGTTCATAAACAAATCTTAAAGTTTCATGAACTTGATGTCCAAGAAAAGCTTCTATTGTTTCCTTAATTTCTGGTTTAAGTTTATCAATATATTTTAATTTAAACTGAAGAGGGCATTGTTCAAATGTTGAAAGTCTTGAATGAGAGTAAATCACCATTTTTAAATTTCTTTTTTTATGTATTAAGTGTTTTTAAGTATAAATTTCAATAAAGAATGTATTAAAAAGATTTCTATGTTTTAAGATTAGAAATCTTTTTAGAGTTTTGATGTTAATATCTTATTGTATTTTTTACTAATTTTATTTTTATTCTGGAATTTGAATTCTTATTTATAGTCTTATAAATCTTTAAGCTGTGTTCTTTTATTGTGTATGCCCTAAGCTTATCATTTTTATCTCATAATCTTTTATAGAGATATAAGTATTAATCTATTACTCTTTAAAATCATCTTCTGATTCTTGTATGATAATCACTTAAAATTCTTTGTACACTATCAATATATTTATCTTGAAATTTTTTGGTCATTCCAACATGGCTTGTATTTAAACGAAAATTAAAAGACTTTGCTTTCATAAGATTATTGCCTTCAAAATCAGAATCTTCTAATTCTTTACCCTTATAGGGGCCTTTTGAAATATAATTTTCAATTCTATATACATTACTTGGAATTTTACAATTTGGTTTATATAAACCTGAATTTAAATAAGATGCATCTAAGAAAATCATTCCAATAGGCATGCCTATTTTTTTTAATTCATTTGCAACATTAACTGCTTCACCACATCCTGCACTATGGCCTATAAATATAATTGGGTGTCCTGTTTTATACTGGTATTTAATTCTATGCATTATTTTTGGCCATTTACCAAGTTTATGATAATGACAATCTGAAACTTCTAATGTTGGACAAATATTAGCTAAAACATTATCTGTTTGCCCATCTCCAAAAACAGCTAATCCTCCAAACCCATAAATTGCAGGAGAATAAGAAGAAGGCTCTTGATTATTCCAAAAAGTTAATTTATCTGCGACAGAACTACTTTTTTTCCAAAAATTATCTGCATAAGTTTTCATATCAAATTTAGGTTTTGGAAGAGAACAACCTGCTGTTAATCCTGCTAAAATAATTCCTATTGTTAATTTTGTTCTAAATTTAATGGGCTTTTTTTTGTTCATTTATCATAATACCTCCAAATTAAAGGGGAAATTATTTTATTGTTCATTAAACTTAGAAAAAAACGATTATTAAAACCAGGTATATAAACCACCTTGTGTCTTTTTTTTCCTAATTCTTTAAGTGAGCTTTTTACAACCTCCTCAACATCCATCCATAAAAAAGCAGGGATTTTTTGTAAACCTGATTTATCCTTGTATTCCTTAGTGTAATGAAAAGGTGTATGTGTGAATCCAGGACACAAGGCTTGTACTTTTATATTTTCTCCTAAATCTTTTTGTAAGGTTTGGGAAAAAACAGTTAGATAAGATTTAGTTGCTGAATAGACTGTATATCCTGGTCTGTTGATTAAAGAAGCCAAAGAAGAAACATTGATTATATTTCCTTTATCCATCTTTTGAATTGCTGTATGACATAAACGAGTTGGAACAACAGCATGAAGATCAAGCATATCTAAAGATTTAGTTAAAAAAACCTCTTGAAATTTTCCTGGAATACCAAAGCCTGCACTATTAACTAAAAAATCTAAATGACTTAAACCAGAAATATAATCCTCAACTTTTTCTAAATCTTCTTCTTTTAATAAATCTGCAGATAAAACTTTTGGGTGAACTAAATATTCTTTTTCTAAAGCTTTAGCTAGTTTTTCTAGTTTCTCTTGTCTTCTAGCAACAAGAATTGGATTATAACCTTTTTCAGATAATTGAAATGCAAATTCTGCTCCAATCCCACTAGAAGCTCCTGTTATTAAGGAAATCATTTCTCTCATTATAAATCTTAATTTATTTTGATTTTAAAGGTTTTGGATTATTTATTTTTATGAATTTTCTTATCTTTTATTTTTATGAATTTTTTGTGTTTTTTTTATTTTTATGAATTTTCTTATCTTTTATTTTTATGAATTTTCTTATCTTTTATTTTTATGAATTTTTTGTGTTTTATTTTTCTAAAATTTATAAATCTTTAAGCTTTACAATTGAGTAGATTAAGTTTAGTTTAGACTACTTAATCTTTTGTTGTGTACTTCTTAATAATTCATAGGAATATAAATATTTTCTAATTCTTAAAACATCAGTTAAGTTTTTAAAAATCAATTAACTAATAAAAATATGGTAAATTTTAATGTGATTAAAAATGGGGTAGGCTTTGGTTTAAAAGGATTTGGGTTTTTTTGGGGAGTTTTTGATCGGTTTTTATGTAAATGGTTATGTTTTGGAGATTCTTGTTCAGAAGTACAAACAGGCACTTGTTCGTTTTTATTTCTTTTTGTAGCAATTATATTTGTTGCATGTGGTTATGCAATAGTTCATTTGCCAAAAACAACAAGAAAAAAAATTGGAAAAATAACAGAAACTGATATTAAGAAAGGGGATGTGGAAAAGAAGTGAATTAATTATTTCTTAAGGGATTTTGTTTAAAATCATTACTATAGTGTAATAATATTTATATAGTATAATTTTAAATTTATAAAATGGAAAAAGAACTTAATCGAAGAGAAATCCTTAAAAGAGGACTTGTGGGATTACTATTTTTAGGAGAAAATCTTAAAAGTGAGGAAAAAAAAGAAACGAAAGAAAAAAAACCATTTTACTACAAAACCTTAGATGAAATAATAATAGTAGATTTTTTAGATTCTTATTTAAAAAGAGTTACTCCTAAATCAAATACTTTCCAAAAATTAAAGAAAAAACATGGTAAAAAAGGAGTTTTAGAAAGATATTCTTCAGGGCATAGATTATGTTTAGATTTAGCTTTTAAATATCAAGATAAACCTTTTGATAAAATACCTGAAAAAGAATATGTTTCACTTGGACAACAGCTTTCAAAAAAACAACATGAAACATCTAAAGGCCTATCAAGAGTTAATTACCTAAATAAAAAGGTTGCAAAAAGTTTTCAGGAATGGAGTAGGATAAAAACAGCAAATTTTTATAGATTATTAAATGCAGAAAAAGAAGTTGAAGTAGGTGTTTTAAAAACAAAAGAACAAAAGCAAGATTATGTCAAACAACTTCATCAAGCTGCTTACACAAAAAAAGAGTATGAAAAATATGTCAAAGAGCAAAATAAAGCAAACGATGCAACATACAAAGCAATGAAAGGAACATTGGGGTTGATTGAAAAAATGGTTGGGAGTAAACAGATTACAAGAATTAGAGATATGACAAGGATTGTTTATATTGAACCTTTAAAGAGGTATTTTAATGAAGATGAAAAAAAAGATTAAAAAATGGATTTTAGGAGGATTGGCTGGAATCCTTCTCTCAGGATGTGCAAACCTTCCTAAGATATACAAAAGCAATTTAACTGCAAACAGCTCTGCATTTAAAGAATATGCAATCAAAACTATCTCTAAAACAAGCAGTTTTCCAGAAAAAGCAAGGCTTGTCTATCTCCTTGATAATTTAGAACTTGAAAACAGAGATTTTTCTATTAATAATTTTGAAAATAAAAATAAAAAGATTGCTTATTCAAAATGGAAAACTGAAAATTCCCAAGAAATCTTAATTTATTTAAATGGATTAGAAAGCCATAGTGGGTGGTTTGATAAGCCTGCAGAAGAATTAGCAAAAAAAGGCATTGTTGTTTATGGATTAGACAGGAGAGGTTCTGGCTTAAACACAAGGATTAAAGGAAGTTCTAATAGTTGGTTAGAAGATATTAATAAGATTATTAATATTGCAAAAGATGAAAATCCTGATTTAGACATTAATCTTGCCTCTTTATGTTTTGGAAGCAGATTATCAACAAATTATGCTATAAAAAATCCAGAAAAAATTGATAGCTTAGTCTACATTTCCCCTGGTTTTAATATGAAAATTAAACCAAATTGTTTGGAAACAATAAGTATTGTGTTGGATTGTTTAGGTGTTCAAACAAACACAAAAAGCCCAATTAAAAAAAATAGAATGTTTACAGATAATTCAGAATATCTTAGATTTTTAAATGAAGATAAATTAAGAACTTGTTCGCCTAATTCAGATACTTATATTAAAGGTGAAAATTTATTAAAAAAAATTAAACAAAATTTAGATAAGATTAAAATTCCTAGTTTAGTTTTATTAGCTTCTAGTGATGATATTATTGATATTAAAAAAACTAAAAAAACACTTAGAAAATTTGGAAAACCTCCAAAAATAATAGAATACCCTGGGGAACATACAATATTTTTTGGGAGCCCTAAGAATCAAATGATAAAAGACATAGTTAAATTTATAAAACAATAAACTTTAAATATATTTTAAAATTTTTTTTAAATACAATAAAACCTAAAAAACAAAATTAAGGCTATATTACTATGAAAACAATAAAAATTGATGAAACACAACAAAGTATAGAAACTCCTAAGCTATATAAAAATAATAGGGAAATGTTTGAGGATGCTAAAAAAAACATTCTTAAAGTTTTAACTTCAACTCAAAATAGAATACTTGATTTAGGAAGTTATAAACAAGCTATTTTTGCAGTAAGTCTTGCACGAGAATATCCAGAAACGCAAATCACTCATTTTAAACATACAAAAACTCTTGGAAAGGTTGATAAAAAACATAAATATGATAATCTTACATATATATTTAAACCAAGAAAATTAAAAAAATTTTATTTTGACATTGCAACCTCTTTTTTTACTTTACATGACTTTTCAGATGAAGAGCCGGGTTATGAAAGAATAGAAGAATTAGAAATTCTTCATAAAAGCCTTAAACCTTCTGGAAAAATAATTATTATAGATTATAATCTTTCTTGGATTAATAAAGAAAATTTTAATGAAACAGAATTTATAAAAGAGATATTTACAGAAGCTAATGAAAGAAAAGTAATGAGAGAAGAGGATAATTGTATGCAAATACATACTGCCTATGGATTAGAAGACTATATAAAAGACTGTTCAAAAGTAGGATTTGAAGAAAAATATTCAAAAAATTATCTAATTCAAACTTCTTTTGGTATAAAACCAAAATGTTTTTTATATATTGGCGAGAAAGTTTGAATTAAAACTCTAATATATATTTTTCCATTCTATAATCTTTAAAAATTTATTAATCATAAATTAATTATGCAAATTAAAAAAGCTTCATTATACAAAGCAAAACTTCATTTAAAAAAGTCCTTTAAACACGGAAGTTTTGAAAGGCATCATAATGATACTATTTTTCTTGAATTAAAAGGAGAGAAACATACAGGATTTGGAGAGTGTTTACCTCGGGAATATGTCACAGGAGAGACTCCTGAACAAGTTGCAGAAAATTTAAAAACATATGTTTTAAATCTTCCTAAAGAGTTTAGGAATTTAGAAGAGATTGCTAATTTTTTAAAAGAATGTGAAACTGAGGATTCAAAAGATATGGCTTCTTTATGTGGATTAGACATGGCTTTACTAGATTTATATGGAAAATCAAAAGGAAAAAGTCTTTCTGGAGTATTATGTTACGAATTAAAATATAGAAGAACAAAAAGACCTAAAGTTACTTCAGGACCTATGGGATTAAATACTGCTGGTTGGAAAAAGAATTTTTATTGTTCTGCAGGCATATTAGATATTAAATTAAAAATAACCGCAAATACAGATCCTAAAAAAATTCATAAATTTAGAAATAGATTTATTAAGCCAAGGACTTTTAGATTAGATGGGAATTGTTCTTTAACTCATGATGAACTTGCAAGTCTTTTAATAAGAGCAAAATCTGATATTAATTATATTGAACAGCCTTTTCCTACAAATGTTAAAAACCCACAATGGGAAGGAGTTAAATTTTTAGCAGACGAATCTTTAGTTTCTTTAGAGAATGCAAAAACAATTGATTTTGATGCAGCTTCAATTAGAGTTGGAAAAAATGGAGGAATTTTAAGAACTTTAGATATAATTGATATATGGGAAAAAAGAGATAAAGAATATATGATTGGAAGTTTAGTTGGAGAAACAAGCCTTCTCTCATCCGCATTACTACATATTGCTTCAATAACTCATCCTTTTTTAAATGAGGGGTGTTATTCGACTAGACTATTAAAACAAGATCCAACAGATATTCATCCAAGCACAGGATATATGGGAAGAGTTAAATTTGATTATACTACTCCAGGATTAGGAATTAATTTATATCTTTTTGATAGAGATATTGAAAAAGTTGAGTTAATTTGAGAATTTATTTTGAGAATAAAAACTTATTTTGAAGTTTATTTTGTCTAAGACAAATTTTGGGTCTTGTGTTAGTTACTTTTTTAATTTTATCTCCTAAATCTGCTATTTCATCTAAGTTTTTCATCCTATAGATTTCTGTGACAAAATGATCTCTTGAGAAAATATCTAATTTTGCAAGATATTCTACAGATTGAACCTTACCTTTCCAATGTCCTGTTATATAATTTGTTTTTTGTCCGGTTGTCTTTCCGATATATATGGTTTGTTCAGTATTTTTGCCTGATATTTGTAAAAAAGGTCTATTAGCTAAAATATATCCTTCTTCTTTTATAATTTCTCCAACTTGTTCTAAGATTTCTTTTAAATTATCTTCTTCATTAACTTCTAAATAAGTTATATCCTAAACCTGAATAATTATTTGTTTTCATTTTTCCTCTAATTTTCCATAAGGAACCAGATACTTCTTCTTATATCTATCATGTTCTTGGTTTGGATTTATTCTTTTATCTAGATTGTCAAAAGTTGGTTTTTCTAGATAGTTTAATTCTAAAGATTGTAATCTGTTGTTTTCTCTTTTTTGAGCATATTCTGGATTAATTTTTTGCAGTAAATTGTCTGCAAGTTCTGGTTTTATTTTTTCTATGCCCCCCCCATTTAATGTTAATTCATAATGTGGCGGATCTGTTCTTGCTATTAAAAACCCCCTTTCTGTCTTTAATTGTTTTAATAATTCTACAACATGATTTTCATGAATTTTCTCTCCCATTAAAGAAGAAAAGCATTCATCTTTTCTCATAAAGCTTATTATTGGAGCCTCATTATATCTCCCTTCCATCCTAATTATATCTTGTATATCATATCTATATAATCCATTTTCTCCTGTAACAATAATGTTATATTCTTTTCCCTGCTCTAATTCCTGAATTGGAAGAAGATTTCTTGAATTTAATTCTGCAAATTCATAATAATGTCCAAAAGGATTTAAAATGCCTCTAGGGGTGTTGTCTTCTATAGGAATTGAAAATCTTCCTTCTGTTGCCATATATCCTAAATCTCTCATGGGAATATTAAAACCTTTGTTTTTTAATTCATCAATAAATAAATGTTGAGTTCCTCCAAGCCAGGTTCCAATAAATTTTAAAGAATCTAAGGGGTTTTTACTAAATATATTCCCTAAGATTGTGTTTTTATTTTTAATCTCACCTGTATTAATGTCTGTTCCTATATATTTCCCCTTCACTGTTGCTCTTCCAATTTCTGCTCTATTTTCATCTGTTAATTCTAATAATTTTAAGATTGTTATAGGATTAACACTTATTAATAGGGTTGGTTGTCTAATAAATGCTTGTTGTGCAGCAATTAATAATCTATGTTCTAAATCTGAAACAGATTCTACTTCTTTTGAAAAAATCATTCTTTTTTGGACATATCCTGGTTGTTTTGCTTTAACAATATCTGTATAAGATTTTACAGGAAGAATTTCTAATTTTTTTTTTCTTGAACCGCCACTTAATATTAAAATTTTATTAACCTGTTTTGAACATCTCTCTCTTAAAGATAAATTCCAAACATCTGCTCCTTTTTTCTGGTTTGAAATAGAGGATTCAGTTAGGGGGATAAATTTGGGAGTAGAACTAGTTCCGCTTGTTAAAGCAAGTGCTTCAGGAACCTCGTTTGTCAATGCATAAACATCCCCATTTCTTAACCTATTCATATAAGGCTCTACTTGCTCATAAGTTATAACAGGCATAGAATTCCAATTTTTATGGTTTAATCTTGAAAATTTGTGGTCTCTCCCCCAACGAGTTCCTTCATTTCTTTCTATTATTTGGTCTAGAGCTTCTTTTTGATTCTGAATAAAATTCTTGGTTCTAAATTCAAATTCAGCTAAAATTTTGTTTGTTTTCAAAACTCTTTTCAAAAAAAAATCCTCTAAAATCCCTCCTGGAGGAAGACTACATTCAAGTATATTTTTCATTTTCAATTAGAGCTCCTCAAAATCATGAGAAAATCTAAAGATTATAAAGATAATTATAATAAAAATATACCTAATCAACATATATTCTAAGAAATACATTTATTTTTAAACTGAAAAAATCTGCAAATATATGGGAAAATTAAGAAAAGGGTTGGCTGGACTTGCATTATCAGGATTATTAACTGCTTCTGGATGTAATGGTTTCACTCTTGGAGGGTATGCTCATACTAATTATCAAGGGACTAAATTAGAAGAAAGTATTAGGAAAAAAGCAGATGACTTATCTAAAAGTGGAAAAATTGATGAGAGAGTTTTGGCTCTTAAAGGATATGGTAGTATTGGGATGGTTAAAGAAGCTCGTGAACAATGGGAATATATTAATAATCAAGATCTTGAAAAAGGACTTCTTTATGCAGATATTATTTTAGAAATTGAAAAAAAATATAAGAAATAATTGCTTAAAATAAATAATTCTTCTTAAACTTAAAAAAATGCCTTCACCACTATCAAATTAAATGTCACTACTTTTTAGATTTTCAGTATATAAATACATAACAGATTAAAATATATATTTTAGTATATAGTTTTATATTTAAAAGATTTTTGATTATCTTTATTGTAAAGGTGGTGTAAAGAATGATAATTGAGATTTCATTTGGACTTGTAGGAGGATTAAATTTTGGATTAGAAAAATCTTTTGATTTGATTAAAAATATAACTGTAAAATATCCTCATGCTGTTTGGAAAAGGGTTGTAAACAGAAAACGAGGTGTAGGAAAATATATTGTTGAAATTGATTAAATTAAAAGAAAACATCTAAAAACCCTTAGAATTCTTATATAATATGGTAAATCTTTATGTGTGTAAAATATGCGGAGAGCCTTATATTGGTGGTGAAGCTCCAGATGACTGTCCTTTTTGCGGAGCTCCTAAAAATTATTTAAAAAGTGTAGAAGAATTTAAGGAGTTGTGGAAGACAGATTTAAATGAGGAAGAAAAAAAAGATATGCAAGAAACTATTAATTTAGAACTTAATGCTACAGCATATTATCAAAAAGTAAGTGATAGTCAAGAAAAATATTCAAAACAAAACAGGCTCTTTAAACAATTGGCTAGAACTGAAAAAGAACATTTAGAAATAGCAGCAAAATTTCTTAAAATGGAAATTCCTGAACTTAAAGGAGAAGAGCCAAAAGAATCTATTGAAAAAGATTTAGAAAGAACAAAAGAACTTGAAAAAGGTGCTGTTGAAAAATATAAGCAATTTCTTGAAAATGCAGAAAATGAAAATGTGAAAAATTTTTATGTTGCTTTAATACATGCTGAACAAGGTCATCAAGATATTGCATCAAAAGAACTTGGGGAATGAATTATAAGCTATCTAAAGGATTTTTAATTGTTTTTTTATTTCCTTAAAGATTTTATCTATACATTTTTGAGGAGATTTGTTAATATTTGATTCAAAAAATCTAAAAACTTTCCATCCCTTCTTTCTTAAACATTTATTTTTAAATTTATCTCTGTTTACTTTATTTCTTTGTCTATAATCTAATTTAGAGTGATTATAGATCTTTGGATTTGCGTGCCAATAATCTCCATCACATTCTATTATAATATTAAAAACAGGAATTGCAAAATCGCATACAAATCTCTTTCCTATGACATATTGAGGAATAAAAGAGATACTCTTTTTATCAAGCTCTCTCGCGATTCTCTTTTCTATTTTGGTACTTAAAAATGGCATTTCATGATTCTTCAATCTTCTGATAATATTGCGACGCGATATTAGAGACATTTGTTTCTTTCTTTTTTGCTTCTTTAGTGCTGTAGACCTCTTCCCATTTTTTTCCATACATTGGATGATTTTGGCCTTTTAATCCAGAGATATATTCATAATTAGGCCTTTTAGAAATATTAAGTTTTTTCATTAAGTGGATTATTAAATCTCTTGATAATCCTATCTGTTTAGCTATTTTTTGTTGTGTTAAATTTTGATTCCAATATAATTCATTGATGATTTCTTTTATAGGTTTTCCCCATCTTTCTTCTATCTTCTTTAATCTCTCTCTTCTCTTTTTAGCTAAGGTTTTTTTAGCTTTTTTTGCGATGATGACTAATCTTTTATCTTTTTCTTTAGTTAATCCCTTTCTCCAATTAGAATATTTTATCATGCCTAACTTACTTGCTTCTGAACGAGTACGTTTTGGAATGTTGAATTTTTTTAAATAATAATCTATAGTATTTTTCCCTAGATTAAGCATCTTTGCAATTTCTCTAATAGATCTTTTCTTAACAATATATAAATCTTCAAAAATCTCTTTTGTAAACCCTTTTTTATATTTTTTTTTAGACTTACAATAAAAATTGTAATCCTTTTTTAATTTTAATTTATATGCTTGCCAACTGATTGCTTTGACACTTCTCTTTAGGCTTTTGCTAAGACTTTTATCCAAGTTTTTTGAATAATTCTTTTTTAAGAAATCAATCTCTTTTTCTGTCTATCTTTCCATCAATAATTAATAGGACACTTCTCTATTTAAACTTTACTATAGGCTATCAAACGGACTTTCTATTTTTTTAAGTTCTTTGGATGAAACATGGGTGTAAATCATTGTCGTACTTATATCTTTGTGCCCAAGTAATTTCTGGATGATTCTGATATCCACTCCATCTTCTAAAAGATGTGTTGCAAAGCTATGGCGAAGAGTATGAGGATGAACTTGTTTATCAATACCTGCTCTTTGAGCTGTTTTTTGTACGATTTTTTGAATGTTTCTTGTTGTTAAAGGATTTGTTTTTGAAAAAACAAAATTCCAATCAAGATTTTTATTAATAAATTTTTCAAGTTTTTTTGATAATTTTTTAGAAATAATAAACATTCTGTCTTTTTTTCCTTTTCCTGCTCTTACCCATCCTGTGTTTTCATTAAAATCTAAATCTGATTTTTTTAAATTAACTATCTCAGAAACACGCAGTCCAGAAGAGTATAATAATTGAAGCATTAATCTGCTTTTTAAGGTTTCTATTTTTTTTAATAATTCTGCTACTTCTTGTTTTGTTAAAACAACTGGGATTTTGTTTTCTTTTTTTGGACGTTTGATTCCTGCAGTAGGATCTTTTCCAAGAACATTAGAATATGCAAATTTAATTGCAGCTAAAAACAAAATTATTGAACTTGAAGCTCTATCTGTCATTTTATCTGCAAGAAAATATTTTGTATCTTGCTGTTCAATTTGTTCTGGTTGTTTGTTTGTAAATTTTAATAATTTTTTATTGAAATCTAAATAATTTCTTAAAGTATAAGTTGATAATTTAGAAATTTTAATTTCTGTTTCAACTTTTTTTAAAAATTCTTGTGTGTTCATTTATTTAATTGTGCGAACTTCTTTATAAGAGTTTTGATTGTATACTTTATTTTATATTCTAGAATTTAATAGATTCAATTAGGGGATATTATGAATAGCTTGTTCTTTTTATCTAAATAGATTTAAGTTTTATAGATATTCAGATTAGTTAATTTTTTTAAAATTAAATAAAAAATAAGGTTTAGATAACCAAAACTTATTAAATCCTAGATTCTTAATTAATATATGAAAATACCTAAAAAAGGATTAATTAAAAAAAGTGTTGAATAAAAAAGTGAAATTGCCAAAAAGAATTATTATTCCTATTTCAATTTTTATAGCTTTGCTTTTTTTAGGGGCTTTTGCTTATAGTAAAGTAGAGGGTTGGAATTATATGGATTCTATTTATTTTACAACTATTACTGCAACAACTATAGGTTATGGGGATTTGGTTCCTAAAACAAATTTAGGCAAGATTTTTACAATGGGCTTTTCTTTTCTTGGAATAGCAATGGCTTTTTATTTATTTTCATTAGTAGCAAAATATGTGTTTAGAAAGAAATTTGAAAATAAAATTGGGTGAATTTAGATTTATTTAAGGGGACAAGTCCACCCTAAATTTCTTTTATTATTTATATCTAATAAATATCTTTTAAGTTACTCATATTCAAAGCTAATAAAATTTATGACATATTAATTTATAAGAAAATTAGGTTATCTGAGATTCCTAATTTTATAGGCAAATTAGTTAAATAGTCAAGACTATTAAGAGAAGTATAAAATGATAAAAAAATGGATTCAAAAAACTAAAATGAAAAAAGGAGCTTTGCATAGACAATTAGAGGTTTCAAAAGAGAAAAATATTCCTATGAATTTATTAAATAAAATTATATCTGCAAAGATTGGTGAAAAGATTAAAAATCCCTTGAAAACTGGCCAGAAAACAATAAAAATTACAATATTGCTTAAAAAGAGAGCTAATTTAGCTAAAAATCTTAAAAAGATATAAATAAACCAGGCCTTAAAACAGACTGCCTTAATCTATTATAATTGACATCTAACAAGGCCTGGTTTGACCTTATTTTATTTGTTAGGGAGGGTCTTGTTTTTTCATTTTACAGCTTTACTTGGTTTCAATGTTTTTGGATAATGCTATTGATTGAAAAAGAGTCAAAGGGAATTTATCAGCAGGATATTTGAAGATTCAGCCATCATATTGTGACAAATTTTTTTGCATCACCAAAACAAAAATATGAAATTAGGTTTCCTCCTTTTTGATTATTGAACATAGAAAATCTTTTGAAAGATTTTCTAGCATGATTAAATACTCATACAGATTTAATCATATTTATGATTATATAAAAGAAAATTTGTTTATAAAGCGTAAGAAACAAAAGTAAATATATTAGATATGTAGTAATAATCTATATTAGTTCATATAAAACCTTAAATAAATAAAAAAAGATGTGATTTTATGTACTCAGAAATATATCAATTTATTGCCCAGAACAAGGAATTATTTAGATTCTTTTATTCAATTGTAATAGCATTTATCTGTCTTATTATTGTCTTTAAAACAGACCGGCTTTTTAGAATTAGTTCATATCAAGGAATCAGGTATTTTAGAAATGCCTTCTTTTTTTATGGTGTTGCATTTGTATTTAGATATCTTTTAGCAAACCCTCGCTATTTTGATCCAATGAGGATGATTTTTGAATTTTTTATGATAATGGGAGGTTTTTGTTTGTTTTATAGTTTATTATGGAAAAGATTTGAAGATTCTAAAGAAGTTAGTTCTTTACTTAATTATAGAATTTTAATTTTTTATATTTTAGCAATTATAATTGTTAGTTTAGATTATTTATGGGGTGGGTATAGTTTCTTATTTTTCTCACAAATTATTTTGTTTTTTCTAGCAAGTGTAATTAGTTATAATAATTATAAAAAAGGGGATAAAAAACACAGATTTTTAAGATTATATTTTATAATAATGGTATTAAATTTTATTGCTTGGATTTTAAATTTTGTTTTTTCATCTTTTTTAGATTTGAGATTAAGGTGGGTTGCAAATATCTATGTTATTAATGTAATTGTTTTTTTAATCTTTTTATATGGTGTTATTAAAATGACGAAGAAAAAGTGAATGAATAAATACTGGAATCTTATAAAATATAACGAGATGCTACTGAGAGAAAACTATTCAGATAATCTCTTGATTGAGCTTATCAGATTTCAAAAAAAAACAAACCTTTTAAAAAGGTTATGATCCAAACTAAAATTTAAATAAAAAAATGGCAAGGAAAAGAGAAAGACTTGATGTAATTAAAGATATTCTTAATGCAATTAAAGATAATAGAAAGATTAAACCAACAAGATTATTATATGCTTCTAATTTATCTCCTCAAATGTTTAAAGATTATATTAATGAATTAATTTCTAAGGATTTTATTAAATTAGATATTGATGAAAAAGAAAAAAAGACTTTTTCATTAACCCAAAAAGGATATGAGTTTTTAGAAGAATATAAAATCATTGAAAATTTTGTGGAAAATTTTGGGTTGTGAT